>CAYGQA010000001.1:0-66655 GCA_964352145.1 uncultured Candidatus Peribacteria bacterium
ACACTCTTCATGACATGAAATTTTTGATCAGTATCAAGCTTTCCTCGCCAAAGTGCGAGATTTTCTCTGATGTCCATTTCATTTGTTCTTGGATCTAAAAAGAGGTTTTGCATACCACTATCATTTTGTTGCTTCACAGCTACTTGCCAATACTGACTTTGTATTCCAGCCTGCTTCACCAGCTCTAGTTGATAGTTTTCTGGAATAATCGTTTCAGGCAACTTGTATTCGTAAAAGATGGATTTTGTTTCTCCAGGCTTCAGCCGGATGTAATCTGCAAATACCGTTAAGTTGAGATCTGATAGCTCCACAGATGATCGCAGATCGGTACCACTGGCACTGATTAAATCACTGCCTACAGGAGTGTATATCCGCAGATACGCTTGGTAGATATCTGACTGGATATTATAACTGCCAAGGTGATTAAAGCGTATTTCTAGTTTGGACTTTTCATTGTTTGGATCAGAAAAATCAGCGGTGTATTTTATCTCTTTTGTGACATATCGATCTGCTTTTCGCCCACCTATATTTGCCACGTTTACGTGTAGGTAATCACTTTCTGATGATGTATGGAGCATACGTGGACTTTGGCCTTCTCTTTCGAGTTTTGTTTGGAGCGATGCAGCAGAGCTATAGACTTGGATATGTTTCTCTTCAGTGAGTTTATGCATCTCTTCCATCAGTTTTCCCCATTGAATAGGAGCTCCTACTATTTTTTTCACCAGTGTGGAGGTAAAAGGCTTCAGCACATTCTTTCTATTACTCAGCTCTTGCTCGTTATGTGTGTCGATGTCTTTAGAGATTCTTTGACTTTTGATGAAAAAATTTTCTTTAGTAAACGTAACATCTTCAATACTGACAGGACCATATGCATCAAGAAGGGCTTCAATCACTGCAAAGTCGAGAGCTAGCACCCCATCTATTTCTTTCTCTGGGTATGCGGTTTGATACAGGTTTATGACGTTCTGAGCACTTACTGAAAAATCAGGAGAGAAATTTGCATCACGTAATGTCCAGCCAGCGAAGAAAGGATCATTTTGTCCGATGAAATATTCAAAAGGCTCTGGAGCTGCAATTTTGGGTCTCGGATTAGGGACTTGATAAGAATCAAAGACCTGAATGTCTGGAACGCCAAAGAGCATATTTACCTCAGCTACTGCAGTGATGAAGCCACCTGCAGGCCTTAACTCATTATTGTTTTGTAGGAGCACTAAGTATGTTTGATTTCCAAAGAATCCCGCTAAGTAGGGAACATTCCAAAAGAAGCTTCGATAAGGACCTAGGATATTGTAGACCATCAAGAGTATCCCTAAGACAAGACTAGAGATGACAATGAGACTGATACGCTTAATGCGTCTTTTCGTTTTCTTTTTCATATACATAAGTAATCCAACTCAGTGTACGTGAATGAAAGGATTTATGGTACTTGATGTTTTCTAGAACTATCGTTTTGAATCTAAAGAACAAATATCTTTAATCTGGGGAAGTAATGATTGATATGTATCTTGAAGATCCTGATTATAGACGTATGCTAAGAGATCTCCATTATCTTTCTTATTAGAAAGATCATTTCCTCGTGTATTCATCCCTATGAGCCTAAGATCTTCATCCCATATTGGACTGCCTGAGCACCCAGGAGTAGAAAACATCTGCAAGAGTCCGTATTCTAAGTATCCTTCTTCTTTTAGTTTTGGAAGGCCTTCGTAATCATCTGCTCTCAATTCAACAACTCTATTCTCATACTTGCTCCAGAGCTTTAATCCATGTGGATATGGTTTTTGTGCTTGTCTCATGACGTCAAAAATTGCTGATCTCGAAGTCCCAATGATGTTTTTGGTATTAAAAAGAAAGCTTTGAGTGTTTTCTTGTGAAATTGAAGGAGCAGTCCATTTACCATAGTGCGATGCATCAAGCAGAAGGCTTTTTTCATTTCTAACTGAACTTATAAGAAAGGAAATATCTAAATCAGTAGGTGCGTTAAGAGGACTAGGATGATGCATTGCTAGCTCCAATTCACCATTTATCCCTTGATGAATATGATATGACTCCAAATTCTTCTCTTTACCGAAGACATGCTTTGCAGTACAGATGACTTCATGACCAGTTTCTAAGTGGTCTATGACAAAGCCCATTGAACGTGAAAGAGATTGATCTTCATTACGTCTCGTTATTGCAACTAAGGCATTTCTTTTATCTTTTAGCCAATTTTGAATACGAATTTGTTGTTTATTTCTTTTCTTTCTCAGCTTTAGTTGATCTTTTTCTTCTGTTAATCTTTTTCTTCTATCGAGATTTCTTTTCTTCATAAGATGATATTATTGTATTTATTATAATGTTTTTTTAATTTATGTCAATATTAGTAGACATTTATATTATGTTTGCATTTATTTACCCCCCCTTTCATTAAAAGAGATAATATTTTTTGTTTTCAGACTGATTTATGGATTGATAGGGATTCCCTTGATTTGTAAAAGCCCAGGATAAGCTTCTCGTCTTAGAATATTTTAATTGATTTAAAATGGTGGGTTGACTGGGACTTCCTCACGCTTTTTTACTAAAACTCTCAGGACAGGCTTCTCGTCCCGCTTGATTATGTAGATTGATTTGATTGTTTATGGTGGGTTGACCGAGACTCGAACTCGGGACCAGCGGCTTAAGAGGCCGTTGCTCTACCAACTGAGCTATCAACCCGTATACCCAAAAAAGTCAGAATGACTATTGAGCTCAGACATAATACGTTATGATAAGTCGGAATCAAGTCTAAAGCATATGAAACTCCTCTTCTTAGGTGACATCGTCGGTAGGCCAGGTAGAAAGACTGTAGAGAAGTATCTGCCGAATATTATTAAAGAAAAAAAGCCTGATTGGGTGATTGCGAATGCAGAGAATATTGCTGGTGGTAAAGGTTTCACTGCCTCTACCGTAAAAGAGATGATGAAGCTTGGTGTAGATGCTTTTACAGGAGGGAATCATATTTTTTCCAATCCTGAAGGTTTTGATCTCCTTGAAAAAAGGCAGTTTCCATTGGCCGTTCCTGCTAATTTCCCTGAGGCTGCTCCTGGGGATCGATCACTGATCGTGACTTCTCCACGTACTGGTAAACGCTTACTCTTGGTGTCCTTATTAGGACAGACTTTTATGAAGCAGATGGTTCACTCACCATTTGAAACTGCTGACAGTATGCTAGATCACTATACTGAAGATGATTATGATGTGAGCTTTTTTGACTTCCATGCTGAAGCAACAAGCGAAAAGTATGCTCTAAAGGCTTACTTAGATGGTAGGGTTTCAGGATTGGTAGGTACTCATACTCATATACCGACCTCAGATATCGATATTACTGCAAAAGGAACAGCTTATCAGACTGATACTGGAATGAATGGCTCTTTAGACTCTTGTATTGGTGTGAAGAATAAGTTCATTTTAAAAAAGATCATGACTCAGCTCTCAGTCAGTCATGAGCTTGAAAAAAGAGGAAGAATGCAATTTAATGCAGTTTTTGTGACATTCGACAAGTCTGGAACTGCGAAAAAGATATCCGCTATAAGAAAAGTCGAGTAAACTGTAGCCCTTGATGGATAATACACTTCTATGAAACATTCACGTTCTTATATCGTCTGGCTTATCATTCCTGCTTTATTTTTAAGCTTTAGACTTGGACAACAGTCTACTGTGCAGAGTGATGCCAGCTCAGGATTAGATTTGAGTGCAGCAAATGCTGTATGGCAATCAATCGAAAAGAACTACTTGAGAATAGATGAACTTGATGATGAAGCTTTGAAGCATGGATTAGCTAAAGGTCTTGTGAATTCTTTGGGAGATAGACATTCTAGCTACATGACTCCAAGTGAAACAGATGCATTTATGACTTCACTTCAAGGAGATTTAGAAGGCATTGGAGCAGAGTTAAAACTTATAGAAGGTGTGGTAACGGTCGTTTCACCTCTTCCAAATAGTCCTGCACAAAAGGCCGGTATAAGACCAGGAGATTCAATTATCAAGGTTGATGGAGAGAGCTTAGGGACGGTTTCTAATCTCTTTGATATTGTCACAAAAATAAGAGGCCCAAGAGGCACTCAGGTCGTCTTAACGGTCATACGTGAAGAAGATTTTTCTCAAGATGAGATCTCTATAATAAGAGATTCTATCCACATTGAAGCTGTTGAATATGCAATAGAAGAAGTGAATACTCAGAAAGTAGCACATGTAAAACTTTCTTCTTTTACCGAACAAGTTTCGGCAGAGTTACTCACTGCTTTGAGGGAATTAGAACAAGAAAATATAGAATATTTGATTCTCGATATGAGATTTAATGGAGGAGGTTTCTTAGATGCAGCAGTTGAGATTCTTTCTTATTTCATGGGTGAAGATAAGCCAGCAGTCTATATAAAGGATCAATCAGGTATTCAGACTAGAAATACAAAAGATCTTGGATTCCAATATTCAGGGAAAGTGGTTGTTTTAGTGAACGAATCTTCTGCCTCTGCTTCAGAAATAGTTGCAGGAGCTCTGCAAGACTATGATCTTGCGTATGTGATCGGCACGCAGACCTTTGGAAAGGGCTCAGTACAAGAGATACACCCATTTTTTGATAAATCTGCATTACGTATTACCATTGCTGAATGGTTGACTCCACTGAAAAGAAGTATTGAAGGGGAAGGTTTGGAGCCTGATGAGATATTGGAAATGGATTTTGCGGAATTTATAGAAGGTATTGATAAACAAAAAGAGGCTGCAATTGACTATTTACTGCGTTAAGCAGTTGACTTTATCACGCTCTTTGTCTACAATTTTCAGGCTTTACTGAGCTCATACAGCTCAAAGTGTAGAGTACAGATCTATAAACACTCCTAAACTCTTGAAAACACTTCGCAAGAATAATGAAATACGCGCCCTAGCGGTCCGAGTTATCGGAGATGATATGGAGCAACTCGGCTTAATGCCAATAGAAAAAGCACTTTCACTTGCTGAAGAAAGAGAAACAGATCTCGTAGAAGTATCTCCCAAAGCAAATCCACCCGTTTGTAAACTCATGGATTATGGGAAGTATCTCTATAAGCTCAAGAAACAAGATCAACAGCAAAAGAAGAATACGAAGAAAACTGAAGTAAAAGGAGTACGTATTGGATTGAATACTGGAGAACACGACCTAGAAGTAAAAAGAAAACAGGCTATTAAGTTCCTTGGAGAAAGAAATCTTGTGAAGGTAGTAATTATCTTCCGAGGAAGAGAATTGGTACATAAAGCACTAGGAAAAGAAAAAATGTTTGAGTTTGCAAAGGACCTTGAAGATTATGCTGAGATTGATAGTCAACCAAAGCATTCTGGATACCAGACAGTAATGGTACTCTCTCCAAAAAAGTCAGGTTCTAAACAAGACTAAGAAAATACGAACATTCATATCACTTATTATAATTAGAATGAAAAAAGCTCAAAAAGGTTCCCCAGGAAAAAGTAAAACAAGATCTGCTGCTAAAAGCAGAATAAGAAAAACTGGTACTGGGAAAATAAAAGTCATGAAGGCGGCTCGGAAACATCTCCTACAACAGAAATCTTCTGGTCAAAAAAGGCTAGGGAAGGCTGGAAGTAGTATAGTCACTCCAAAGACTCATGCAAAAGCTATAAAAAGAGCTTTGCCAAACGGTATATAATCAATCATTAATTCACAAGAACTATGTCACGTGTAAAAAGAGGAGTTGCAGCTCACGCTCGTCATAAAAAAACATTAAGTCTCGCTAAAGGATTTCGATCAGGAAGATCTAGAGTATGGAAGTGGGCCAATCAGGCGGTTATGAAGTCTGGTATCAATGCTTACAGAGATCGTCGTTTAAAGAAACGAAGCTTTCGAAAGCTTTGGAATACTCGTATCAATGCAGCAGTTCGACCTCTTGGGATGAACTACAGTCGATTTATAAACGCTCTCTTTAAGAAGCAAGTCATCGTAAACAGAAAAGTTCTTTCTGAAATGGCTATCCATCATCCAGAAGCTTTCAAAGGAATTGTAGAGCAAGTCAAAAATTAATAGAGATTGTCCCTGTACGAGAGTGCAGGGTTTTTTAGTAATGCTTATGCTAACAAAAAAAATAACTGTACTGCCTCATCCTCCAGAGTTTCTGTCTTGCTACAAGGATAAGGGAGAGTGGACTAAAGACTCTGAAACTTACCAAAGCTATAAAAAAGAACTAGAGAAACTTTTGTCTGACAAACCTTCTACAATAGTCATCATTCAGTCACATGGAGGTATACACCCAGAAGGAGTGACTTTTCAAGTGCCTGAGGGACCAGAGTATGAAGCAAGTTTTTTTGAATATGGATCACCTGAAGGGAATTTCAGATGTTTTTTTGATAAGTCTTTGGCTCACTATATCCAAAAAAGCCTGCATGAATATGGTAGGCATACCCATTTGATATCTACAAATAGTTTAGCACTGCCTGCTTTACTCTTAGTTGATATGATAAAGAGATTAGGATATGTAGTACCTAGGATAGTAGTAGTGGGCGTCTCTCTGGAAGGTTCTCAAGCACACTACGAATACGGAAGTTTGATCAGTAGAGCTATTGCAGCTGATAAGGATCCAATAGGGGTCGTGATATCAGGTCAACTTTCACATACGCTTAATAAAGATTCGGTTGCTGGCTATGTCCCGATAGCTCAAAATTATGATGAACAGATACAAAAGTATCTGCACGCTGGAAACTGGCAGAGCTATATGAATGTGGACCCATTTGAAATACAAGAAGTAGGGGAGGATCTCTACAAACCTCTTTCTATGGGATTAGGAATATCGAATGCCTTAGAGAAAGATGTTCAATGGGAAAAAACTTCCTATGAAGCTCCTCATGGTATCGGGTACTTGTGTGGGAATTTAAGTGCTGCTTAATAGGATAAAACACTGCTTGATGACTACTGCTTACACAGCTTGATTGGAGTGAATCACTCCTTGTTCGCCATGGCTCACAAAGCTCTGCTAGGAGGAGAGGGCTGAGATTTTTCTTGAATGTGTTTTAGTATTTTCTTTATTACTAATGGAGTGTCTGTGTACACCTCTATATTTGAGAATCTTATCACGCTATATCCCCATGATTCTAGAATGCCACTTCTCCAGCTATCATGTTCTTTAGTTTCTATAGAGAAATGAATTCCTCCATCTACTTCAATGACGGTTCTTGATTTCTCATGACAAAAATCAACAATAAAGTTATTAATCCCATGCTGTCTCCTAAATTGTAATCCTTCTATTCTTTTTGCTCGTATCCTTTTCCAGAGGAGTCTTTCAGATTTAGTCATTGTCTTCCTGAGGTCTCGTCGTCTTTGAATGAGACTACTCCAACCATTATTGTAATTGTTACTCGATTTCAATACCTTTCTTAAGACTAAAAAAGAGAGATTATATTTAGATGAATCAAGAGTCGAGTATTTATACGCTAAGTTTAACCTTTAGTTAATTTTCTTAGTTGCCTTAGAGCCTCTCCTTCTAGGAGAGGGAAAGAGCAAAGCGAAAAGGGAGTGGTTGATTAATCGAAAATGTTTAAACCACTCCTTGCTTACTTAGCGTGGTTACAAAGCTTTGCAGGACTGAACCACTCCTTGCTCACCATGGTTCACAAACCTCTCCTAGGAGGTGAGGGCTGCTTTGGAATAAAAAAAGAATAGATCCACTATGAACCTATTCTTTCTATTTGTGTTGGGATGCCTTTCTACTGCTCAGCTATCTTATCAACGATATCCATACCTTCTATCACTTTACCAAATACTGGATGTTGGCTGCTAAGAGGTTCTTTATCGTGATCTAGGTTAGAGTTATCAGCTAAGTTGATGAAGAACTGACTTCCATTTGTATTAGGACCTCGGTTTGCATATGAGAGAGTTCCTCTAAGGTTTGAAGAAACTGCTTCGTCGTATTCACCATCGAGTTCGTTATCTGGGCCGAGGTAGCTATGACCTCCAGTACCATTTTTAGCAGTGAAATCACCTCCTTGGACTACGAATCCAGGGATAATACGGTGGAAAGGAACGTCATCATAGTTTCCTGCCTTTGAAAGTTCTAGGAAGTTCTTTGCCATCTCAGGCACTTCATTTTGGTAGATTTCAGTCACGATGTCTCCATAATTGGTGTGCATGGTAAGAGTAGGATTTTGATCTCCATTTTCTTGGATATCAACGGTGACTATCGTAGGTGTTCCTTCGTTTGTGATTACAGATGAAGTCATAGAGCAAGCAGTTAGAGTTAAAGTAAGGACTGCTAGTGTAGTGATTTTCTTGAACATGTTCAATGGAATGAATGAATAAAAATGAAGGATAGGCGAACTGAGAAGTACTCCGTATCTAAGAATAAAAGATAGACTGAATGAAACTAATAATCCCAAAAGCCATCAAGGTAACGATAATTCCTATCAAGGAATAGGTAAAGATGGTTTTACCTGTTTCGAGACGAGACTCGTCTCCTCCAGAGATGATCATCAACCCTCCTCCTATGATAAGCGTCGTCACAGCTAAACTCGCAACTAAAGTAATCATCCAATTGGCAATGGTATTTACAACAGTTTGGACGTCTTTTTGAGATTCATTGTTTTTACCAGGGACATAGTTTGTACTGAAGATGTCAGAGACATCGAAAGTGGCTCTTCTATTAAGATCGATTTCGATAGTGGTTATTTCTCTTAAAACATCAGTCAGATCCTTTTCTATTTCTGCATACTCTTCAGGAGAGGTCTGGAGCTCTATACCATCACAAGCTTCATCAGCTTTACATTTTTCAATGTCTCCTTTCGCTACAAGGTAACTATCATAAATTTCATTAGCCTTCTTTCTTAGTAAAAGAATATCTTTTTCTGGACATATTTCTTCACAAATTTTTATTTCATCCTGAATTTCTTTATTTTTTTTATCATTGGCCTTTAAAAGATTGTCATACTTTATTTCTATTTTTTTAACAGCAATAGTTGTTTCAAAGAAGTCTATATCTGATTTTTTAGTCTTTAGTTCTTCTTTTTCCTCATCAGAAAGAGGCGTTTTTTTGTCTTTTTGCTTTTTTTCTAATTCAGCAACTCTCTCTTTCAGAGTATTCTGCTTTTTTTGGAGATCAACTAAGACTTGTGTCTCAGATTCTATTACATCTCCTGGTGTTGTTTCCTCTTGAGCTGAAGCTGAAATAAGATTTACAGAAAAGAAGCTTACTAGGACAAGACTCAAAAAGATTTTTTTTAGCTTTTTCATGAGACCTTTTCTTTAATGAAATCTATGAGTTCGTTATGAAAGCGTTCTTCTGAGAAACTTTGAGAGTGTTGACGGATTGCAGATGAATCCCAGTCCATTTTTTCAAACTTTTGAAGAGCTTCATCAAGGCTATCGATGTTTTGTTTATGAAAGAAGAGTCCTGTCTTATGATCTACTACCGTATCTTTAGCTCCTCCTTGAGAGTAGGCAATCACGGGTCGACCACTGGCCATACATTCTACTGGAGTGATCCCGAAGTCCTCGAGCTGAGGGAAGATCATCGCTTGGCAGCCTGAGTAGAGTTTCTTTAGCTCTTCATCTGAAACCCTACCTAAAAAATCTACATTTTTGTTCGCGAGCTTTTTAAGCTTTGTTTCATCTGGGCCTGTACCAGCTATCTTGAGTTTTTTGCCATTTTTATTGAAAGCTTCGATGACCAGATCAAATTTCTTATATGAAATGAGACGTCCTACCATCAAGAAGTAGTCTTCTTTCTCAGATATGCTGAAGTTTGATGTTTCTATAGGCGGATGGATCACCTTCGAATCTCTACGATAATACTTTTGGACTCTTTGCGCGATATAGTTTGAGTTCACTATGAAGTGGTCTACACGATCAGCACAAAGACGATCCCAGATACGGAGCTTGTGGATTTTTTTCTTAATACTGTTGTGGAGGAACTGAGGGAATTTTTTCAGCCGATAGTTGAGCTCCCAAGGTTCCCAAGCGTAGCGCATAGGAGTATGACAGTAGCTGAAATGTATTGTCTCAGGTTTGGTAATGACTCCCTTAGCTACCGAATGCGATGAGCTAATGACGATGTCATATTTGTTCAAATCAAAGCTCTCAACCGCTAGAGGCATAGCGTTAAGAAACCAAGGATGCTTCTTTTGTGAATAGGGGATTGATTGGAGGAATGAGGTGAAGATCGTCGCATTTTCAAAACCCTTCATTCTCTGTTTGTCATACAAAGTCGTAAAAATATCGGCTTCAGGGAAGAGTTTATGAAAGCTCAAAATAACTTTCTCAGCTCCTCCCATATTGGTAAGCCAATCACATACAATCGCTATTTTTTTGTCTTTGAAGACAGGATCCATAATTCATATATTTACTGAGATAGTTTAACCGATATACGGGTGCTACAGCGACGGGAATGCGTTGACGGGGAGAAGAGATATGGGTCAACTCGTATCAGACATACTGGACCAGCTTAGAATCTCTGAGTTTACCGAAAGAGTCTCCTTAACTACTCAAACCAATCGACTGCAAGATCTATCCATTCAGGATTGTTTCTTTGAATGAGTAATTTTTTATTCCTCCTGCTTTTTCCTTTTATTTTCATCTCCCATTCTATGGCATCACGTATATCTTCAGTGTGCTCACAATAGACAAGCTTGTTTGTATTGTATCTAGCACTGAATGATTCTGGGTTTGATTTTGTTTTGTGTTCCCAAATCCTTCTGTATATGTCACTGGTCATGCCAGTGTAAAAAACACTATTATGCTTATTCGTGAGAATGTAGGTCCAGCCTTGTTTCATAGTTCATTGTAATTGTAATTTCATGTATTCTATTCGAAAGAAAGGTCAAAAAAAGATTTTTGAATGCATACTTAATGTTTAGTTAATGTGTAGATTGATTAAGGAGTCTCCTTCGATTCCTCGGAGAATCTGTATGTTGGTAAAAATGAAAATGAAATTATTAAATTGAAAAATCTCCAAACATGCTGCATATTGTAAGTCCTCTATTTTTTCATTCCTCCAAGTATGTTTGACCACATCCAAGCTCAGGACTTAGAAATCTATAAAGCAATCATTGCAGAATGTAAGAGACAACGAGATGGTATTGAACTCATCCCTTCAGAAAACTACGTTTCTGCTGCTATTTTAGAAGCCAATGGATCTATCCTTACGAATAAGTATTCAGAAGGATATCCAAGGAAGAGATACTATGGAGGTCAACAAAACATCGATACTATTGAAGAGCTGGCTATAGATCGAGCTAAAGAACTCTTTGGATGTGAATACGTCAACGTACAGCCTTACTCAGGATCACCTGCAAATGCTGCTATTTACTTTGCATTGCTAGAGTTTGGAGACAAGGTCATGGGGATGAAGCTTGACCATGGTGGTCATATCACTCATGGACTGCCTATCTCATTTAGCGGGAAAGCTTATGATTGGATCCCTTATATGGTGAATGAAGAAGGAATAATCGATATGGATGAGGTAGAACGACTCGCAATGGAGCATAAACCAAAAATGATTGTCGCAGGATTCTCTGCATACTCACGAAACCTTGACTGGAAGAGGTTTGCAGATATTGCCAAAAAAGTAGGAGCGTACTCATTCGCAGATATGTCTCATGTCGGTGGACTCGTAGCTGCTGGTGTCATCGAAAGCCCAGTACCTCACTTCGACGTCGTGATGACCACTACTCATAAGACACTTAGAGGGCCTCGATCAGCTATCATTATGGCTAAAAAAGAACACGAAAAAGCGATCAACAGAGCTGTCTTCCCAGGATTTCAAGGAGGACCTCACGACCAGACGACTGCGAGTAAAGCGATTTGTTTTGCCGAAGCTCTCAAACCAGAATTCAAAGAATACGGTGAGCAGGTCATCAAGAATGCAAAAGCACTCGCTGAAAAACTCCTCGAGTATGACTACGATCTCGTCTCAGGTGGGACTGATAATCACTTGATCCTCGTAGACCTGACCAATAAAGGACTTACAGGTAAACAAGCTCAAGAAGCTCTCGATAGAGCTGAGATTACTTTGAATAAGAATACCGTACCTTACGAAAAACGTTCTCCAATGGATCCATCTGGTATCAGACTAGGATCTCCAGCGGTCACGACTCGAGGCTTCAAAGAAGCTGAGATGCTACAAGTAGGGGAATGGATGCATCAAGTACTCTCAAATATAGATGATGAAGATCTACACCATAAAGTAGCTGCTGAAGTGAAAGAGCTCTGTGCAAAATTTCCTGTCGATGGGACTTTAATCTAGAAAGCTTATTTTCTTGATATTTTCAGCAGATCTACATTGAGAGTAGATTTGTATACGTCCTTGTAGTTAGGATAAAATTCAGCTGAAGGTTGTCCTTTTTCGTTTATAACTATTTTTGCTATGAAATTTCCATCGTCATTTTTGTCATAAATGAGCAGGCTACCATCCATATGTGAATCTTTATAAATTGCAAAATCTTCACTCCCTTCTTTTTTATCATCTAAACTTGTATTTGTTGCTAATTCATATTCAACGGCACTAGCTGTCGAGTTATTTTCAGTAATTTTGAATTTGTTAGCACCTAGTCTATTACTTAAGTATGGCTCTTCAAAAGGAATATCTATTTGAATTAGTTTTGGTCGTAGTTGATTATTCTTGTCTTTAGGAAGTGCTGAAACTGTCAAACGGACATAGGTCTGCATACCTTTAACAATTTTTTCAGCATTACCTACACTATCCATATCTTCTTTAGGTATTGTGATTTTCAAAGCTCCATCAGTTTCTTTTACTTGATACCAGTTTATCCTATTAGCTGAAAAGCTATAGATATAATCACCATCTAAATTTTTCAAACTTATTTCAGCATTTTTACCTGAGATTATTTTATCTGGACTTTTTACTTGTAGTGATCTTCCTGCTTCAAACCTCTCATCCAAGGTACGTGTGCTAGCTTCCTTAGATGTGCCAAGGATATCTTTTAATGCTCCATTCAATAGCTTAGTGATGTTGTCTCTTTGAGAGTCTTTAATTTCACTTGGAGGAGACCAAATCGTAGTATCTGTAATATCTAATGCTCCTGTATTATCATTGACATCTATGTACATGTCATTAGAAACAAACTCACCTTTTTTCCCATCCTTATCATATTTGGACAGTGAATCGAGTTTTAGTTCATTAAGTGTCAGATCAAGTAGCTTATTTATACTCACAGCAGTTGCTATTGTCTCTCTGATACCGCTTTCCGAATTATCAAATGAAGTTTTAATAAGTCCATTTGGCCCACCGGTTTCTACTTCATACTTGTCACCATTTACATTTATTTTTGTTGTGAAGCCGTTGTTGTGTACAAAGTACCGTCCTTGATTTTTATCAATAGTCCCTATTGTGAAGGTAGATACTTTTTCTTCTGAACTTGAGAAACCTGATAGTAGTCTTTTTATTTTGCCGTACTCTTCTTCGTCTGTCCAAGCAGAGTAGAGTTTTTCTCCCATATCAGTATTTTTTCTTTCAACATCTGAATTCGGAGCATCAAATTGATATTTTTTTGCATAATTTTTTGGCTTGTCCTTTATTTCAAAGATAACTTTATGGTTCGTGTTTTCTACTCCATAAGTATTACTGGTTATATTAAGGGTATATTTACCTACCTTTAGGCTATGGCCTGCCTTTAATATTAGCTCTCCTGAATAATTTAGCTCTACGATAGGCTTTCCATTATCAGTAAGGGGAGCTGTAGATCTTAACTCTTGAATTCTTGTAATGTCAATCTCTGCATGACTTGGTTTCTGTATTTTGACACCTTCTATGCTTTGAGGTTTATCACTCTTCTTATATGCTCCTTTTTCGACTGTCACCACTGAAACTCCACCTACCTTCTCTGAGTTCTCTAATGAAATATCATTATCTTTAAGAGCTTCTGGTGCAACTGTTATGAATTGATAATCGATTTGATGTTTATCTCCTTGAGCATCTTTAACCATTAGACTCATACTGATTGTAGTATTTTGTGCAATACCAATTCCGACATAGAAAAGTTGATTGTCTTTTACTTTGAAGTCTTTTGATGAAATGGCAACTGGCCCTACCTTATGACTACTCGTTACGTTCTCTTTTATACTCTCTACAGTGAAGCCTTGAGGCAGATCTTTTTGATAACTTGTGATAGCTATTTTATCGTCTCCAAGGAGTGTTCCTCTCTTTAGTTCTTCTGACCTTGCTTTGATACCTTTCAGTGCGTTTTGAGGATTTTCATTCTTAAAAGTATACTCGCGAGACTGTACCCATTCATTTGGTTTTTGAGCATTCTTTTCTCGAGCTTGCATACGAATTACTATTGCTCCTTCTGGAATGTTGAGATCCACTCCTTTTTTGACCACTATCTTGTTGTTCTTTATTTCTAGGTAAGGAATTTCTTTTCCAGTAGAATCGACGACTTGCCTTTCGACATTCTTACCAGACTCTTTTAAGTCTGCTACAACAATATCTTTATTTATCTGCTTACCACTCAAAGCTATTTTTTTAGGACTCATCGTAGCCTTGAGCTCTTTTGAAAAAGGAGTTTTTTTGGCTGTTTCAGTTTTTGATGTTGTTTTGTTTTTTACTGCTTTTTTGACAGCTTTTGCAGGGCTATAATTAATTCCTCTTTTTACAGTCGAAAATGTACTACTCACATCGTTTACGACAGTAGTAAACTGATCAGAACCCGCATAAGCAAAGGTATCTACAACAGGTTGGAAACTAGAGTCTGATCCAGGATTTTTAAGATAAGCTTCTTTTTGAGAAGCCTTCAATTGATTTAATTTATTTCTCAGCATTCCTTCTAATCTAGATCTTTCAGCAGCTGGCATACCATTAAAGTTTCTGTCAGAAGCCTTGATGATGGTCCGTTCTTTCATCCCATTGAGGATCATCTGCGTACGTTGTTCTTTGTTTAGAGCAGATGACTTTGGAGTGTTTTTAGAGATGACTTCATCAGTATACATATCACTTAATTTTGGACTTCTTACTTTTGGACTCTTCAAGGGATTGTAAACGACTTCCCATGGATTAGAATCAAAAGCTTCCTCTTTGAATGGGTTCATTTGCTGAATAGCACCATTAGTATCGATACAGTGGAGGACATCTCCTTCAATCCAGTACTCGAAGTAAGTGAAGTTATTCTGGGCTGTAGGAGGGTAGGCGATAGAGTGTTCTGGAATGAGTTTCCTATTCTGTAATGAGTTTGCTCCTTTATTCGTACAAGCATTCCGCATATTTCCATACTTCGTTATTTCATGAAGTATGCTCATATTTGCTTTAAGCTGATCAACAGTCATTTCGCTATTTCCTTCGATATCTCCTTCTAGACGAGCGAGCTGATTTTCTAGAGCTGATCCTATTCTATTTTTATCTTCAGGCAATATCTTATCCATCCCTTCTAAGTTTTTTGCCATTTCTTTTCGGAAGTTTACTCGAAGGATGACTTTGTCGAGGCCACGATCGAATTCGCGAAGAGTTTCATTGATGTTTTCTGTAACAGATTCAGAAGCCCAAAGTTTTACTTTTTCTTGAGTACTTGAGGCATTGTCTATATCAACTTCAGCATCTGGATTATCTACAAAACGAGCCATGCTCTCTTCAAGCTTCTTAGAAATATAGTTATCAAATTTTGCTTCTATACTTGTTCCAAGACTACTTACTTTTGATTGTAGTTTAGTAATGTCATCTATGATTTTTTTTACTTTTCCTTCGATAGCTTCCTTCTTTGCATGAATGGAGTCATCAGCTTCTCTACCACCTATCTTATCTCGAAGATTTGTAGCCTCTGTAGCTTGTTGATCTGCATTAAGTTCTGGTTGATCCATATTTGCAAATACAAGCCTCTTAATGATGCTTTTTCTAAAATTGTTATGTAAGAGTATTCTTAACATAAGGCTTTTAAAATTCATCCAATAAATGTTCGGCTTCTTTTTCTTCAGAAGAATGCTCTTCGCCTTCCTGCTCTTTTAGAAGCTTTGGAAGCTCTTCATGAGTGAAATCTTTTATAGCTTCCTCAAAGGTTTCAAGATTTTCTAATGCTTCAGAAGAAGTTTTCTCGATGCTTTCTCCACTTGATAGTATGTTTTTCGCCAAAGCTGCTCTTTCATCTGGAGTCATCCATGCAGCATTTTCAAGCATCAATTTTTGACGCTCTTCTCCGAGAAAAGGAGATTCTTCTATGAGTTTTTTGAACTCTTCTTGAGTCATTTTTTATTTTTATTTCTTAACATTATACCATTTTTTTGCCTTTTTTGAAAGTCTCAAGTACTAAACTCGTTAAATGATTCTCTTTATCTAAAGAGAATAGGAGCTCTTAAGAGCGAAAATGAGATTATAAATAGTCTCTAAGATTACTGAATTCACCTCCGATGCTTATGAACTCACCCTGCCTGACGGCTTTCCCTCTCTTCTGACGAGAGAGGGAGTGGATTGTGCTTGATTGGTTGAGCACCACTCCTTACGCCCTTATGGGCTCTTCCTCTCCTAATATGGAGAAGGCTTGATATTGTAAGTAGTAAGATCTAAAAACTCTCCTCAATAGGAGAGTTTTGTCAGTCAAAAGAGTGTCAACTGTTTAGCTTTCGACACTTGCTTCTTCATCCTCAAGGGCTTCGAGATAGATGACGGTGAGGAGAGCTGTTTTACTTTTTTCTCCCGATGCATCTACTGATTGTATCTTGATAATATTTTCTCCAATACTCAGATCAAGTGTGACAGCAAAAGACTCGGAACCAGCACTATACTCTGCTTTTTTGTCATTTATGATGAGAGACCTACTCGCAGTATCTACAGTACCTGTGATCTCTATGCTCGGACTGCTTACCTGTTTGACCTCATTTGGATCTGGCGAAAGGATTACGGGTGTACTGAGTAGTGAGCCAGAGTTTGTACTACTTGTGCTAGAGACTTCTTCGACGATCTTTGTGCTTGGTTTTTCTTCTCCTTTGAAAAGGTATATAGTCTTAGAGTTTGTATTACCAAGAGCATCGGTGGCATTGATCGTGTACTTATTTTTTCCTTCTTTTACATTTCCATAGCTCACTGCTCCCAAGTATCGCCAAGTACTATCTCCAGCCTTAAAAGCTTGAAGACAGTATGGAGTGGCATCGTTGTGAGAAATACAGACTGACTCAGCATCTTCAGAGACTTCTCCCAAAAGCTCTAGCTGATCGCTTAATAGCGTTCCGTTCCCATTTTCATCTACTTCTGGTTGAGTCACTTTTCCAATGATTGGACCACTGGCATCTACCTTGAATTGGAGACTAAGAGCTTCTTTTTTTATTTCTGAACCTTGTTCAAGAGCGAGAACAACAACTTTAGGGTTTTCCTCAGAAAGAGTGACGCTTGATTCCCAAGAAGCATCTAATCCTAATATTGCGTCATTATTGTTAACAAATATTTTTGAAATTTTTTCAGAATCATAAGTTCCTTGGAGGAGTATTTTCCCAGAAACGCTTTCATTATCTTTATGGCTCGTAACAGTTACCAATCCTTCTTCTAGATCTTCTCTTTCAATTTCTTTCACTTCAGCAACATCTACATGAGACCCCAATTTGTCCTCTTTATCGATATTCCAGTC
Source organism: uncultured Candidatus Peribacteria bacterium (assembly GCA_964352145.1). Lineage (GTDB taxonomy): Bacteria > Patescibacteriota > Gracilibacteria > JAUYGZ01 > JAUYGZ01 > CAYGQA01. The sequence continues at coordinate 17,545 of CAYGQA010000001.1, forward strand.
ATACCACTGACTTTTTAGGAAGCTCGTAGAGAGAGGGAGGAAAACATCTCGTTCATCAGCTTTCAGTTGGTCGAGGGTAAGCGAATCAAGTGTGAGTTGTTGACCTGCTGGGAGATCTAGACGAGCAACTGGTCTTCGTGTACCGCTATTTACTTCTGCAACATTTACGACGATATTCCCACCTATGACTCGCGTGGTTTCTGGATTTGTACTGACATCTACTAAGCTATCTTCAGTGATTTGGATGAGTTTTTGTTTCGTGTTGATGATGAAATCACCATCTGGGGTATTAGCAGCTAGTATGCGTCCCCATACTTGTCCTGAGATCAGCTCTACAGCCAAATGGTTACCAGTGATAGGATCTTTATCAAGACGTATAAACTTCAAGCTCGTACTTTTATCTAGTCTGAGTTCACTTTGGTCAAAGAACCTCAAAACGAGAGCTGAACCTTCACTTGTCTTCAGAGTGTCTCCAGCTTGCAAGAATGTATCATCTGCAAGAATGCTCCAGTTCGTTTCATTCCATGCTTTTACTTCGATATTTCCTTGTTGGAAAACAATCTCTACTTTTTCATCTTTTGCTACTTCAGGCGGCATGAAGACTCTTTTTACATCAGCAAAATCAATCCTATTTTGAAGAATATAAGCTCCACTCCCGACAAGGATAAGGATTAACAGAAAAGGAACGATATACGATCCGAGACCTTTTTTCGGGTATTTTTTAGACATTTTTTTCAGGAGTTATAAGCTAGCTTGTAAGGATTTTACATGAGAGTTTTTTATCATTCTGCTTTATTGTTTATTATCGAAAACATTCTTCATTCTCCATTATTTATTGTTCATTGTTTGTCCTTCTTACACCAATCCCATTTCTTTACGAAGGGCGTTGATATCACGACGCAATCCCATGTCTGATTTTAGTCGAGACTTAATGTTGTTGATAGAGTGCATCGCAGTCGTGTGATTCCTTCCGCCGAAGATTTCTCCGATACGCTGTAGAGAATAGTTCATTTCTCTTTTCATCATATACATAGCGACTTGACGAGTGAGTGCGATTTCTTGTTTACGAGATGGACCGATGACTTGGTCTGATGCAACATTAAAGTATCCAGAAACCACATCTATCAGGTCATCCTCCGAATCGAGCTTGAGATCATTAAGGTTTTGCACTTCGCTTCCTCCTATGATCTGAGTGAGTCTATTATGTTTCCTGAGCACTCTTTCTACTGAGCGTACTGTTGGGGTACTTTTTTCCAGTTGTGATTCAGCTATTGCCTGGAGGAGTACTCCTTCCAGCTCTCTTACTGAGCTTTGGACATTGATAGCGATGAATTCTAAAACTTTTGGGTCGATGATCACTTCATGTGTTTTTACTTTTTCTTGGAGGATGGCCAGTCTTGTTTCATAATCTGGGACTTGCAAGTCACAGATCATCCCCATTTCAAATCTGCTTGTGAGCCTCTTGTCGAGTTCGTTCAACTCTTTAGGTGGTCTGTCTGAAGCTACGATGACTTGCTTACCGGCATCGTAGAGGGCGTTGAAAGTATGAAAGAAGACCTCTTCAGTTTTATTTTTTCCAGAAAGGAATTGGATATCATCGATGATGAGGACATCTACTTTTCGGTAGCGATTGTTAAACTGATCCATCTTCCTTTTTTGAACGGCTTGGATGTAGTCGTTACCAAAAGCTTCAGAGGTTGTATAGATGACGAGTCTGTTTGGATTGGCTTTGAGGATTTCGTTACCAGTGGCTTGGAGGAGGTGAGTCTTCCCAAGTCCTGTACTCCCGTAGATGAAGAGGGGATTGTAGGTCTGACCCGGAGAGCTACTCACGGCCATACATGCTGCATGAGCGAGTCTATTTTCTGTCCCGACGACGAAGCTCCCTAATGTATATGATCGGTCCAAAATTTTTGTTGAAAGACCTTCCGCCAAGACTATCTCTCCTTCATTTCTTTTCTTTCGTCCTTTGTTTGGATTTGTCTTGAGGAAAATATCTTGATTGATATGACGAGGGTCGTCATCTTGAGCAAGAGTGGTATCGACTTGGATATTGAGCGAAGTGATTTGTGGGTTGAGCTCTTGGACTGTCTTGAGGAGGTCTTCCCTGAAATGAGTATCTATCCATTTCATCGACATTGGGAGTGACACTCCTATTACCATCAGATCCTTGTCGATATCCATGATCACTGTTTTTTTAAACCAGGTGATGAACTGAGAGTGAGGAATGATGTTGCTCATCCTCATAAGGATACCGGTCCAGAGTTCTTTGTGCTCCATGAAGAGATTTGAGAGTAAATAGTAATTCGGTAAACACTCTTAAACTGGCTTATTAATGCGCTTTAAAGATATTCTTTCCTTGTGAAAAAGCGCTTCCGAGGAAGAGGTTTGTTTCCGATAAGAGGAATTTCATAGTGCCTATTTTTCTTCCCCTTTGCAAAGTAATTGAATGGTGAATGTGCAAAACTTCTTGACGTATTTTTTAGAGAATACTGAAGTAGTATTTCAAATTTTTTTCTTCTCTGATTTTCTCTCATCAGTCTGCGGAAAGTCTTCGATTTTTGATTTTTATTGTTACAATACTCTCACCTAACTCAACACGTGCTTTATCTTCTCCTGACATTGTGGCTTGTAAAAACTCTCTCAGTCGTCCCTCAGACGACCTATTATTGGCAGCTAAAAGAATACCGCTGGGATAGAATGAAGGAGTTCTTCTTACAACAAGGAGGTCGTCATATTTTCTTTTCGATCTTTGATATCCTGATGAGCATCCTTTTATTGGGAGCCTTTTTCTTGATGTATCTCCCTAAAGAGTCTCTGGTAGAAGGACTCCTCTTCGAGAGTCTTGTTGGAATGGTTTTTCTATCACAAATACTGGGAAATGCTCATCTCTTGATAAAGAGGAAACTTAAAAGGCCACGACTTACACTGAAAGCCATCTTGATTATGGGACTCACTATTTTTTTAGAGATGAGTTTGCTATTAGTTTTTTTCTTGATACTCCCCACTCCCATTGAAAACTCTCAGCTGGCAGTGTGTTTGGCTATTCTTTCTCTCCTCGATCATGATATCAATGCCTTGGCCGTTTTCCTTTTAAATAAAGTATCGAACTTTCAAAAGAGGAGACTCTATAAAAAAGCGAGGCAAAAGAGACTTTCTTTTCCAAATCTCAAAGTCATCGGGATTACTGGAAGCTATGGGAAATCAAGTGTGAAGGAGTTTGTCAGTCAAATCTTGTCACATGAGTTTGAAGTCCTTAAAACCAGTAAGAACACTAATACTGAGATAGGTATCGCTCATACCATCCTTAAATCACTGGAGAGCAAACATGAGGTTTTTGTCTGTGAAATGGGAGCATATAAAATGGGTGAAATACGTATATGCTGCGCTATGGCAAAGCCTCAAATTGCACTTTTTACTGGGCTAAATGAACAACACATAGCTCTCTTTGGATCTTTGGATAATACCTTCAAAGCAAAATGGGAACTCGTACAGTCACTGCCTTCAGAGGGAGTTGCTGTGTTTAATGTTGATTCTCCAGAGCTGAAGAAAAGACTTAAATCAACCCGAGGCAAAACTCTCACCGTCTCTACGCAATCAGCTGATGTAGTAGCTAAAGATATCCAGATCAAATCTGATCATGTGAGTTTCCGATATAAAGAAAAGCTTTTCAGCTGTCCTCTAGTCGGAGGTTTTCATGTGGTAAATGTCCTCATGTCTATAGTTACGGCGGAGCAACTCGGTATGAGTCTAGAGAGCATAGCCAAAGCCGTTTCGAAGCTCAAATCTCCTGAGAAGACGATGGAACTTCTTCAGTTTTCAAAAGGCCATATCATCGATGAAAGCTATAATGTCAATACCGATGGGCTCAGGGCTGCATTAAAGCACCTGGATACTTTTCAAAAGACCAAAAAAATTCTTTTTTTCCCTGGTATACTAGAGCTAGGAGATGAGTCTCAAGAAATCCACGAATCCCTAGGTGAGGACATCGCGCAGCATGTCGATAAAGCCTTTTTCTTCGATGTGAACTTTTCTAAATACTTACAAAAAGGAGCCTTAAAAGGTGGTTTAACAAGATCTGACATACATTTATCACAGAGCTACGAAGATCAGATAGAAGAATTAAAAACACTCATGGAGAAAGATGATGAAGAATTTGTCGTGTTGTTTGAAAGTAGGGGAGCTGAGAAAGTGATGCAGTGGTTGAAGGAAAGATAATAGTCATATATCAAAAGTTAGAAAAGTGAAAGGAAGGGGAGAGGCAAAGGAGCTGTTTTGAAATCAGAACCACTCATTGTTGCCATACTTCACAAAGCTCTCCTTAGGAATAGAGCGCCAAGCTGTCGTTTTAAACAAGCTAAAGAGTAAAGAACCAAAGACCTCTCCTTGTTAGGAGAGGAAGAGCCTCTACGGGCGGAATGAGTGGTCCCACACAATCAATCCCAAGCCCACTCCCTCTCTCGTCAGTAGAGATGAAAATGCGTTAGGAAAGCTGAGTTTGTAAACATCGAAGATCCTCTAAGAAAATTCAGGAATCGTCTAAAATCTCATTTCTGCTCTTAAAGAGCTCCCTTTCTCTTTATCTCAAAAAAAATATTTCTAGAGCTAAGTATTTTTGCTTTATCTCACTTCTTTAGATTTAATGACTTTTGTGCTATAATAATACGAACAAATAAATAAATTATGGCTATAAAAATACAAAAAGACAATCCTCTGAATGATGCTAAAGCAGATCTTTCTAAACGGGTAGAGAAAGCAAAAGAAGCTTATAAAGAATCCGAAAAGACTGGTCTTGTTGGACGAGTTAAAAACTGGTGGAATGCCAGGGTCGCAAGGAATAAAGCTAAAGGGGAAGCAAGTAAAAAAGAAGTTGCAGACGACACAAGCAAAGAACAGACAGAAGCTAAAAATGAAAAAAAAATCGATGTTGTCACAGAAAAAAGTGAAACTGAAAACAAAAAGGAGCAACTCATACAAGTGAAGGCTTCTGCGCCAGAGCAAGCTGAAGTAGAAGTAAACATTATGAAGCTAGCTGACAAAGATCTAAAAGAGCTTACAGCTGAAGAAAAAAAACAACTTTTGGCTGATGAAAAACAGTTTCAGGAGGGGATCACCACTATTAAAGACTTGATCTCTCCTTCATCCATGGAGATTAGCTCCACCAAGATGAGACTGGGTGATACCTGGGTTCGATCTTTTTATGTGTACTCTTACCCTCGTTTCTTAGAAACGAACTGGTTGACTCCTATTATCAACTTTGATGTCACGATGGATATATCGATGTATGTCTATCCTTATGAATCAGCAGCTATCATGAAGAAGCTGAGAAGGAAAGTTGCTCAGTTTCGTTCGTCTATGCGTATGGATCGAGAGAAGGGAGTTGTGGAAGATCCAGGACTTGAGACTGCTCTAGAAGATGCTGAATCATTACGAAGAGATCTGCAAAGAGGGACGGAAAGATTTTTCCAGTATGCTCTCTACTTCACGATCTACTCAGAAGATGAAAAGAAGTTAGATAAGTTTTCAAAACAATTAGAAAGTCTCCTAGGAGGGAAGTTAGTCATGACCAAGAGAGCAGACATGCAGATTGATCACGGATTCACGGCTTCACTGCCTCTTGCTCTCGATGAACTAGAGATGATGAATAATATGAATACCAGCCCTTTATCGACGACTTTCCCATTCACGAGCTCAGAGCTCACGTCGAACACAGGGATCCTCTATGGACTCAATAGACATAATGATTCTCTGATTATCTTCGATCGATTTGAAATGGAGAATGCAAACTCTGTCGTCTTTGCGAAATCTGGTGCTGGTAAGTCTTATGCTGTGAAACTCGAGATCCTGAGGTCACTGATGATGGGAACCGATGTCATGGTGATAGATCCTGAGAATGAGTATAAAGAACTCTGCCAAGAAGTAGGAGGAACCTATGTCAACGTATCGCTGAGTTCTGATGAACGGATTAATCCTTTTGATCTGCCTCTGAAAGCAGAAGGTCAGATAGAGAAGCCAGGAGATAGACTACGAGAGCATGTCATCAACCTCACTGGTCTAGTACAACTCATGCTTGGGAAGATCACTGATGAAGAAGCAGGACTGCTTGATCAGGCTTTGATCCAAACCTATGAATCAAAAGGGATCACTATGGATACTGAAGAACCAGAAAAAATGGTGCCTCCTCTCATGAGAGACCTGGTAGAGATCATGTCTGGTATCAAAGGCGCTGAAAATATGGCTAATAGACTCATGAAGTTCGTCGAAGGAACCTTCAGTGGTATCTTCAACCAACCTACAAATGTTAATCTTTCCTCTGGAATGGTAGTCTTCTCTATCAGAGACCTAGAAGATCAACTCAGACCATTGGCGAGTTATGTGATCCTTAATCATATCTGGAGTAAGGTGCGCAGTAAGCTTAAGAGACGACTTCTCATCATCGATGAGGCTTGGATCATGATGCAGCATGAAGACTCTGCGAAGTTCTTATACGGACTCGCGAAGCGTGCTCGGAAGTACTATCTCGGTCTGACGACAATCACTCAGGATGTAGAAGATTTTATTACTTCTCCTTACGGGAAACCGATCATTACGAATTCCTCGATACAGCTACTCTTGAAGCAGTCTCCAGCGGCTATTGATTATCTTCAAAAGATCTTCAATCTCACAGATGGAGAGAAGTATCTGCTTTTGAACTCTGGAGTAGGACAAGGACTCTTCTTCGCCGGAAATAAGCATGTAGCGATACAGATCATTGCTTCATACGGTGAGGATAAGATCGTCACGACCAATCCTTCTGAAATCTTGAAAGGAAGAGCTGAAGATGAAGCTACACTTCAAAGGAATGAGCAATAGGGTCTTTTACATACTCTTCTCCCAGAGGAATATGTAAATATCCTTTTAGGCTTTTTTTTAGGCTTTCTAAGATTTCTTGTATGACTTTACCCATTGCTGTTTCTTGAGAATCTGCAAGTTTATCGAGATGCTCTCGTGTTATTTTTTCATGATGCCAAAATACGGAGTTATCTTCAAAAAGAGGAAACTTCACTCTATTAAAAGCTGAAGTTTCTTCTCCTGTCGGTTCTCTAAGTTCCTTTGCCCCTAAAGAGATAAGGACATCCAAGTACTCAAGAGAATTAACAATATTTCTTAGCACTTTTATCCAGGTATCTTTTTCCGATAGTCTTACTTCAGGATTAGGTACGAGTCTCTCTATTGGGAATTTTTGAAGAACACCTAATGCATCACAGAGCTCAATTGTCTCTTTTAAAATATCAATTGCTGGACCGTGAGCACATAAGAGATTTTTAAACCTCGTGTTACAATTTGCAAAATTAGGCATATCTTCTTTGTCTTCTGTTTATTCATGTTTTTTCCCACATTTAATAGGAGAGATAGTAGATACTAAATCTAGTGCTTCTTTAGCTTTTTCAATAGAAGAGTTCTCTAATGCTGACATTTCTTTATATTTATGAGTCCGCATTATAACGCTATATGAGCTTTATTCCAAGCTTAAGTCATGTTTCATTAAGATATTCTCAGCGGTATGACAGATTTTTCTGAACTCTTCTTCAGTCTTGGCTTCGATGATGACAGAGACTTTTGGTGAAGTATTGCTGGCTCGTATACCGAGCCATGCTCCGTTACCAAACTCTACTCGAGCTCCGTCCATAGTATTGGTCTCATAGTCTTTTGAGAGTTCTTCAGTTATGTCTGCAACGACTTTAAACTTCTGATCATCAGGACAGGAGAGTCTAAACTCTGGAGCGGTGACGGTTTGTTCGAGAGCAAAGTAGATTCCCGAGACTTTTTTTTCAGAAGCAGTAAAGATTTCAAGAAGCTTTGCTGCTGCGTAAGCTGCATCATCATAGCTGTAGTAGTTTTCTGATATAAAAAAATGACCACTCTGTTCTCCTCCAAAGAAAGCTTTGTGCTCTGTCATAGCGTGTTCAACCCAAGAATGTCCTACAGGAACCATTACAGGTTTTCCTCCAGCTTGTTTGATCGACTCAGGGACGATGAGAGAGTTTGAGACCGTGTACACCACAGGACTCCCTGGATATCGTGAAAGGATATCTTGAGCAAGGATGACCATACTTTCATTGGCATCATGATAGACACCTTGTTCATCTACGATAGCGCAACGATCCCCATCCCCGTCGAAAGAGATACCGAGATCGGCTGAGTGTTCTAGTACTGCCTTCTTAAGGTCTTCAGTATTTTTTTCTTTGACGGGATCAGCTTCGTGGTTTGGGAAGGTCCCGTCTTGTTCACAATAGAGCTCGATCACTTCACAGCCTAGTTGCCGGAAGAGCTCTGGATAGTACTTCCCAGTGATCCCGTTGGCCGCATCTATGATGATTTTGAGAGGCTTTTTTAGTTTTATTAGAGAGCTGATAGCCGAAGTGTAGGCTTCATGTATTTCTTTGTCCTGAGCTAATCCTGGACTGACAAGATCTTCGTAATCGTTTTCTAAGATCATGTTTTTGATCACCTGTATCTCATCTCCAGCGATCGAATGAGCATCTCTTGCCTGAAGCTTTAAACCGTTATATTCGGCAGGGTTATGTGAAGCAGTGACATTCACACCTCCATCATAATCTCCGACGCAGATCGCATGATACAGCATCGGTGAGGCACAGTCTTCCACTCGATCTACTTGTGCTCCATGCTCTAGACAGCCTTCGATAAAAGCTTGCTGAAGACCCACTCCATGAGGCCGATTGTCTCTTCCTACGATGAGCTTTGGAAATCTTAATGCAAACTTTCTGATCAAATAGCTCGTATAGGCTTTTCCGATGTTTTTAGCAGTGCTTTCATCCAGCTCAGCTGGGTAGATACCTCGGATGTCGTAGGCACGGAAGATGTTTTGGTTCATTTTTTTAGTGAGTAGTTTGTAATTGAAGGCTTATGGCTTTCTTATTATGAGTTTTTTTAAGATTCTTTATTGTTCTTTTTTCATTCTCATTCTTCAATTTTTCTTATTTAAAAGTGTTCTTTATCTTCTGTCGAAATACTTCGAAGCTTCCTTCTTCGATACTAAGCCGGATATTCTTCATCAAGTTCAGATAGTAAGCAATGTTATGACGAACGAGTAGAGGAGTGGCTAAATACTCACCGGCTACGAGGAGGTGTCTTAAGTAAGCTTTTGTATATTGAGTACAAGTCTGACAATCACAGTCTGGATCGAGAGGATTTGCATCATTTTTATGTTGAGCGTTACGGATGTTCACCATTCCTTGAGAAGTATAGATCGCACCGTGACGAGCGTTCCGTGAAGGGATGACGCAGTCAAACATGTCTACACCTCTACTCACCGCTTCGACGATGTTTACAGGAGTTCCAACACCCATCAAGTATCGTGGTTGATCTTCTGGGAGGTAGGGGAGAGTAGCGTCGACCATGTCGTACATGACTTCTTCTTTTTCTCCGACAGAAAGCCCACCAATGGCATATCCATCAAAGCCAATCTTCATTAAGTCCTCAGCAGATTTTTTACGTAGATCTGGAAAGATCGATCCTTGGACGATTCCAAAGAGTTGTTGGTTTTTGCTCGGAAGAGTGTCGTCTTCTGCCTGAATTTTTTTCACATATTCTTTAGAACGCTTGGACCACAATGTCGTCAGATCCATCGATGACTTCACCGCTTCTTTTGTATCAGGAGCTTTGCATTCATCAAAAGCCATGATGATATCTGCACCAAGGTTCATCTGGATCTGCATTGATTCTTCAGGGCCCATGAAGATCTCTTTACCGTCGATATGAGAGTTAAACTTCACGCCTTCTTCAGTGATTTTACGGATCCTTGCCAAAGAGAAGACTTGAAATCCTCCTGAGTCTGTCAGCATTGGTCCGTCCCAGTTCATGAATTTATGAAGTCCTCCCATTTCTCTCACTAGTTCTGATGTCGGACGTAAATGCAGGTGGTAGGTGTTTGAAAGAAGTAGCTGAGCTCCAAGTTCTTTCATCTGAAGTGATTCCAAGCCTTTCATAGCAGCAACAGTAGCTACTGGCATGAAGAAAGGGGTTTGGATTGAGCCGTGTTCTGTCTGGATTTCACCACGTCTTGCTAGGCCGTCTTTGATTTTAATCTGGATATTCATATGAAATTTTCTTTTATCACTTCAAATTGTATTCAAGACTCATGTTTCAATGACCATTTTTCAATGAAAGTTCAATGAAAATTGAAAATTGAAAATTTGTAAATGACGTATCTATGTTAAGCTTCCAGAAGAGCCTAACACCTTTCCATGCGTCTGAAAACGCTTTTACCGATGATGATCATCTCTGTCATAGGAGTCGTTTTTGCCTCTTTTTTTACAGGATCTGTACTTTTGGGGAATAGCATAAAGCCTTTCCAATCTGTGAGTCCTCAGGGTACTAGAGGTGAAATACTTGATACTATAAGAGTGAACACAAACGATGCCAGCAACCATGTTACATTTGTAGAGGGGGAGCTTTTCAATGATTGGATACCATGGATCATTCAACAAGTATCCATCCTTATAGGAGGACTTTCTCTGATAGTCTTCCTTTATGCTGGTGTTACTTTGATCCTCCAAGGGGACAATGAAGAGCAGCTCAAGACTGCTTCAAAAATGATCCTTTTTGGCATTATTGGCATAGCTCTGGCTGGTTTCTCTTACACTATCGTGGCAAATGTTTTATCACTTCTTTAGATATGAAATTTTCATTCCCAAATACCTCAGGTATCCTTGTAGGCTTTGGATTGGCAATAAATAATGTACATACAGCACTTGCAAATAATGGAGAAAGACTTAATGAGAACCTCGAAAGTACAGGCCGAGGTTTTGACCCTTCTACGACTCCAAGCTTACCTACCCTTGGTTTAGAGAACGTTGATGACCCACTGGCGGCAGTTGATTCTGTGTTACTAAACTTCGTAATCAATCCTATTTTCTTCCTTGCTGGGGGAGCAGCGGTGATCGTGATCATGTATGCTGCTTTTCAGATGATCAAGGGCCAAGGAGACGAAGAAGGGCTTACGAATACCAAAAACACCCTCATCTGGGCTTTTGCAGGATTAGCATTAGTGCTCTTGAGCTATACAATCGTTTCCAACTTAATCGAGATTGTTTTGACTGAGTTGTAATTTTGAATATTTCGTAGAGGCCTTGCACTGCAAAGCCTCTACGAAATATTTATTCGTTGATCCAATTTTTTGCTTCAAGCCCTGCTCTTGCAGCACTTTGTTCTGCAAGTTGTTTGCTGGAACCATTACCTTCAGCGATAAGCTCTTTTTCTAAATACACTCCCATCGTGAAGGTTTTTTTATGATCTGGACCTTCTTCGCTTAAGACTGAGTAGGTTGGAGTGATACCGAGTTTTTCTTGAGCGACTTCCTGGAAGTGTGATTTTGCATCGATATGCAGCTTGTTATCTAAGATATCCTGAAGTCTTACTAAGATAAACTTATGAATGAAAAGCTGAGATTTGGCATAGCCTCCTTGGAGATAAATATAACCAATCAAGGCTTCGACAGTGTTTGCCAATAAGTAGTCTTTTTCTCTTCCTCCACTTTTTTCCTCTCCTTTAGAAAGCTTCAAATACTTACCAAGATCCAATCCCTGAGCAACTTTCGCCAAGGTCACACCTTTGACAAGAGCAGAACGCCAGTTCGTCAATTCACCTTCATTTCTATCAAAGTTTCTAAAAAGATACTCCGTCGTGACAAGCTCAAGCACTGCATCTCCGAGAAACTCCAACCGTTCGTTACTTTTGAGATTTTCATTTCGATGTTCGTTCACATATGAGCGATGTATAAAAACTCGGTCCAGCATATCTGGATTGTTGTCATCGAGAGCTATAATTTTTAGGAGTTCTGAGTATTCTTCCATTTTTTTAAAAGTGAGTATTTTTGATTATTGTGCCTTCGCTTTGTTTACAGAGCTCAAGACTCCATTGATAAACTTTGAGCTCCTATCTCCTCCAAACTCTTTCGCAAGCTCAACGGCTTCATTTATCACCACTGCTGGAGGGACATCAGTATGGAGTAGCTCAAAGATCCCCAGATAAATAACAGATCTATCATGTGGAGCTATTTTTTCTAAAGGCCATTCGGGCGCGTACTCTACTAAGGCATTTTGAAGCTCTTGAAGCTTATTGATCACTCCATAAAAACGATCAGTATCAAAACTGTCTAAATCTTCGGAGTAGTGTGTCTTGCTAAACTCGTCCCAGATGTATTTTAAGAGCGCTTCTTGCTGCTCTTTTTCTTTCACTAAATCGGGCGTGCTGCTCAGCTTTGCATCGTAGAGAAAGATAGCTTGGATGAGAAGTATTCTGCGCTTGTGTCGGGAGAGTTCCATGGGTATGTCAAGGAGTAGCGAGAGAAGTGTAGAGAAATTTTTTTAGATTGTCGAGTGAGAGATCCGGGCTTTTGCTATGAAAAGATTTTAGTTGAAGAAAATTTTTGCAGCTACAGCAAGCATCATAACTATGGCTGCTCTTTTCACCCAGAGATTTCCTTTTGTGTATTGGAGATGAGTACCTATCCAAGAGCCTGCTAATGCACCCCCTATTGAACCAAGAGTAAGTCCCATTAACACTCTTTCTGTGAAAATGAGGTACGTTGTTTGGAGGATATTTATCACCACATACATCAGCATCGTATAGGCTATAGCCCTGATAAAGCTCATCCTCAAAAAAGCTACGCAGAAGAGCGTCATAAGGATACCCGTCCCTCCGAAGAGACCATTTAAGATGTTTATAAGAAGCGTGAAGACTGCTGCCACAATCCATTCTTTTTTCGAGAGATGAAGTTCTTTTGGATGTTCTATACCAAGTTTCCCTGAGAAAAAAAGATACGTAGCGGTGAAGAGGAGTGTGAAAGCTAGGAGTAGCTCAAAGAGTTCTTCCTGAGGATGGTATTGAACTAAATAGGTCCCTATCCCCGTACCGAGTAAACCAAAGAATATAAAGAGTACTAGTAAGCTTATTTTTACTCTTTGTTTATTGGAGTGTATGAATGCAGAAACAAGGGTCATCGTTGATGCAGAGACTTTTGTCGTAGTGAGTAGAGAGGCGTAGCTCCCTGGCACTGTGAAGAGGAGAATGGGGAGAAGGAGTAATGATGAGCCTCCTCCTGCAAAAGAAGCGATGACGCTCGCGAAGAATGAAGCTCCAAAGCCTGTAAGAAAAAGTTGCATAAGATAATTTTAGGATTCTATGATAGATGCTCAGTCTTTCTAAGACTATCAAGAAGCTCTTCTTTTCTTGCAAATACTTGTAAATCTTTTATAATGCAGTCTTAAGTTTATCTTTCATTTTATGGCAGTATCAGAAGAAAATTATACCTTGAAGATTGAGTACGGGAATGATCGCGAAGACCAAATAGTTAAGTCTTCTGATGTTATTGACGAACTTGTTCTTTTTGAAGACCCAGAAGTGAAATCGGTCAAACATCTCTTAAAGATTGTGAGAGGAAAAGTGAAAGATACAAATGTTCTTTATGTGATTCGATTATTTGGAGATAAAGAAAAAATACGCTGGCCTGCCGACGATCTCCCTACTAATGGCCTCACAGTTGCTATGACGAGTGTACGTGTGAACATCTCTGATGTTTCAGTTGAGGTTGAAAAAACTAGCTCTGACAGTTCGAACAATAATGAGTCCCTCTCCCCAAATATTTCTCCTTCTGAATAGTACCTGACTCACAAGTTTCACAATCAGCGTTCTCTCGACCGTAGACTTTGAGTTGATAGCTGAAGTTTCCTTTGCCTCCATCGAGAGTAGAGAAGTCTTTGAAAGTGGTCCCATTAGAAGCTAAAGCTCCCTGGATGATGCTTTGAGTATGTTTGAAGAGCTCGACTTTCTTTGCCTTAGTGATCCTGCGAACAGATCTTTGTGGTCTTAGTCCAGCTCTGTGACAGATTTCATCAGCATAGATGTTTCCTATCCCAGCAATGATTTGTTGGTCCATCAACACTGCTTTCAATGATTTTTTGCGGTTCCTGAAAGCGAGTATGAAATTTTCTTCAGTGAATTCTTCATAAAGTGGATCTATGCCATACCTTTCTAAGAAGCTTTGATGAGCTTCTTTTTCTACGAGTTTCAGAAAGCCAAAACGCCTTTGGTCTCGGAAGGCTAATTGACTGCCATCTTCAAAATGAAAAATGAGATGAGTGTGCTTCATGTTCAATCCTTCCTTTACTTGATCTTCTTTAAATCTCCCCACAGTCTTCTTCCCTCCAGGAGTAGAAGCGTAGAGGAGAGGGAAGACTCCAGCACTGACCGTATCCTTCTCTTGGAAAAGAAACTGACCCGTCATTTTGAGATGAGCATGGAGAAGCTTGTCAGAATTTTCAAAATGAAAAATTAAGAGTTTTCCCTTACGACTAATCTTCTTGAAGATTTTCCCCTGAACAAACTCAGCTAGCTCTGAGCTACTTGTCTTGATCACTACAGGATTTCTTATATCGAGACCTACGAGCGTACGATCAAGTATTTCAGCCTCGAGTTGTCTGCGGACGGTTTCTACTTCTGGAAGTTCAGGCATTTCTGACAGATTATGAAAAAATGAGTCATTGACATTTTGCTCTTTAAGCACTATAAAGCAACCTTAAATACGTATATGATCGAAAGAATACTAACCAAATCAATCGAAAGAACTGCCAAAATTCCTTTTCCAAAAGGAAGATCACTGAGTGCCGTTAGAGTACTCGTGGCCGGACTTTTACTTTCTGGATGTCAGACCACCCCAGAAAAGAAGCCACAGATGAATAGAAAACTCATGAAAGATGAGCAGGTTATAGAGATACTCCTTCAAGACACTCCTCAAAAGACTTCAAGAGAAAGTCATGATGCAGAAAGCCTTTATTATAAGGAGACGATTACTCCTTCATATGTGAATGAGGAAGCAGTAGAGTATGTCGTGATAGGCACTAATACAACAGCACATTTTAGAACTCTCGCTGAATCGATCATCAATGATCCAAGACTCTCTCTAAAAATGAAAGAGTATTTAGAAGGACGATTAAAATGGTCAGAAGTAAGACAAGCAGAGAGAGCTAAAGCAAGGCTTGAAATTGCTTATTGTGAAATGAAGCCAGAACAGTATGAAAACCTAAAGATAAGCTGGAATGAATATCGTGAGGAAGCTTACGAAAGAAAAATGTTTTTACAGTGTGATTTACTGGTCGTTGCTCTTACTCCGATTGTGACGAAAAGACCCAATGAAGCAGCTTTAACTCAAAATAATAAAAATGAGATCTTAGTGAATCAAGTAGGACTTCTTTCCCAAAGATTGCGCGAAATAGAATATCACTATTTACTCTCTACTCTGTATCTTCAGCCAGGTACTCCAGAAGAAAGAGCATGTGAACGGGAGTGGAGTCATTTACAAAAAGAGACTGATGCTCAATTGCAGCTAAAAACCAATGCATTGGTCAGATGTGGTCAAATGCCGCTGAGAGAACCTGAAGAGATCCCTGAATAAGCGGAAAGACTCTTTTACTTGAGAAAACAGAGTAAAAGCCGTATGAAGAGAGGGTCTTATTTTTCCTATGAAACTCGAGAAACTCCAACTCTCTCATTTTAAAAACTATCAGAGTTTAGATCTAGATCTCTCTGAGAAGTCTCTTCTGATTTTAGTGGGTGACAACGGGGAAGGAAAAACAAATCTTTTAGAAGCGGTGGTCGTATTAGCTTTATCAAAAAGCTTCACCGGGAGAGCTTTAGCTACGATGGTTGACTGGGATCTTCGCGAAGAGGAAACTGGGCTCCCTGAGCTTTTTAGGATATCTGGAAAGCTGAAAGCTTTAGAAATGGAGCATGAACTAGAAGTACTCTCAGGGAAAACCAGGAAATACCCAAAGACTCTGAAGATTGATGAGATAAAAACGAAAGCTAAGGACTATGTAGGGAAGCTGAGGATTGTACTGTTTACACCGCAGGACTTAAATATGATTATGCTCGCACCCTTACTCAGGCGTCGCTATACGGACATCCTCATCAGTCAGATAGATAGCACATACTTGGAGCACCTCTCTCAATATCAAGTAATCCTCAAACAGAGGAATAAACTCCTTACTGCTGTGAAAGAAAAACGGGCTCAAGTCGATGAGTTGGAATATTGGGATTTTAGATTGGTAGAGCATGGAGCTTACCTCCTTTGGAAGCGAAGGGAGGTTTTTAAAGCTCTGAATGAAAACTTGTCAAAGTACTACAAAAGTCTTAGCCAAGAAGACAATGATCTCCAGGTGGTCTGGAAAAAAGAGTGGCACTGTGAGGATTTAGAAACTTTTCAAGTAAAGTTCTTTGACTACTTAGTCGAGAAGCGTTTCCGAGATATCGAAACGGAGACCACTTGTGGTGGTCCACATAGAGAAGACTTTAGCTTCATGATGCACGGAAGACACTTGAGTGATTATGGATCAAGAGGTGAATGCCGCTCTGCGGTGTTAGCGCTGAAGCTGGCTGAAGTAAAGTACTTTAAGAAGCTTAGTGGTGACAGTCCAATAGTGCTCTTTGATGATGTGTTTTCAGAGCTTGATGTGAAACGTCAGCAACAACTCTTAACACTCTTTGAAGTAGATCAGGTGATTATCACAAGTACTCATCTCGACTATGAGCTCGAGGGGGCTTCAGTCATGAAGGTGGAGGATGGTATCCTGACGGAACTCAAGAGATAACTACTTGATCCCTTTAGCAATCTTCTTCGCAAGGTTTTTATCTAAAAGACCAGGAATGAGATGATTTGATTTTGGAGTTTTGTAGACCTCAGCAAGGGCACGTATTGCTTGAGAGAGTGTTTTCGATGTCCATTTTTTCCCATCACAGATCGCTTCTACGATACCTGCAGCGAGATGAAGATCTGTGATGTGATTGTCATACATCGGAAGAGTTGATACGAGCGTTTGTTTTTTTCCTTTAGAAATCTCAGTAGCCATTGTTGAGATGATGACGGCTTTTTCAGGTAATGATGATTCCTTTAGCTCAGTACACTCTGCATTGATATACACATCCGTCTCAGCAAGCACTTCTTTACGATCACGAGTGTCCTTTTTTTTCTTAAGCATACTTGAGAGAGCTTTCTTAAAACGATTCATGTTTGGTCTTTTCTTATAAAGTGGACCTCTAGTATCTAAAAGTGTAATGTTCTCAAATTTTTCATTCTGAAGAATATGTAAGATGTCGTGACTTAAAGGATTACTTCCTTCTAAAGTAATAGAAATTTTCTTAGCTGATTTCTTTAGCATTTTCGAACTGGCAAGCACTCCTGAGACGACTGCTCCCGCTTCCATTTGATCATGGAAGAGTAATGGTGCATCACCTGAGTACGTTGATTCTGCCATTATTCTCTCCATTGGACTGAAGTCGGTGCAAACAATTACTTGAAAGTTGTGAGCGAGACTTTTTATCACAGAGCCTATTTGCTTGACCTTGTCATACTTGATCATCAAGGGAAGAGCAGTCACCTCTGCTACTTGCGAAAGCAGTGCTGCTTTGGCAGTGAGCACTGGATATCTATCTGCTCCCTTAGTACTGATGACAGCTATCGTGCGTTTATAAGAGCAAAGTTTTTCTTGCTGAGCAGGTTTTTCTTGGATTTTCCCCAATACTTCCATGATCCCTGGATAATAAAAAGCTGCGAGATCAGCTTCTTTCTTAAGAGAAATACGAGGACCAGTCATGAAATTACCGCCAGCGTTACGACAGTTTTGTACCGCTTTTTTTTCGTAAGCTTTTTTCATAATTGAAGGGAGTAGGAAGTAGGAATTAGCTTGAAGTATGTTGGATTATTCTGAATTGATAGACAGAGTTTCTAAAGCTCTTACTTTTTACTATTCTTTATAGATGCTTTAATGAAACCTAAGAAGAGCGGATGAGGTCTATTTGGTCGGGATAAAAATTCAGGATGATACTGACTCCCAATCATAAAAGGATGGCTTGGGATTTCTATCACTTCAGCCAACTTTCCATTATGAGATGTCCCTGAAAAACTGAGACCATTTTCTTCAAGGATCTTGTAATACGGGTTTGATTTCACTGTAGTGACTTCATAACGGTGCCGATGACGCTCTTGAATACTGGTTTTTTTATAGCATTTATAGGCCAAGCTTCCTTTTTTGATATTACAGGTCTGAGCTCCCAGACGGAGTGTTCCTCCTTTTTCTTTACCAGCATGCTGATCTGGTAGGAAACGAATCACTTGGTGTTCAGCTTTTGAATCAAATTCTTCTGAAGTAGCCCCTTTCAATTTAGCGACGTTTCTTGCGAATTCGATAGTCATGATCTGACAGCCTAGACAGATCCCTAGGTAAGGCATTCCTTTTTCTCGGCAGTATTTTGCGACTTCTATTTTCCCTTCAACACCTCTTTTACCGAAACCACCTGGGACGATAACTCCATCAACTATCTTCAGTTTCTTCAGCTCATCACCTTTTCCTTTTTCTAATTTATCGGTATCGATCCAGATAATCTCTGGTGTATATTTTTGTGAATAGCTGGCTGACTTTATGGATTCTAAAAGGGAAAGATAAGCGTCTTCTAGATCCGTATACTTCCCAGCAATACCTATCCTGAGTGGTTTTTTAGCAGTCTTAATGGTCTTTACCATTTTTTCCCAGTCTTTTATATTTGGACTATGTTTCTTGAGTTTTAATCTCATGGCGATGATGTCCATGATGCCATGCTTCTTAAAATCAATTGGCACTTGATAGATCGTGTCAGCTGTCACCGCTGGTATCACTGCTTGTTCGGCAACATCACAGAAAAGAGAAATCTTTTGAAGCAGCTGTTTTGGAATGTGTTGATCTGCTCGAGCAATGATGATGTCTGGCTGGATACCGAGAGAACGCAAGAGTTGTACGGATTGTTGTGTTGGTTTGGTTTTGAGCTCTTTTGCTGCTGCTAACCAAGGAAGGAGGGTAAGATGAACAAACATTGTTCGATCCTGACCCAGGTTATGACGCATCTGCCTGATCGCTTCTAAATAAGGTTGACCTTCTATATCTCCGACTGTCCCTCCTATCTCTACGACGACAATATCTGCCTTAGCTGATTCACCTCCTGCGATAATTTTTTCTTGGATTGCATTGGTGATATGAGGGATGATTTGAAGTGTTTTTCCGAGGAAGTCTCCCTTTCTTTCTTTACCTAGGACCTCTGTATAGATACGCCCAGTGGTTAAGGTGGAATATTTGTTTAAGGGTTCATCTATGAAACGCTCGTAATGCCCAAGATCAAGATCGGTTTCTGAACCATCATCAGTAACAAAAACTTCTCCATGTTGAAATGGAGACATAGTCCCTGGGTCTACATTGAGATAAGGGTCAAGTTTCTGCATGAACACTTTGTACCCACTGGCTTTCAATAAATTACCGATAGAGGCCGAAGCAATCCCTTTTCCAAGGGAAGAGCAGACTCCACCAGTCACGAAGATGTATTTTGTCATGGGGTATTTTTTTAACCCATATATATTATTCGAGAATCTTTTATTCTGCAAACCTATACTCTTTTCAAATGGATATTAGGTTGTAGGAATTCGCTTGTAGCTCTTTTATTTCTCAAAAGTCTAGCGCTGCAAAAGGAGTACAGTTATGCTTCGCCTCATTCCTGGAGATATACTGCCCTCAGTATTTTCAAAAAAACCCTATTCCATTACAGAACAGGGTCTTTGTAAACTGATTTTATTCGAATTATCGAACACTGTCTTTAAGTGCTTTACCAGCCTTGAAAGCAGGAAGCTTCATCGCTGGGATCTTAATCTTTTCAGTTGGGTTACGTGGATTTACTCCAGTACGAGCAGCACGTTGGCTAACACGGAAAGTCCCAAAACCGGTGATAGTAACATTTTCACCTTTTTTAAGGCTTTTTGTAATAGTACCGAGAACTGCTTCGAGTACGTCAGCGGCAGCCTTTTTTGTTACTCCTGCAGATTGAGCAGCAGAAGAGATGAGGTCTTGCTTAGTCATGATAAAAAGGTTAAGAACTATAAAGACGGATTAGATATTACTTCCCACAAGGAGGGAGTCAAGAGACTTGATTATGAGATTAATTCGCCTGTTTGAACAGATTATTGTTTCATCATAATTGGCTTAAACAAGCCATCATGATAAAAATTTGGCTTTCTCAAGCGCTTAATAGATATTACTATATGGATATATTATCTAATATCCGTCAAATCGAACTTCCCCAATAAATTTCATGATTTTGTTAATTTTTGACTACAGCAAGCTATGAATCACAAAAGTGTCCTCCTCGAAAAAACTTTAGAATATCTAGAGCTCGAAAAAAGATCTGTCATCATCGATGCCACATTGGGTTTGGGAGGACACAGTGAATCGATGCTTAAAAACAAAAACTTCACTGGAAAGATCATAGGAATCGATCAAGATCAATCTCACTTAGCAATGGCAAAGCAAAGATTGGCATTTGCGGAAGAAAGATTTATGCCAATTCATGGTAATTTTGGAAATCTTCAAGAACTGATCATAGACAAAAAGCTCAGCTTTGATGCCATCCTCTACGATCTTGGGGTTGCATCTCCTCATCTAGATATTGCTGAGAGAGGATTTTCTTTTCATGAAGAGGGACCTTTAGATATGCGAATGGATACATCATCTGATACAAGTGCAGCTGATATCTTAAATAGCTATAAACAAGAAGATATAGCTCAGATATTTTGGAGATTTGGTGACGAGCCTATGAGTAGGGCGATCGCAAGAGCTATCTGTGAAGACCGAGAAGAAGCTTCTTTTACTACTACTACGCAGCTTGCTGATCTCGTAGTATCGGTCTACCGATCATCTCGGAAAAGGACTCCTAGACACCCTGCTACAAGAGTATTCCAGGCTCTCAGGATAGCAGTGAATGATGAACTCAATGTTCTCGATAGAACTCTTGAAGCCGCTATAGAAGGTCTTGACGAAGGAGGGAGGATCCTTGTGATCAGCTATCACTCCCTGGAAGACCGCATGGTGAAGAGAAAGTTCAAACAAGAAGCCAATCCGTGTATCTGTCCACCGAAACAACCTATCTGTACTTGTGGACGAGTAGCACGTCTTCGTATAATCAGTCGGAAAGCAATAGTCCCGAGTGATGAAGAAATAGAAATGAATCCACGAGCGAGGAGCGCCAAAATGAGAGTAGCTGAAAAGATTTCGGAATGAACAAGAAACAAATCCCAATGACCAATTTTTTTTGGCCCTTGGACCTTATCCCTTGGCCCTTAGATATTGGCTACTATCAACCCTAAAAAACGGTCAGTGGAGCTTCCACAGAAGCAAGTGAAAAGAAAGAGGGAGCGAGTAAAAGTGCTTATGTTGAACTACTATACGCTCTCAGTTTTTTTAGTCCTTTTTATAGTAGGGACTTGCTTCATGTACCTTTCAGCCTTCAATGATATTTCATCTCAAGGGGTTTTTATTAATCAATTAGAAAGAGCGCGATCCGAGCTGATCATCGAAAATGAGGTCTGGAATATGAGAATTGCCAAACTCAAATCCATGGATGTTATAGAGAAACAAGATGTCGTCTACAGGATGCCAAATGTTGATCCAGCTGAGATTGAATTTATAAACCTGGACCAGAGGAAAGAGGAAGAGGAAGGGATTGAATAACGTGAAGAAAATTTTCAGTTTTCAATTTTGAATTTTCAGTCAAAGTTCAAGGCTTTAAACATCAAAAATCAATTGTAAAATTCGAAGCAAAGGCTAAATATCAAAAGGCTTAACAGAAGAAGCTTCTTCTTTTTTATAGTAGAAGTCGAAGATGAGCTTACAAGCCAGCTGAGATCTGGCTGGCTTTGCTGTCGAGCAAGATGAGTAAGTTGTAGACGAACTCTGCCCTAGAGATAGGAAGACCAAGCGCATTTGAATCAGTAGGATCTGGTAAATCACCTCCATTCATGTTGAGGATACGCACATATGGGGCAAACCATTGGTCTCCAGGGACTGTATTAGCTGCTATGGATTCATTGGCTCCAAAAGTTTCCGGAGAAAGCTGGAGCATAGTATTGACGATCACTTTTGCTGCTTCAGCTCTGTTCATAGGGCTTCCAGGCTGGAAGCTGTTGTCTGGATACCCATCGACGATGCCTGAAGCAAGCACTGTTTCGATGAAGCCATAAAACCAAGCTGTCCTCGGGACATCGAAGAAATTTTGTTGAGAAAAGGCATTATTGAGTTGATTAACTTCAGCCTCTGTCAAAAGCCCAAGAATCACTAGGGGACCAGTAACGAGCACTTTTGAAACTTCAGCTCTGTTGATATTCGAGTCTGGTCGGAACTGACCATTAGACCCAGAGATGATAGCAAACTGCTCAGCAACACAGATTGCTTCACGGTACTCAAGAGGCTGTAGAGCGATGTCAGGGAAGCAATCAGTTGAAGTATTTGAAGCTCCTTTTGTTGCTGACTCAAGATCTTTATCGAGCTGCTTATCTGGAGTAACTTCTTCCTCAGGACTGAGCAGCTCATCTTCGGTTTCAGTTGGGTTTTCTAATGGCGCTTCCCCGATGATTAAGGGAACGATAATATTTCGAACAGTGGAAAAATCTTGAACGAGGAGATTCACCTGTTGATCTTCTAAAGGAGTTAAGCCGCTAAGGGTGTTACCAGTCCTCACTAAGAACTCAGGTAACTGCCCTGTGATAAGAGTAGTACTGTTTGGTGCGAAACGCTTGAGATCAATGCTTATGTTTTTTCCTTTCCCAAGGATGACTGCTGCACTAGTCACCCTAGGAGCTTCGTTTACCTGTAAGCGGAGGTTGATCCGTAGGGTTTGTGGTGCTTCATCAGTCGCTATATCTGTGAGTCGTTCTTCAAACTCTTCAAAAGCGGAGGGTGTCGTCTTTGCTTTATCGATCAGCGCTGAAAAGACTTGATCATTGAGCTCAGGAAGACCAAAGATATTGACCAGACCTTCATCACTGATTTCAACCTGTGTCGGGAGCGTATCTGCAGCGATACGCAATGTAGCAATTTCTTCTTCAGAAAAGCCTTGGTCCCTAAGGATCTGAGATACGTCGATAAGATTTGGGAAGGATTGAGTAATCGGGAGAATTAATTCTTCTTGTTGCACGGGTATGAATTGAAGCTCAAAGAGCACTAAGCGACCGGTGCTTTGTTGTATTGCTCGCAGATAACGTGATGTCGGTTGCAAGAGATCAGTCGTCAGTCCAGAGATCACAAATTGTTGATTGGCTTCATCGAAGACGATGAGTAACTCGCCAATAGCAGAGATTAATGACTGAGCATTGTTTTTTGATGCGAACTGAGGACTGGTCTCTACTAACTCTTCAACAGATTCTTTGAGAGAGATCACCTGATTGACCTCTTCTCCATCAACAGAGAGAGGTATTCGAATGACTTCAGCAGAAATCTCCTCAAGGTCTGAACTGTTTAGCAGTGGGACTTGATAGGTAAGGGGAGTTGTTATCTCCATTTCAGCGAAGCTGTTTCTGATCAAGTATCTGACAAGCAATTCCATATAACATCCTTCCAGTTGAGAGGAAGCAGGTACCTTACCGCTGACAGTCCGAGTAGCTGGATCAAAGCTAAATATCTCTCTACAAGTGCTGGTCAAAAATCTACTATCGATGATTTCAAAAGCTCGACTTGTTTCAATCCCAAAAAGTGGAACTTGTTCAGTGTATTGGAATCCTACGGCAGCACGTGGGAGCTTCTGTGGCTCTCTAAGCGTTGATCGAGGGATATCTTGTGGTTGGCTGATCTCAAAGACGACATCACTTCTGATGGAAGCAATATTGATCTGAGTAGGTACTGGAGTTTCTGGACTGGTACTTGCATAGATGGAGCTATCAGTGACCTGATTGATTGTTAGTTGAATCGGAACAGTGATCAACCCAGTAGGATTTTTTAAAGTCATGAGGCCACTTTGAGCGTCATAACTAATACCGCCTTTATTTAATAATTCTTGTTCAATATTTGGACGGAATACATTATCTAAAAACATAGTCACCTGACTTCTTTCAGGAATCTCTAGTGGAACTTGGGCTTTGTTCGTTCCTTCTAGGCTGGCTAAAAGGATAATCTGCTCAGGTGGTATCAGACGAATGGTATGAGGGATTTCTAGTATATGACCTCCACCAGGGAAAAGGAGACTTTCATTGATCGGAGCAGGAGTTGTAAAGCGCTCGAAGAAGTATGGGCTATCTCCAAAACGATGGATCATTACATTTCCTCTATTGCTCGAGAAGAAAGTGCTCGTGTTTCCCCATTGGCTTATTTGATAGCTGGTATGCAGGACTGGATCTGTTAACAGCTGCTCTGTGCTATTGAGATGAGCGTGCTCAAAGACCAACTCTTCTAAGAGTACTTGCTGCTCTGCATTGAAATTTAAGAAAGCATAGTGGCGTTGTGGCGGTATATCGATATGACTATTACTCAGTCCATTTGAGTGAATGATCAAGGTGTTTGCAGGAAGGTCAGGAGAATTGCTCACGAGGTTTTTTAAACTATGCGAAGAGCTACTCGTCTGAGCATAAACTGAAGGGAGGAAAGATGTGCTTGGGTTTGAGGAAGTATCCTCAGGAGATTCTTCATTTGAATTTGTGCTGTCTGCTTCTTCGGGAGCTGTACTGTCAGGAGAGCTGTCAGGATTATTAGGGACATTAGGAGTACTAGATGTTGTGCTTTCATTTCCTGCTGAAGTCGAGCTATCTGAAGAAGAGCTCGTCGATGATGAAGGCGTGTTTTGAGGAGCCTCGAGTGCCGATGCTGCTAAATTTAACTCACGATCCTCCAGCTCTCCAAAACCGATCTCATAGCAATCACTATCAGTACGGTACTGCAGATCAAGTGGTTCTTCGTTTGGAATAAGGACCTGAAACTTTAGATCTTCAGCTTCATAAAGCTCTGCGACTTTCCTTTGATTTGAAAAGCATAATTGTAAGAGTGGCTCTGGGATAGGGGAGAAGAGTAAGGTCTCAGTTGGATATCCAAGCAGTACATCTGCATCTTCTCGCACGACTGCTACTGCTTTGATATAACAATAGGTCTCACATCCTGGCAGAAGAGGAATAGCAAATTGAGAGTCCTGTAAGTTTTCCATTGTTAAGGTGGAAAAATTTCTGAAATCTGGAGTAGTGCTAGAAATAATTTTTACTGGAACATCTTCGAAGCCAGCTCCAAGCGTTAAGGTTTTTTCGTAGGGATTATAGTTTTGCACTGAAGGGAAGAGCTCTCCGATACGCTCATCAAAACGAAAATGCTTGAGAGCTTCTAGAGTTTGGGTCTTTGCCCTATATGCGACTGGATAAATAATCCCCGCTTTGAATCCAGCTCTTTTGGCAGACTGCAGACAGTTTGATGAAAAAATCACATCCTGTCTTATGCTTGGTAGAGAGAAGGAACCCTGATCAGTTTTTGCAAAACATAAGAGCTGATCACCATGGCTCTCATCTACCAGCTCAAGCTCAGGGATCTGTTCGTCATCGGGTTGTAAAGGAATGCTTTCAAAATCGGTCGAGAGAAACTCAAGATCAGATCGTGTCGTTTGTTTAGACCAGACCTGATTATTCTTCCCAATAAGATTAAAAGATGGCAATTGCTGTGGATTACTCATGACGGTCCGAAACTCTGCTGCAGCGCTATCAAAAAGCGCTACCGGTAGCTGTTGAGTCAGATAAGGAAGAGCTTCCGCTAAACTAAATACTGCTTCTCGTGAAAGAAAACCAATGCTAATAGCATTTGGATTTTCTGGAGTATTGATCGTGAGTTGTACTTCTAGTCCACTGTTATTTTGAGCGAGTGCATTCAGGAGAGAGACATAGGGAGTCCTGTAGTACACAGGGCTTTGATCATCTAAGAGAAGTGAATTGTAGGGGAAATCAAGATTAAGAGTTGGCATTGCATCACTCAGGTAAGCAAAGCTGTATTCGACTTCTGTATAAAAGTCTAAGAGATTTTTGACTGGCACTGCTAAGGTGACATCCTTAGAAGCAGAGAGGAGGAAGCTTTTTGAGCTCCATTCATCTGATCCTTTCCGATAACGAATGATAAGTGTGTTGTAATCTTTTGCTGGCAGAGCAGGGAGGATAAATTGATTTTGCTCAATGAGGAGCTCGGGGATGGGGAGATTTACAGGTTGATTGATAAGACTAGCTTGGCTGAGCTGGCTCAGCTCTTGTAAAGTCGTCAAGGTGTTTGATAACAGCACTGCGCCATGCTGGATGTTTGGGTATTTGACATACACTCTTTCTAAAGGTGCGAGCAAAGTATGATAAGCAGGCACACTAATGTACATTGGCTCCCCAGTAGGATTCTGAAACGCTGTATATCCCAAAGGAAAATCAGTTGGAAGAGGTTTTTCTATCACAGTGCTTCTTTTACCAGCGATAGTGATGTCGTACTCTAAACTGACATACTCCTGCAGAGGAATATTTGTAAATATAGTCCCTAACTTTGTCGTTGGCAGTGGGGTAATAGCAGAGATTGTCAGTGTCTGACTATTGCTCGAGCTTGTGATCTGCTGCTGGCCTGTACTCAGAGCTACTGAGTCTATAATAGCTGCTCTACTTTTAAACTGAGATCCTTGATCTAGGAGAGCATTGACCATTGTAATACTCACAGGACTGGGGTTTTGAGAGCTTAATGATTCATAAAAAATATCAAATTGAACAGGATTCGTCTCATGTCTAATTAATTTCAGTTCTTGTATCCGTTCTGGAGCTTGTAAAAGCTGAGTCTGAAGCAGTCCTGAATAGTTCAGAGTGATACTAAGGACTCCAATGAGAATTAGTCCTAGGAGAAGAAGACCCGGTTTTTGTCGTTTTTTCATAACTCTTTATTAGCCAAAAAGATAGTATCCGGCTCTCATAGCTGTCGCAACTCTCGTGATTTGCTCTTTTTTTTATATCTGGCGTGCTCCTATCTATAAAACAGCAAAACTATTGTTTTTGTTAAGAAATCACTCCTTTTTTGTTAAAAGCTTTTCTTTTGCTATTAGCTCTTCTTTTAGCTATGATGTGTGTTATTGGTTCGATGCTTGAAGTATTTATACGATCAAAAAGGTTCATTATGGTCAGTATTGATGACATCTTGAGAGAGGCGAGAAAATACGCAAAAACGCTCAATGAGAAGCGTATTCGTGATGCGTATCTATTTGCTGAACAAGCCCATGCAGGTCAAACCAGAATGAGTGGAGAAGCTTATATTAGCCACCCTCTTGCTGTTACTTTGTTGTTAACTAGATATAAGGCTGATGAAAATTCTTTAATAACAGCACTGCTCCATGATGTCGTAGAAGATACACAGTATGATGAAAAAGAAATTGAAAAGCGATTTGG
This sequence comes from uncultured Candidatus Peribacteria bacterium, assembly GCA_964352145.1. Lineage (GTDB taxonomy): Bacteria > Patescibacteriota > Gracilibacteria > JAUYGZ01 > JAUYGZ01 > CAYGQA01. The sequence goes on from CAYGQA010000001.1 coordinate 44,816, forward strand.
GAAAATGGTTGCAAAAATGGTGATAGCTTTAACAAAACTCCCAAGTACAAACTCTGGAAGTGATAATGGACTTCATGATTTTGACTCCAAAATCGAAAGCATACGAAAGATCTTTGAAGTCATGCAAGAAGACGTGAGAGTGTTGGTGATCAAGCTCTGCGATCGATTGCATAATATGGGAACCTTGAAGCATTTCCGTGAAGAAAAACAGCATCGCATAGCTCAAGAAACCTTAGATATTTACGTAAAAATAGCAGATCGTCTCAGTATCTACGAACTCAAGGAAGAACTCGAAGCCTTGAGTTTTCAGTATCTGCATCCAGAAGAATTCCAAGAATTAAAAGATCAAAAAGAGAAAGCTCGAAGTTCATTTCAAAGAAGAAAAGTGAAGTTTTTAGAAAAGCTCGAAAGTAAAAGCACTCTTAAAAAGGCGAAGAGCATTACCATGAGGAGATATATCCCTTATTCAAAATGGAGAGGGGGGGAGCAGCTCGATATCCGCACTCAAGTGTTTGTGAGTATGCCAAGTGTGGAAGAATGCTACATTGCCTGTAAGGAAGTCCATGAGATCTGGAAGTATAGACGAAATCATATGAGAGACTACATAGGTCTCCCTAAATCCAATGGATTTCAAGCTTTGCAGACTTCGATCGTAAAAAGAGATGGATCACTGGTGACCTTCATCATCCAAACTCCTGAGATGTATGAGTATAGTAGACATGGGGTCATGATCGAATCTTTTAGTTCTTCTACTGAGGATAAAAAGATTCATCTTCCTTGGATAGAGCATCTCAAAAAAATTCATCAAAAAACAAAAGAAAAAAGTGGAGATTATATCACAGCGCTACAGAACGATATCCTTAAGGGGGCTATTATCATCTATACTGAGGATAATAAAACCTTATTCCTTCCTCCTAAAAGCACTGCTTTAGATGCTGCTTTTTATTATGCAGGTAAGAAAGCTCAGTTTGTCAGCGAAGCAGCAGTCAATGGCATTCAAAGACCTCTTTCTTCATACCTCAATGAAGGAGATAATGTGAAGTTTGAACTCAGTAAAAAGAGTAACATCACACCAGAATGGCTAGAGATGATTAATACTTCATATAGTAAATCAACGGTTTTTGAACTTATCAGCAAAATGAGTCAAAAAAAGCAGCTTGTATATGGGAAGAATCTTTTCCAAAAAGAGCTTCATAAAAGAGGCTTTGGATATCTTGAAGAAATAAATGACAAGTCATCTAAGGAACTTTTAAAAAAGTATAATGTAACATCACTCAATGAGATTTATAGTATGGTAGCCACTGGAAAACTTTCTACCCGAAAGGCTTGTCAGTTGCTTTTTAAGAACGAGTATAGGGATCAAAAAGGGAATAAGATGGATTATCAATTAGAAATGGAACTGTTGCCAAAAAAATACCTTTCCTTGCACCCATTTTTTAATATTTTTTCTGATAAAGAATACCAACTTACACAATTTCACATTGAATCTGATGATGAAAAAGGGATGAGTATAAAAGCATCAATCAGTATTGCTAGAAATAAGTATGACTCATTAACTCGATCTTTGAGAGGATTATATGACGTAAGGATGTTTCAATTAAAAGAAAGCAAAAAAACCCTCCTTGGTAAATGGCTTTTAGCACTCTTTATGGTTTTAGTAGCCCTTGATCCAGTAGTTGCATACTTCCTAATCAATGACATAAAAGTAGAGTATTATAACTTGCTTTCTATACGATTCTTCACGATATTCCTGACTATTTCATTGATTATATTTTTTAAAAGTCTTTCTAAAAACTATATCAAAGAGTCTCCTATCAACTATTTTCAAAAAGATTATTTTATAGCTGTAGGTACTTTCTTTTCTACAGCTCTCTTCACTTATCTTTCCTTTGATCAGCAGATTACTCCATTTGCATATCAGTTGAGTATCTACATTGTTTTGTTTCCCTTTTTTAGTGTTTCTCAAGAAAAATACCCTAAATCTGCAGTTCTCATCTTTCAGGCAGTTTGCGGGCTAGCTTATATTTCATATATATTTTACCTAAAAGAGTTTCAACAATTTGATCCACGTCTCATCATATATGCCATAGCTGCTGCTATTTCTTTCACTGCATATACCCATTTTAGTACTGTCTTTCAGAAGAAAGAACACATACAAAGAAGATCCCTTTCATTCTTTAAGATGGTTTCTTTATGTGGTGCTTTTTTCTCTCTGATACCATATATCTTTCAGGAGGCTTACACTCTACCAAATACAACTGAAATATTTGCCGCAGCTGGTTTTTCTATAGTTTTCATCACTGTTCCTTACGTTCTGTACTATATTATTTCTGGTATCTATAGTTATACAAGCAGTGTATGGAAAAAATTTGTTACCATTGTTTTAATGGTGAAAATATTTGAGTGGATTTTCTTAGATATACCTCTTTACCGTGTTGAGCTTGGTATCGCTTTGATACTGATAGCAGCTTACTGGGTCTTTTCTAGGACTTTAGAAAAGAGAAAGTTTAGTGAGTAGTACTTCCTTCTCTAAGATCTCGTTGTCTTCTAAGAGTTTTGACAGCTGCCAACATATCTAGATATCCTCTATGTACCTTCACGGTACTTTTTCCATCAAGAGTCTTTAAAATATCTTCAGGACCTTCAAGTGATGGCACATCCAGTCCTTCTTCAGGATAAAGATCCTTAGCGTGAGTTATCCCTATTTGCTGAGCACCGAATTTCAGGCCTGCACTGATTGTGTCATTATTTATTTGAATGGCATCTGCTATATCTAAAGTGCTAGTACTATCCGAATTTGCTGCGAATATTGATTCAAAGCGATTTACAAAATAATAGATAGCCCAATCATTGATATTTTCTTCAGTAATGTATTTATCTGGGTGTGACAATTCGTAATCTATAGTTCTTTCGTAAAATCTTTGGAATAGTCCCTTACCCCTATACCCTTCAGCAAAAAAGGTATCGTGTATCTGAAGTAAGTGTGGATATGAAACGGGAAGCACCTCATGTTGATCGGATCGTAATTTTCTTTTCCACTCTTTACCAGAGTTATTGAGCTCGATTGCATCAAATCGTGGAGCTATTGTTCTTTGAGCTGAAGGTCCAATACAATATGAATTTACACCTATTACTCTTGAACCTTCTTTAATTACAAGCATTCTTTCCCCAGGTTTATTCATTCTTTTTTTTATCTCCTTTCTAGTTAATTGAGCAAACTCACCACCAGTAGAGACTTCTTTCAAAGCTGTACTTACCCTATTTCTTTGAGAACGATCTCTACTCTTGTCTAATGCCCTACAAAGCTCCTTATCAGCCAAGAGCTGAAAGGCAGTACGATCATAATATAACTTGCTATAAATCTCTATAATAGCTGGAATATCAGCTTCAATAGCATCACAGACCTCTAATGATTGATGAAATGTCTCGAGTGCTTGCCTTCTTGTTTCATTATGTACATCAGTTATTTTTATAGATTTCCTAGGAGTACGACCATGCTCAACTAAACCAGACAGTATTATATGTTGTTGATCAGGAGCTGGCGTTCTATGAGGGGTTCTTTCAAGTATAGGAAAGTCTTCTGGTTCATCATTTGCTTTTTTTTCTTCTGGTCCAGTCATAAGTATAGTTAGAGACCCACTAAGGGTATATTTTATTTTTTTTTAAATTTTGTCTATCTCCTTGATGCTTTTTTTGTTTCTCTACGAGCCAAAAATTCGCGAAGAGCATTAATTGTTGGATCATTTGAAGTATTGATTCTCTCTGAAATTGTCTTTACATGATCTTCTAGTGAAGAATCTTGAGCTTCTACAAAAATCCCAGCCGTAAGATTCTCCAAACGAAGTCTTATCAAACTGTTCTCATATTCTGGACTTGAGCTAGTATAAGCCATTTTTGAGCTCATGTCCGATATTTTTATATAGGATGCACAAAAATCTAAAAATGAAATATCATATTTAGTTGCAGCATGATGGATCTCAAGAAGAGGATTTGTGTCAGTAAGTGCATCATACAACATGTTGGCATTTGACTTATTATTTTCAGAAGCATCTTGTTCAGCTCCTCCTTTTGCTTTTAAAACATTGAAAACTGCTCCATTTCTTCTTATTTCGTTTATCTCTTTTTGTTGTTCGCCTTTATATACCATTGCTTTTGTCAATTTTTCTATCTCAGTAGCTCTCTCTTCTTCTTTTACTGATTCTTTTTTTTCTAGGAGTTCGTCAGTAAAAAGTATTAAAAGTGTACGAAGAAGAGTCGAGTGAGTGAGTTGTAGCTCTGGACTACTGATGCGCTTTTCAATGAGTTTAATATCATCAGGTTCAAATACTCCGCTCTCTGTTATGTCTATTCCATCAAAAAGAAGATCGAATGCCCATTGTGTTTGTATCCTGAGTTCTTCAACGGTGAAAGCTCTTTTATATACATGGAATGAGGTCTCCACAAGATCCCCAAAAAACTTTGATAGTCTCATGGGTTTTATTTCCTGTAAGCCAAGATCTTCCTCCTTTAAACAATCTATTTGGGGTACAAGTGTAACTGTTTGAGGACTTCCTAAAGCTGTTCTTTTACTTTTCCTAGCGAGTTTACCGACTGAGATCATTGGATCTCTATCTTTAGGTGTTTTCCTAAAAAGAGCACCAGCAATTGCTTTTGATATTTTCTGAGTAACTTTTGCAAGGTTGTGTTTAATCAGGTTTGATAAAGCTTCGCTTTCCAAACGCTTCAAATCCGTAGGCAGACCATATAATCCTGAATCCTTAGAAACTCCTGGAGCTTTACTGACTGCTTTCTGTTCCGTACGAGATCCTCCTGGAGAGAGTTGATTAACGAATTTAAAAGCTGAGCCTTCGTTATTTGTTATGTCTTGAGTTTCAGCCATGCAAGGAAAAGTAAATCGGCGCTATTTTAACAAAAAAGTGTAAAAGATCTAGTAATTATAGTGTTTCTGTTGAATCAGGGTCACTCGGGTACAGCTTTCTTTCTAAAGAAAACTTTGAGCTAGAATTCACATTTTTTAAGAGAAAGTTCATAAGACCAATAAATAAGAAATTATTGGTTTTCCCAGCGCGACTCGCTCTGTCTTTTAGCTCTCTTATAACAGCACTTGGGATCTCAGAAGGCCCTTTTGGATCTCCTTCTCTAAGAGATGCTAAGCGAGAAAAATCTGGATCGTCATCTCCTAACAGACTCTGAAAATTAGTATCTATCTTTTCTATGAGCCCTGGATGCACATTTTCTTGGTCTTCTTCTTCATTTGGGCTACAAGCTTTCCCTATAAGCACTTCAAAAACTTCTTTTAAGATTGATGTTTGGAGCTTTATGCAGCTTTCCCTCCATTCAGTATTCTCCAGGTCTCCAGATCCATAAAAACTAATCTCAATCGCGTAACGCACTGCTTCATAAAGGAGGAAGCGGAGTTTTTCATTCATCACTGCACTTTCATACTCAAATGAAAGTGCAAATTCATTCATCTGAGGATCTATAAGTAAGAGGTAGAGATAGATTTTTTCAATATCTGAGACGTTCCTCTCAGTGACTGCATAATGATACAAGTGCAACATAATGGTGGATTCGGGGTCTGCTACTATCAAGGTCTCTCTTTGCTGATCTGTTAGCTTTGGCCGAATGTACCTTTTTCTCACTTCTTCTGGAAGCTTCTCTAAACCAATGAGATTATTTACTCTTATAAGGTAGACATTGGTAGTCGTTCGTATTGTTTCTTCTAGTTTCTTTTTATCAATACTTCCACTAGAGCTTCTCAGCTCATCATCTGATTGACCGATGAGCAAATTGACAGCTTTTAGCAGAGAGAACACATTTGTCGACATTTCTTTCCCGGATTCATCTTTGGTGACTTCATCTGGAAACCTCCCTTTTTTTGCCAATCCTATCACAAGCATCTTAAAATAGGTTTTGATTTCCACCTTGATCTTGTGATCTGTGAAAGGGTAGCTCACCCTGATTGACCTTGAGTCATTCAATAAGGCTCCAGCTGTTTGGTATGCACTTACATAGGGATTTGATTTTATAAGATCGGGTGCTTTTTCAAAAAAATCAGCGAGAGTATGACCATCTCCCATCTCATAAAGGTCACCTAAAACTAAACGATCACTATCGCTTTTTTTTTTATGATGATCCGAATTGGGCCCCTTTTCTGTTTCCAAATGAAATATAGTTAGAGAAGTATATATACACTTTTTAAATACTTTCGTCAAGTGACATGAGTAAAACTTCATCTAGAAAAAATTATATCCTAAAATATTCTTCATATCTGCAATAAATCACAGATACTGTTGTTATTTTTTTTTGCCTTTTTTAACTCATTCTCTCTAAAAAAGCTCACAGAGTGTTTCTGTGAGCTTTAGTATATTTTATGTATCTCGCAGTCTTTAACTATGCTGAAGCGCCTTCGGGAGCCAATCCAGATTCTCCACTAAGTTCTCCTGGGTCGTCTTGATTGGTCTGAATACCACCTCGAAGAGTACGGATAGGGAAGGGGATTTCGATCCCTTCACGATCAAAGGCTTGTTTTACTTGAGCGGTGAGATCTGACCTGGTCACGATCCAACTCTGAGATTTGTCTTGAGGGTCGATCCAGAAGCGCATACTGAGATCTACTGCTGATTCGCCCACCTTAGAGAAGAGGACTTGTGGAGTCGGTTTTTGAAGGACGTGCTCGTGAGCCTTCATCGTCTCCAAAGCTACTTGCTTCGCTTTGTCCAAATCTGTCTCGAAGCTGACCCCGATATTAAAGGCAATACGACGTCGGTGGTGAGCAGTGAATGAAAAGACTGGCTTGGTAATCAATTGAGCATTTGGAATGATGATTTCAGTGCTATCGATAGCTTTCAAAATCGTTGCTCGAGTTTGGATTTCCATGATCTTCCCCTTGATCCCATCTTTCCCGATCTGGATGAAATCTCCAATACGGAAACGATTTTGGATGATAATCACTGCTCCAGCGATCAGGTTTGCTAAAAGGTCTTTGAAGGCAAAAGAGATCCCCAGCCCAAAGAACCCAAGAACTTGGATGAAGTCCAGATCGAAAACAAACTGGATGACCACGGCGAATCCCACAAAAAGAGATCCGTAGAGGACAAAGCGGTTCGTGAGGATGACCACATCAGGAGCCAAGGATTCACCTTTGGTATCTCTCATCGCTTTGATAACCTTGCGAGAGATGAGCTTCCCGAGGATGAAGAATCCTACCATGATCAGTATCCCAATCAGGAAGTTTTTCAAGACATCAAGAGAGGAGAGGACTGTCTGGACGAACTCGCTCCCTCCAGCATCTTGAGCTCCATTAAGCGCAGCATTACCAGCAGAGCTGACATTAGTACTGAGTTGCGCGAGAAGTTTTGGATTGTTGATCATTTTTTTGTTTTTATTTTTTTAACCTAAAGAATTTTTGCTTATTTCATTGGTTCGTATTCTAAAGTTTCATCAGCAAAATTCTTACTACAGAAAGTCTCTTTTTCTTCTTGAGTCAGATCTTTACAAGATCCAGGAGTGATTCCTCCAGGTTCACAATATTCACAGATTTTCAATTTTGTTGCTTGTATACATTTCTGTCGCGGGTCTAATGAGACCTTGTGATCTGCATTAAGATCTCCTATGAAGCTAATGTCAGTATAAATATTCGTTGAGTATTCAGAACCATTACCCTTGTAGATCTCCATGTTTGAAAGATTTATAGAGCTATCTGCACCTGTATTCATGAATCCTTCTACATCTTTTACATTTATTACGGAAACTGCAGCTATTTGATTGTCACTAAAACCACTCCGAGAACCCGTAACAACGATTTCTTCGATGGCACTAGTGTCATCTGAGAGGGGATTTGCTACTAATCTGTTAGCCCTCTTCTCATTTTCGATTGCTTCTGACATATCCTCAGCGCTTGTAATGGCTTCTTCTATTGCCATTCTTGTATTCTTACCAGGTGTTTTCAGGAGATTATGATATTTTTTTGAAATGTATATTTGTTCTGCGACAGTATACTGACTAAATCCTTCTATGAAGTCATTTGCATTCTTTAAAAATGTTTGCTCTTGTTCTGAAAGGTGATCAAAAGATGTACCAAGGAACTCCCTTAGCACTAAATTCACACCCTCTTCGAGGGAAAGGCTTCTGTCTTTTTCTAAAAGTTCGAAGTACTTTTCTATGATTTCGATTTGGTTACTATAATCTACAAATCCAGCGATCTCTTCTCGAGCCCTCAAAAGATCCTTAATAAAATTAGCGGGTAAGTTCAGTTCTTCAAGATTTTCGAGATATGATTTTTGTCCTTCAGAGAGGGTACTAATATTCAGTCCAGGTATATCAAATCCAAAATCATCGTCACTTTCTTGTACTGCTTCTTTTTCTTTTATTTCAACTTTCCTTACTTCTACTGGAGGAGCTTCGATACCTACAGCCACTGGATAAAGATATGATAGCCCTGTGCTGTTATTTGTTACTTTTATATAAGCAACAGCTGCTTCCTCTAAGTCTCTCACTTCCAATACCAATCTATAATCTTGTCCACCTGTAGCAGTACCTGCTGCAAAGAATCGATCATTACGTGTAAGGACATCTCCAAACCCTTTTTTTGGATCTCTATTGAGTTCTGAGTTTTCAAAGAAATAGAAACTATTGGCTGCAGAACCATGTACCCCTGGCTCTGTTCGATCTTCAAAGACTGTTTCTATGACAATATCATCTCCAGGATTACCTGGGATAGGAACGGTAATATCCAGAGTAGCTTTCCTTTCTCCATCATTGCTGGCTTCTTTGAAGTCCTGTGCCGTGATGTCTTCAAGTTTTTTGTCACCGAAGGCTCGTGAACTGTCGATATTTAGAGTAGATGCAGTATATTCTATAGCTTTGTCGATCATATGTGCCATTTGAGCTTTATTGACAGGTTGTTCTGGAGAGATGTAGCTCGCTCTATGAGTAATGCCTAATGAAAGCGATTTACTGAGAGCAGCTTCATACCAGAGGGCCGTTTGAGCTAAGTTAAATCTCAGAACATCTGTGATGATTTTTGCGGCTTGAGCTTGATTGACTGTTTCCGTCATATTTTCTGTATTCACGATATTCTCTCTTTCTAAGACACATACAGAACTGTCGTACCATGTCTTGCTAATCCTTTGTGAGATTTCTGCTTTTCCTAAGCAAGTATCTTTTGCTTCATCTGTATAAAACCCTCTCCCAATCATTGTGACAAATTCCGCTTTATTGATTTTTTTATCAAGATTTTCTGTGGAAGAGATTATACTCAGGTCTTTTATCTTAGAAGCACTCATAATGAGCTCTGGAAATAGTCCACCAGTTTTTATTTTTCCCTCATTTCTTAAGTTCGCTATAACTCTATCAAGAAGAAAACCTTGATCTGTAATAGCAGGGTTCTTAAGACCTTCTTCATAATAATTTCGCAGAATAAGTACTATTTCAGAATCTGTAAATCCATCAAATATTTTTGTATTTTTTCTTGCAAGTTCCAGAAAATCTCTTTGATCTTCAGTAAGATCATCAAGTGTATAGGTGATGGCATCTGAGATAGTAGGCTTTTTTTCTTTCGATTCTTCTTTGATGAGATCATCTTTTGCTGCTTCTTTACGATCAATTGAAAAGTTCTTTAGATCTAAACCTTTTTTGATAGGAATAGTTATCAGCTGTACTTTGTCACCCTTACCAGTCACCTTGAGTACTATATCTCCTTCACTGTAGTTTTCTGAACGCTCTATGATTAGTACATGATTCATATCTCTTTCATTTGCATCACCGGAGAAATCTAGTCCTTTTTTTGGTCCAGAACCCCACTTAAGACCTACTCCAGCTGGAAGAGATTGGAGGAGAGCAGTATTTATAAAAGTAGTGTTTCCTGGAACAAAAAAATCAAATGAAGTGTCACTTTCAGAAAGGTTTTTGAAGTTACTCACAGTGGCTTCTATTCCAGAAAAATTTTCTTTTGTGTCGATATACACTTGTTTATCATCAAATTCTTCAGAAGGGACTGTTTGTTCTTTAAGATCGTTTTTAAGGAGACGAACTATACTTTTAAGACGAGGGCTATTTTTGTCTTCTTCTTTCAAAAGTTTTTTATACTTTAAAAGTATCCTTGTTAATCTTCTTATTTTAGATTCAGGAAGTCCTGCCTGTTTGGCTACTTCTGAAAGGTTGATTTCTGTATCATCTAATCTGATTACATTTTTACACTCAGGATCTTTAGAAACCCTAGTTGTACATTCTTTAGAAAGGTTTAGTAGTAAGTCTAATTCTGGTCCATCTGTTAGATCTAGGTCTGAGATTGCCTCAATAAGATAATCGCAATCACATTTTTCTTTCGGAGCCACATACTTTACCTTGGACATAGATATTTCTTTAAGAGCCTCTCCTAAATTTTCTTCCAATGCATTAATAAAACCATTTCTTAATGCTGATGATATTTTTGCTGGATCATCGATATCATCTAGCGATTTTTGTAATTCAACAAATAGCGCTTCTGTTTTTTTGAAACTTTCTTCTGTAAGGCCAGCATTATTAGCTGATTCAGAAATACTTAGTTCTTTTGATGAAGTCGGAGCCTCCTCTCCTAGAGTACACAAAGGATCCTTTGCAACTCTTTGGGAACATCTTTCTAACAAGATTTCTAAAACTAAAATCTGTTGCTCTATTTTTTTTATTTGAACACTTCCAACACTTGTAAGTTTGCCTTTGCTTTCTTCAAGAAGTATTTCTAAAGCTGTACATTTACAGCTCCCTAATTCATCAGCAGTAACTTTGTTCAAAATACTCTCTGCTATTTTTTTTAGTTCACTAGCTGTATAAACATCATCTATTACAATAGCCTCTTCACTCGTTTCAGAACTAGAATCAAAGAACTCTAAGTTTAGATCCTGAACCAACAAATTTGCTCCAAGTTCATCGGAGACGCTACTCGTTTGCCATCCAGTGAGGATGGACCCGAGTGAGAGTGATCCGATGAGAAGAGCGATAAGGAGTTTTTGTTTTTTCATGATACTTTTTAGATTTTATTTTTTAGAGTTGTTGTAGAAGGAGAGTTAGCGAATCTTATTCAGAAACGAGATATTTTACGATTATATCCATGTTCCCACTGAGGCTTCTTAGATGAGGTCTTACAATACCTCCTTTGTCTGTGTGATTTATTACCGAACTTCTAATTTCTCCATTATCTCTGTCATATGTGGCTACTTCAAAATACTTACCAATAAGATCAGCGAGATTAGGGAGTTTAAAGGTGATTCTTAGTCGCTCTTCCCCTGATGGAGAGAGGACTAAACTATTTTTGTATGATCTCATTGAATCAGTCCTGATCACCATTCGGTCACTGTTTTCTGGATCTTGTAAGCTAGTGATCTTCGGAAGGCTGTAAATATTAAGAAGATATGAGTTAGCTGGGAACTGAATCATCACTTTTTCACAAATGATACTTGTCCCTAATGGACCTGTGACAGCTACTGATCCCATGTAGGTTTTTCTAAACATCTCATTGTTACACCGTCCAGCAGTGATCACTGGAGGAAGTTCATACACCAATGGTAATGGTTTGTTCATGGCTTTGAAGAACATTTCTCTTGCCTCTGTAACAAATTGAGCAGTCAGAGGAAGCCCGTATCTGACCGAAAAAGCTTGCTCCATTTTTTTCTTTGCAACAGGAGTTATCAGAGGAACTCCTTCGTCGTTTACCAGTTCATTGACGAAAGCATTCATCATGAGCTCTAGACTTTGTTCACTAATAGTCACTGCCTCGTTACCGAGATCAACGAGTTGCTTATCATACTCAAGACGAGATTTCTTGATGTTTTCCCTTTCCACTACTTCTCTCATGTTGAGTATTATTCGGATGGCTTCTACGAGTAAAAATCCTTCTTTCGATTCATCTTGCCATTCTTCTTGAGAAGAAATAAATCCACTGGTCGCTAAGAGTTGGTAAGGATTTTGACCTTCACCTATAAAAAGTGGAGCAACCATCTCGATGAACTCTGCTTTACTCAAGTACGAATTACTCTTTGCATCTTCAGCTACGAGCTCTAGTATTTGAGCAAAAATCATCGGATTTGGCTCTTGAGGGAAGAGATAGGCAAGGATATTTCCAACAGTAGCAATGTTATACTCTGGCCACATAGGGAGCTTGTTGCTCACATAAGGAGAAGTCCCTACACGATAAACGTAGCTCAAAATTTCAGTGATATATTCAGCATGGATTTCGCTCCCGTCTCCTTGGATTTGATCTAAGAATGCTTCAATGAGCGCTCTTTCAGATTTGATCTCCTTATACATGTTAAAGGAATCCAGTAAGTCAGAAGATTTCGGTAGCTCGGTACTAACCCCCACCGTTAAGAGATCAGGAATAGTTTCTGGTAGTGCTTCTGATACGAAGAGGGGATCTGCAAAATCTATATTCTTTTTGATGCTCTCTTCTACAGGAGCAGTGGCCAAAAGATTTGCCTGAAGTAAAGAAGTGGAGGAGTATCCGTAAATGGCTCCCATACTTATGAGACCGAGCACGAGTGAAACTCCAATAAGACTTTTTTTATTTTTCATTTTTTGATATTTTTTTAATTTCTATCGTATTATTATAACTCATTTTGTCTCATTTTACAAGATCTCTATTCTTATTTTTACAAGAGCTTGGACAGGATTGAGAGACCTTTAAAAAAGTGTGTTGTTCTCTGAAATATTGGCTTAGTGTTGTATACTCCGATTATAGAGCTTGTTTATTTATGATAATAATGGACAATACCTCAGAATATCGCAATATATTGACAAAATAGCAATATTAGCATACAATATCGTCTTATTTTTCTTTGGAAATCTCTGCTTTATTGCAGGACAATAGAAGTACATTAGCTAGAATTATGACTCCAGGAACACCTACCATTCCGCAATTGCAAGAGTTTGCAAAAGACCTTAACCGATATGACAGGAGGTTGGATGATTTAGACAAAGCCCTTTCGCATGATCAATATAACCCTCGATATCTTACAACTCTTAAAGAGCTCTTAGGCAAGCTTCAATCTCATGATCCACAAGCTCCTGTATTGAGAAACAAGATCCAATGGCTGATATCATATATGACTCGCCAGCGAGTCCAAGCTGCTGTTGGTTTACCAGTGAATGTCAGTGAAACAGATCAAATGAGTATGAAAGGGCTTAATAGAGACACACTGCAAAAATTGAAAGATTTGAGACTGATTTTGTTTAATAAAATGAAGGAAAGGAAAGACCAAGGATTGGACCTTATGGACGGTTTTGTCTCTTTCACCCAATACTTATCGGCGCAGGATTATGAAGTTTTGGAAGCTCTTTATCTTTCTATTTCTGCATCATCTGATGGACTTTCACAATTTTTAAATGATGATGAACAGTTGATTGCCCGTGCTTTCAACTATTTGGGTCAGCAAGGAAACCAAAAAGTACAACAGATAAGACACAGGGACCAACAGAGATGGAGGCAAATGATGGCGAATTGGGATAACAACAGAATCCCTGCTACTGGCTTAAATCCTCAGGGAGGTACGGTAGTCGTAAACTATGAACAATTAAGAAGATCTAGAGAGCAAGAGGCGATGACGAGAATGCCTCCTCAAAACTCTGGGGCTGCTTCTCATCCACAAGCAGCTTCAGCACAGTATTCAAACTTCAATGGAGGAAACCCTCAGCAGTCTTCCATGCCTCAGGGATATAACCCCATGGCACAACCACAAGCTCCTTTAGCTCCTAATGGACACCAGTCTGGTCAAAGTCATCCCTATACTGGACCTCATGGGACGCCGAAGCATTCAAGTATGCCTCCTCAGTATCCCCAACATCCAGCAGCTGGATCACAAGGGGGGTACCATCAGAATGGACTAGCAAACTCAAGACCTCAGATGCTCCCGCCTGTACCCTTTGAAAATTTTGCAGTGCCTGATCCAGGATCGCAGTCTGGTCAGCTTGGAGATATTTCTGATTTGTTTCCATTTGAAGTTCCATTTGAAGTCGCAGCAAATCCTGTCTCACAAGATCAAGTGACTGAAGTCGCTCACTCTGAAACCTATATACCAGCCCCTAAATCTCAGTCCCAAGCGCCTCAAGAAATAGAAGTAGATAATGGTGAAGGGAATATCATAAAGGTGGTACCAAAAGGAAAGCTTTATAGAAGCGATATGGCAATGGAGATGCTTTTCAAAAAACATGCGATTGAAGCGGTCTATAAACTTGGTGAAGGAGGGATGGGTATTGCCTATATTGCCTACAACCACAACTTGAGACGTTGGAGCTGTATAAAAGGAATTAAACCAGACCTTGCCAGTAACGATGATCCTGACACTCTTAAAGATAATCTTGACCGATTTGTACGTGAAGCCCGACAAACGAATGAGGCTGCGAAGGATTTAGCAGGTATAGCCCAAGTAAATGGCCTTTATGAGATAGCTGGGAATTTGTTTTTTGACACAGAACTCATCGAAGGACAAAGTAGCTATACTATAGCGTCTGAAAGTGTTGCCTCTGCACTTGGTTTGATCGATCACGACAGACTAGTTGTTCTGAAAAAAGAAATAAAGGAAAGAAAAAAAGAACTAGTTGATCTAAAAGATGAACTAGTTGAACTAATAGACGAGGACAAAGAAGATGAATATGAAGATGAAGAGAGAGTAAAAAAAGAAATAGAGAAAAGAGAAAAAGAAATAGAGAAAAGAGAACAAGAAATAAAGGCGATTTATAAAAAGTTTGAAAATATAAAAAATGCTTTTCAAGCTTTAGGAGATATGGTTTCTCTAGGAAGAACTCGTATGCCGGAAGCTCCACTACATGCATTATTAGATTTTTATGTGTCAATTGCAGAGAGGAGGCAGGACACGCAGTTTATAAAAAGACTAGCTACAATACGAAGACATTTGAAAGCTCCTAGCTCTCAAGAAGAGCTGCATTTGCAAGATATCGATAAAAATCCAGAGCTCGTGGCAGCCTTGGCAGGATTCTATCGGACAATACAATCCTACCCAGTACTACACGAAGCTCCTCATTATCAAGATCCCCATGAAAAAGAGCAGCGAGCTCAGCAAAATAAAAAGAAAGCTCCAGCAGCTCCTTTTTTCGCATGGAAAGCAGCGTCTTTAAAAGATTACATAGGCTTTGAAAGCATGCATGAAGGATTTTCCGCAGAGCATAATGCTCCTCTTACTGGGACTAATGCGAGTAAGATGTTTAAAGCTATACGTGAAGTCTGCGGAAGTGAGCTCCCTTTCGCGGAAATGCGACAACTCTGGAGATATTATGAAATTGCAATGTTTCGTACCATACGAGGGTTGGCAAGAAAGGGGGTACTCCATAGAGATCTCAAACCAGATAATATGATCATCAATGCTGATGGAGCTGAGGTACTCTACCGATTGGTCAATAAACTCTTTGATGTATCAGGAAAACATAGCGATCCTTCAGAACGAAAAAGTGCGTTTAAAAGAGTCTTTGAAGATGCTGAAAAGTTTTTGAAAAAGAAAATCGAAAGTGAAAAAGAGGATGGAAAAACTATCAACCTCGTCTATACCATAGATCTAGGACTGGTAAAATCTGCCGGTAGAAAGAAAGACTTGCACCGAAGAATGAGTGGATTTGGAGACAATAATGCTCCTGCAGATGGTATTACCTTAGCGGGGGATATCCTAGGAACTCCACACTTCATACCGCCTAATACGATGGTCTATAATCCAGGTGATGCTCAAGAGACTGATTATACCTGGGCAGATTTCAGTGCTGCTCAACTCACTCTCTTTGAGATATTTTATGGACAAGCTGTCGGCAAATACACTGGGGATAAGCCTTCTGTGATACAGACCCTATCTGCGTCTGGGCAAGCTGTTCAGGCTGCTGATCGAGCAAGACAATACTGTGATAAACCTGGTCAAAAAGTCGGAGTGGTAGAAGTCCCAAAAATACTCTTTGGAAATTATGCAAAGCTTCTCTATACCTTCAAAGAGGCTGGATTAGAAGAGGCTGGTCTTATAGACATTAATTTTGCTGACATTGAGGAAGATTCTGATTTTTGGGATACTCTTACTGAAGACGACCATGAATACTTAAAGATTTTGAAAAAACGTTACAAGAAGGGTTATGTACCAGAAAATGAGTTTAAGGATTTTTCAGGCCTTGTCCATGTCATCAAAGGCACTCAAGAGCAAGACCCAGACAAGGAAACTTTTAAAGTTGCCCTCACTCGGATAGATGCTACGCCTGGACTGGTAGCAGAGCTTGAAAAAGTTGACCCAGAATATTTACAGTTGGTGAGAGAAGCAACTTATATGGGTGAAAATACTGAGATGTATCCTGGAGTGGATTACGATCCTATAATAGAAAACTTGTTGGGACATATAGAGCCCGAAAAAGCCAATAAAATCCCTCAATGGATGTGGGCTTTGATTGCTCTTGTACTCACTTCTGCATTAGGGACTGGTGGTTTTTATGTGAATGAAAAATATCAGAAAGAAGAGATCCAGAGAAAGGCAAAGGAGCTGAAAGAGGAGAAGCTAAAAGAAAAGATGAAAAAAATTGCAGACATAGAAGCTCGAATTGCAGCAATCAGCGCATCAGGTGTCAATCTCCTTGATGCGAAGTACAATAGTGCCTTCTATCAAAATCTCATAAAAGACATACAAGAGTTGCGTGAGCTGAAGAAGGGTGAGTTAAGTGAGGAGGAGTTGGGAGATTTGGAGAAGAAGGAACTTTTTTTTAGTTTTCTAAAGAACACAAAAATTTATAGCGAAAAAACTGATGCCTATTTTAGACTAGATAAAAAAATGCAGAAGGAAGAAAAAAGCAAGAGAGAATTAATTGATTCACAAGCATCCTTATTGAGAGCTCTTAAATATTTTTTTGAAAAAGGTTATGAGAGTGATAACTCAAACTCACCAATCAGAATAGCACCAGATAGTGTAATTGCTGAAGCTACAAAAGATAGAGTTGATATAAAACTTTATGCAAGAAAGGCTGCAAAAATAAAAAATCGAAAAGTTTTCTTAAATACATATGCTGATTTAAGTCTAAGAACAATAAGAAAAAACAATGGATCACATTTTAAAATGGTTGAATCTTCTTTAGATCCAATTTTTTCACATAGTGAATATGCATTCTCACAATATTATGTAGGAAAAATGATAGCTACAATAGTATTAATGGAAGAAAAAATACTTACGATGTCAGATGCAGAAAAAAGCCTCCATCGGGAAGCTTTAAGAGTCAATTTAGATTATTTAATGAGTGTTTATAGCAAGTGTTTTCAACTTAACTCAGAAGTCAGTGAAGAAAATAAAATTAAAGTTGCAGTTGCTTTAGGAAATTGTTTTGAATCTATAGTTAAATTCTCTTTAATGAATGATTTTCCACTAAGGAGATGAGGATGTATTAGAATCCTAAATCTAAATTATCTCTACTAGAGTTAGACAGTTCATTTGAAGAATCTGTACCAAATCCAGAATCCTTTTCATTATCACCGTTATGAGTAGCGTCTAAATATTCTCCATAGATACCAGATGTAAGCCCAACTCCCATTGAAATGACCTCTACATATCCTATATTTACTTCGAAGTCAGATTCGATGGCTTGTTCGTCAGATTGAGAAGTTTCACCAGCTGAAATACCATAATCTCCAACAAATAGTCCAATACCTATTCCCAATGTATGTTCATAACCGACATTGAAATCAAAGGTCTCTGCTAGTTCATCTCCATAATCTGGATCATCATAGAATGTCAAAGACATATCATATTTGTGTCCTTTATATGCATCTAACACTCCCCAGTCTCCGGAGAGGTCATAGTAGTCATATCCTTTTATAGATCCAAGACTGCTTGATAGATCTTCATAGCTTGAACCAGCAGGAGCATTGGTCTGTTCTTCAGAGCGATAAATCTCTGTTCCATTTTCGTTGTAGGCGACTTCAAAGCAAGCCTTATCATCAGCACTCGAGTGGAGTGAGATAGTGTCTGTCTCTTCCTCTGAAGGGGTTTCTTCATTTTCCTCAGTAAAACCTGTCCCTCCAAGAGTGATACTGGTACCAGATGTATCTCGACGTCTCCCGCCGCCACCTGATGATGCTCCAAATCGGATTTCAACTGGGACAGGATTTGCATGGATATCAGTACCAGCTATAAGTAAATTTATTGGTAATTGAAATAAAGTTTTATCATCGATAGTCACCGTCACATCATAACTGGCTCCGTTGGCAATCACTGTACCTCCTCCTGCTACCAATGCTCCAGAGAAACTGAGCCCAGGTACTACCACTGGTACAAAATCTATAGCACTCGTATTATCATCAACATCGTTTACCACTACAGGTACTGTGAAACTGTCTGTATCGTTGATATCTGAAGCAGTGAGGGTATCGATATCTTTCCCTCCGATTTGTACTCCCGTTTGGTTTGGTACTGCTGTTGCAGGGATATCGCTAAGAGTAAAGACAAAGGTTTCATTTGTTTGATTAGAATACACTGTACCTGTTACTGGATGACGATCTTCTACATTAAAAGTGAAAGATTGAGGCCCTACTACACCATCAGCAAAAGTATAATCTACAGTCAGCTCACCTGGGTTACCTGGAGTAGAAGTGTTTACAGAAAATCCAGCTCCACCTACTAGACTAATTTCTACTTCATCGGTTGGATTAACATCATTTGCAGTAATGGTAATAGTTCCAACTTGAGGCCCTCCATGGCCATGAGCCACCGAAGAAGAAGTGTTAAAAGTCGGTTGAGAGTTTGTAAAATCAAAAGTGTAGTTTTCTGTATCGGTACCAGCGGCAGGATTGCTGGTGGTACATGTGACGGCGATATTATCCGTAGTCCTTGCCTCACCGTCTGCACTTCTCACATCGTATGTTATGGAAGCATTATCACTCCCAATACCTACTGGAGCTTGGATATTTGTAACATCTGCTGGAGTAGTTGCTACTACAGTAAAACCATTAATAGTCCCTCCTGTAGCCACACAAGTATCTGTTTTTGTGAAATCTTGATTTGGTTGAGTGTTGTCGTGCTCTGTAGCTTGTGCACCTAGAGTGACCTGAGGTGCTTGGGCTGATGAACAGTCAATAGCTACACTCTCTGTAGCAGTATCACTAAACAAACTATTACCAGTTTCTACGAAAGCTGAAGTGGTCACTGTACCTGTACTTGCAAATATTATTTCTCCACTTACCGATACGTTAATAGTACCAGCGCCAGCATTCAATATATCAGCAGATATTGGCGTTAAAACATTTCCCACTGAACTAGGACTATTAGATCCTGAGAGATTTGCATATGTTGCCCCTACAGGAAGAGTCATTGTTGAGAGATCTTTCTTTAACCTGTGTCCTCCATTACCAGAAAAATCCTCTAAAATATCTATACTATAGGTAAAGGTCGCATTACCTGCGGGACAACCAGCATCTATAATACTTAATGAATCATTCACCCCTATACCCTCCGCGTAGACTTTATTTTGATTTTCAAAAGATCCATTTTTCCACATGATAAAAGTGGAAAGAAGAACTACTGAAAAGAAAAGAGAAAGAATTTTTTTCATATTTTTTTTTAGAAATCATAATATAATAACGCATTTTCTATATTTTTGCAAGTTTTTTGAAAAGGTTATTAATTATTAGTGAGTATTTGGTAGTGAGTAGTGGGTAGTGAGTAGTGAGTAGTGGGTAGTTGTTTTGCAACTGTTATGAAAACCTGTACCTTTTTTGAAAGACTCTCTATCATCCTGGTACATATAAAAACAACTATGCTCAAAAAAAATCATCCTTGGAGATCTTCAAAGTCTTGGACCTTGGCCCTTTTCATTTGTACCTTCAGCCTCATTTGGACATTGGGATTTGGACATCTAGATCTTGCTCATGCTGCGGACTATACCCCTGATCAAATCAATCTCAATTTTAGCTATGATGATGAGTTTTCATTACGAGATTTTACGACTGAGTTTAATGTGAGTCAGCCTAAAGCCCTTCAGGCTGAGCAGTATTTTTTAATCGGCCCTGAAGCACAGTCTCAAGACAAAGGTCAGTTTGAAGTTTTTATAGGTGAGCAAGCTCTCTTTGATTTACTGAGCCAATATCAACTCAGGATCATCAATACAGACAGAATTACTAACATCGACCTCCTCGGTACTACAGCTATAGAGCTGATAGGAGATTCATTTAGTAGTTTTGAAGCGTTAAGACTGGTGATGTTTTCTTATGAAGGCCAATCGGTTGCGATCTTATATAGAGGGACTTCAGCGACAGAGTTCCAACAGTTTTTGATGGCTATCTCTGAACCGGGTCCATTTATCAACGAAGGTCCACGACATGTTTTTCAGAAAGAAATCGATGATGTCGTCGAACGAGGAATCTTCAATGGATATACAAGAGCAGATGGCGGGAAGGAATTCCGTGGTGATCAAGGCATCAATCGTGCTGAGTTTCTCAAAGTGATTGTGCTAGCAGCTCCTGGGATCACAGAGGAGATTGTGCAGGACTTTTATCAAAAGTATAAAGCTCAAATAGCTGAAGATGATCGTATCGCTCAAGAAGATGAAAACCCTGATACTCAAATCCTTTTCCCAGATGTAGACCGAGAGGCTTGGTTTGCAGCTTATATTTTCTTCGCTTTAGATAAAGGATGGGTAGGTGGATATCCAGATGGGAGTTTCCGACCGACGAATCCTATCAATATGGCTGAAGCCCCTAAAATCATCTTGGCTGCACGAAATACTTTCCTTGCTCCAGATCTCGATATCTGGTTTAAGCCTTATTTAGATTTTTTGAATACGAAAAACATCCTCATACAAAGAGCAGACCAGTATCGTTTTTCTTTTAGTGAACAGATGTTCTTTCCTTTTGAAGACGTGACAAGAGCTCAGACGGCTGCACTGCTTTCTCGACTGCTGTGGGTAGATGAACGATCTGATATCGATAGATTTGCTCAAGTAGATGAAGCAGGGAGTCTTCCCTTCACCGTAGAGGCGCAGAATCTCAACTATTACCGACTTGATCGATCTTTGAGTGCTGATGCTGCTGAAGTGAGTTATCTTTTGTATAGAGGAGACCAACGGATAGCTGAAGTACTACGTTTTAGTCCGGAAGCATGGACGAATAGAGTAAGGAATGATGAGAGAATAGGAGAGTTGGCTCCTTATCGGTATTTAGCTGAAAATAGCTCTGCAATCTTTGCTTCCTTAAATCAATGTAGTTCTGAAGGGAAATGTCTCTCCGATACAGAAAGGGATACTCTTTTGGACAGTTTTTCAGTACGACAAGAAGACCTCTTAGAGCATGAAGATATCAATACAGGACTGCGATTCAAACACAGTCTATCTCTTGAATCTCAAGCTCAGATAGAAGGAGAAGTGAAAGCTCTACAAATAAATCGAGATGACGAAGAGTTCTTTATTTTCAACTTTTTGAATAATAGCTCGGAAGATGTGAAGTTCTTTGAAGGGGATCAAGCTGATGCTGTCAGAAGGTTTGGGAATAGAGATTGGTATATTTATCAAAAACAAGTGGGAGAAGAATCACAACTACGATTGGTGGCCAGTCTGGGAGTTCGTAAGATCCTGGTAGCTGTTGTGAGGAATATTTCGAATGTTAGTGAGCTTGATGGGAAGATTGTGAGGATACTGAGGACAGTGGAACGATTCTAGGGAATCGTAATGACCAAGGACCAAATCCCAATGTCCAATGGGGGACCAATCACTAGGTACTACAAACTACTCACTGTTCCTACTCCTGATTGATCAAGGCAGAGCTAGATGGAAAGATTGTGAGGATATTGAGGATGGTGGAACGATTCTAGGGAATCGTAATGACCAAGGACCAAATCCCAATGTCCAATG
>CAYGQA010000001.1:66755-138513 GCA_964352145.1 uncultured Candidatus Peribacteria bacterium
GGGGACCAATCACTAGGTACTACAAACTACTCACTGTTCCCACTCCTGATTGATCAAGAGCGATCCTTTCTTTAAGATAGACCCGTTCTTGTTTTTTTAACACTCTCACACTATGAATGCTCAGATCT
Organism: uncultured Candidatus Peribacteria bacterium; assembly: GCA_964352145.1. GTDB lineage: Bacteria > Patescibacteriota > Gracilibacteria > JAUYGZ01 > JAUYGZ01 > CAYGQA01. The sequence goes on from CAYGQA010000001.1 coordinate 66,884, forward strand.
TTGGAGAAGACTATTTACAACTCTTGAAGAAAGCGAAAGAAGAAGCCTACGCCTTACCCGCTATAAATGTCGTCAGTAATGGAACGGTAAATGCTGCACTTGAAGCAGCTGCAAAGGTAGGATCTGACATTATTTTGCAGATTTCTGCTGGAGGAGCTCAATTTTTTGCTGGGAAAAGTATAGAGGATTCTTTTCAGGCAAAAGTACAGGGAGCGGTAGCTTTTGCAATCTATGCCAAACACGCTGCGAAGCTTTATGGAGTACGAGTCGTGCTTCACACCGATCACGCGAATAGATCTTTGATCCCTTGGATCGAAGCCTTGATCGAAGAAGGTGAAAAGTATTATGAAAAAAATGGAGAACCGCTTTTTAGCTCTCATATGATAGATCTTTCTGAAGAGTCTCTCGAAGAAAATGTGGCTACTTGTAAGGCCCTCCTTCCACGGATGACGAAGATAGAGACGGCTTTAGAGTTTGAACTCGGGCTTACTGGAGGTGAAGAAGACGGAGTCGATAACGAAGGAGTCGATAATGCGAAACTATATACTCAACCGGAAGAGGTGCTTTATGCTTATGATGAGCTCGATGGACTCGGGACTTTTTCTATAGCTGCAGCTTTTGGAAACGTGCATGGAGTCTACAAACCGGGAGCCGTAGATCTACGACCAGATATCCTCGACAACAGTCAAAAAGTCATCGCTGAAAAACATGGCAATGGACCAAAACCCGTTTCTTTTGTCTTCCATGGTGGATCGGGTTCAGCTAAAGAAAAAATCAAAGAAGCTCTTCAGTACGGTGTTTTCAAGATGAATATTGATACCGATACTCAGTTTGCCTTTGCAAAACCTGTTCGTGATTACATCGTCGAAAATGAATATCGCATGGCACGACAAGTCGGTTCTCCTGATGATCCAAATGCTCCTAACAAAAAAATTATCGATCCACGTGTGTGGCTACGAAAAGGTGAAGAAGGACTACGGGATCGCTTGATAGAAGCTTATGAAGACTTGAATGGGGTAGGGAAGAAAGCGTAGCATTTAAGGGCCAATGATAAGGTCCAAGGTCCAATTGTTTCAATGATGAATAATTAGTAATCTGTCACAAATCTCAATACATTTACACCCTTAGAATCCTTAAGATCCTTACACTCGTTACCCTCCTTCCCAATGGACTACAATCAAAAATCACTCGAAGAACATGAAAAATACCAAGGAAAGATCTCCGTAGAGACTAAAGTCCCTTTAGAGACTCAAGATGATCTAGCGACGTATTACTCTCCAGGAGTGGCTGAGCCTTGCCGTAAAATTGCTGAGAATAAAGAAGAAGTCTACAAGTATACTGCCAAAGGAAACTTAGTGGCTGTCGTCTCTGATGGTTCAGCTGTACTAGGCCTTGGAAACATCGGACCTGAAGCAGCTATGCCTGTGATGGAAGGGAAGGCCGTACTCTTTAAAAAATTTGGAGATGTCGATGCTTTCCCGATTTGTCTTGCTACTCAAGATGTAGAAGAGATCATTGAAACAGTTAAACGACTCGCTCCGACTTTTGGAGGAGTGAATCTAGAAGACATCTCAGCACCTCGTTGTTTTGAAATCGAATCACGCTTGAAAGAGGAGTTAGATATCCCTGTTTTTCATGATGATCAACATGGGACAGCAATAGTCCTCTTGGCGGGCTTAAAAAATGCCCTTAAACTTGCAGAAAAGAATATTGAAGAAATTAAAGTGGTCATTTCTGGAGCGGGTGCAGCTGGGATTGCCATTGCAGAGCTCCTCCTCCTCGCGGGTGTCACAGATATCATCATGTGCGACTCAAAAGGAGCAATCTGTGGAGAAAGAGCTGATCTTAATCCAGTAAAACAAGATATCCTTACACGAAGTAATCCTCGTCAGATCTGTGGAACCATCGCTGCTGCTTTAGTAGGAGCTGATGTATTCATTGGGGTTTCAAAACCTGATGTGATCACTAAAGAGGATGTGGAAAGAATGGCTGACAAGCCACTCGTCTTTGCGATGAGTAATCCTAATCCTGAAATCACACCAAATGAAGCGAAAGCAGGCGGAGCTTTCATCGTCGCTACCGGAAGGAGTGACTATCCGAACCAATTGAATAATGTCTTGGTCTTCCCGGGTATCTTCAAAGGAGCCCTCAAAGCTCGTACTCAGATCACAGATGACATGAAGCTGGCAGCTGCTCAGGCGCTCGCGGATCTCGTAGCAGAGCCTAGTGTTGATAAGATTATTCCTGGTCCACTCGAGGAGGGGATTGCGGATGTGGTGGCGGAGGCGGTGGTGAGCTTAGCGTGAGCTAACATTAAGTTAAGCTTAAAGATTCTGGCCTCTTCCTAGCCTTCTCCATTGGAGAAGGTATTCTCTCCGTTGGAGAGAACTAAAGAGAGGTCAAAATGAACTTAGATATATCTAAAACATCTCGAGCTCGAGCTTTAAGAAAAAGGCAAACACCTGCAGAAGAGAAAATGTGGTACTACTTGCGCGCACGGAGATTCATGAAATTGAAATTTCGTAGACAAGTACCATTGGGCAGATATTATGTTGATTTTGAATGTCGAGAGTACAAGATTGTAGTTGAAGTAGATGGATTCCATCACGCGAGTGAGTATCAAAAAGAGTATGATAAAAAGAGAACTATTTTTCTCGAAGATTGTGGCTATACTGTCTTGCGAGTCTGGAACAATCAAATACTTCATAAGACTGATTCAACTCTCGATTATCTCCATGTTGAAATCTCAAAAATTATTCAAGATAAAAAGCAATAATATATGCGTACTCTCTCCTCCCAATCCATCATCACTGCTCTCAAGCCAGCGATCATAAAAGCTTGTACTGAGCTAAATGAAAATATGCTAAAGCATCTCAAAGAAGCTGGAATCTCTGAGACTTCTGAGCGAGGGAAATATGTGATCAATGAAATCTTAGATAATGCTGAGATTGCCTCTGAAGAATCTATGCCTCTTTGTCAGGATACCGGAGTTTCTATTTTTTTTGTGAAATGGGGTCAAGACTGCCACTTGGAGGGTATGAGTCTACAAGAGACTTTAGATGAAGCCGTAGGGCAAGCTTATGAGGAAGGATACCTCAGGAAATCTATCCTTAGAGACCCGATCTTCGATCGATCAAATACTGGTGATAATACTCCAGCAGTCATTCACCTCGAATCAGTACCAGGAGATACAGTTGAGATAAGCTTCTTACCAAAAGGAGCGGGAGCGGACAACTGTAGTCAGGTAGCTATGCTGAAGCCATCAGATGGTCTTGAAGGTATCACTGAGTTCATCCTAAAAGTATGTAAAGAAGCAGGAGCGAGCTCATGCCCTCCATGGATCTTAGGTGTGGGGATTGGAGGTACTTTTGATTCTGTTGCTGGATTAGCCAAGCACGCTATCCTGAGGCCTGTTGGTTCTCATCATGAGAATGGTGACTATGATCATTTAGAAAAAGAACTGCTCGTTAAGGTCAATCAACTCGGTATTGGACCACAGGGATTGGGAGGTAATGTAACAGCTTTAGCTCTACACATCGAATCCAGACCATGCCATGCTGCTTCTTTACCCGTAGCGGTGAATATCCAATGTCATAGTAATCGTAGGGCTGTGATCAGCCTTTAGATTAACTTCTATAAGTAGAGAAAAATCATGCTTTCTTGAGCTGTATATTTTTAATAAAACGAGAATACTGATACAATGAGATACTATCACTACCTTATGTATGTCTCGACCACGCGATCTCGGTGAGTTAAGTTGTCACGTCCATGGGAAAAAAGAAAAAAAATCTTTAAGACTTCAAAACATTGGATCAAGACAAAATGTAGAAGATCTCCCAGTTCGGCTACATTTTATTGATACTCAAGGAAGAGTAAGAAGCAAGCTCCATGATATTTTTCCCTGTAATAAAATGAATGCTCCATCTAGTGCAAGGGTTGTTGCCTTTCGTCATTTTAGTGTAGAAACCTCTGAGGATGAGCTGCTTATAAGGGTTAGGAGAGGAATCATTGATGCTGCTATTTTTGCTCAGCATCTTTCTGTAAATATCGCTCATCATCTTCAACTAATCAGCTCTTTTATGGCGATGATCTTGAAGCAATCCTTGTGTGACTGTGGTTGTAATGGGAAGCGACTCAATAAGAGGTATAGTCAGTCTTTACAAGGAAAAGTACTCCAGCTGCTGAATGGTATCATTATCAATAATGGTGCCTTTATGGCATGGGATACGAGTTTGGATGGATCAATTGCAGCTGATCTAAAAAAAGTACAAGCTGAAATAAATGGTCCACAAAAAAGTGATGCCTTTGATGATGATGAAGATCTGCTTGATGAGCAGGATATAAGAGCAATGAAAAGATTTGATAAAAGATTTTCAAATACTGATAAAATGCCGCAAAGCTACCTCCAAGGATGTACTCCTATGCTTGTCTGGAATGCCCCACAAATGGGATCTTTGAAAGAGCTCTCAGACGAACCGAACGCTAATGTCTACCAAAGAAAAATTGAGCAGGCTATCAATGAAGTACTCCAGAGAGAGGCTGCTTAGATATAGCTCAAGTACTGCTTAGACATCTTATGTTCACCATGGACGAGGTTCATGTAGGTCTCTCTCATGATACTGGTCACAGGTCCGATTTTTCCTTTGTTGAGCTTCTTCCCATCGATAGACCCGATAGAAGTCACCTCAGCAGCTGTACCAGTGTAGAAAGCTTCATCAGCTGAGTAGGCATCTTTGAGTTTGATACTCTTTTCTTTTACTTTGTATCCTAGATCTTCAGCGAGCATTTCAATCGTCTCACGAGTGATACCTTTTAGGATTGTCCCAAGCGGAGGAGTGTAGATGACATCCTTTTTTACCATAAAGAAATTTTCACCCGGACCTTCGGCTATATTTCCTTTGTAATCGAGGAGAAGTGCTTCATGAAATTTTGTGCCTTGCAGGGCATTTACTGCCATGATGCTGTTTACATAGTGTCCAGTGATCTTCGCGTCAGCGATGGTAGATTGTGGATGAATGCGGATGTATTTACTGGTTTGGATATCTATGGGTTTATCAGAAAGGTAGGTGCCCCACGGCCAAGCAGCAATCATTGCTTCTACCGGAGCTCCTTTTGGGTTAAGCCCCATTTTCCCATAACCATAGTAGAGGAGGGGACGGATGTAAGCATGTTTGAGTTTGTTTTTTTTGATGATCTGTAGATGTGCTTCATTCAAGACTGTCTGAGAGTAGGGAACTTTCATCCCAATAGATTTTGCAGAATACATGAGGCGCTTAGTGTGATCTTTAAGACGGAAGATTGCTGGTCCATCAGGAGTTTCATAGCAACGAGTGCCTTCGAATGCTCCGGCTCCGTAATGCAAAGTATGAGTCAAAACGTGGATTTTTGCTTTGTGCCATCGGACGAGTTTTCCGTTATGCCAGATGTATTTAGTAGGGGTCATGTTGAAGGATGAAGAGTGCGCGATGCAGGATGAACAATAGAAAAATGCTCACTTGTTTGGCATTATAACATAGAGAGAACTGAGTTCTTTCATCATTCCGGCTGACATTTGTAAAGATTGCTGATGAAAGTACTTGTCGACAGAGAATTCATCAAAAAGCTGAATGATTAAAATCTCACCCTGCCTTTGCTGTCGCTTGGCTTTCCCTCTCCTTTCCAAAGGAGAAGGACTGAGCTATCTCATCAGAAAGTATCCTTAGAGCAAGGATTCGAAAATTCTGAAAATTTGAAAATTCGATAATTAATGACCCTTTCATCCTTTCACGACCAAGTTCACAATCCGTCCTGTGATATACAATTCCTTCACAATCTCTTTCCCTTCCAAGTGTTTGGCAACATTTTCATCTTGCTTCGCTTGTGCAAGAGCATCTGATTCAGAGATTTCCGGAGAAACTTCCATGGTCCCACGGACCTTCCCATTGATTTGGATGGGCATATTGATGAGATCATCTTTTGCAAGAGACTCATCATATTCAGGCCATGATTGCGCCATGAGCATGTCACTATGACCAAGTTGTTGCCAGAGCTCTTCTGTCAGATGAGGAGCATATGGATACAGACAAATCAATAAGGTCTCAAAAGCTGCGTGAGGAAGCTTTTCTAGTTTTTGCAGATGATTGACAAAGATCATCATCTGAGAAATACCGGTATTAAATTTAAAGTCTTCGATATCATGCGTCACTTTTTTGAGTGTTTGATGCATCAGTTTTAAGGTTTCTTGATCAGCTTCAGTATCGACAAGGTTTTCTTCTTGTCCTAGACGCCAAACCTTTTGAAGGAAGCGGTAGACTCCTTGTACTCCAGACATGCTCCAAGGTTTCATATCTTTGAAGGGTCCCATAAACATCTCGTATAGACGAAGCGTATCAGCCCCTTGTTCTTTGATGATGGCATCTGGATTGATGACATTTCCTCGAGACTTACTCATTTTTTCTCCGTCTTCTCCCAGGATCATCCCTTGATGCCGGAGTTTGCTAAAAGGTTCATCATAGTCAATCATTCCAAACTTATGGAGTACCTTACAAAAGAACCTTGAGTACAGCAGATGAAGCACCGTGTGCTCTGCACCTCCTACATAAAGATCGATCGGCCCCCATTGGTTCATAAGTTTTGGATCTGCCATGGCAGCTTCGTTCTTCGGATCCATAAATCTCCACATGTACCACGACGAGCAGACAAAAGTATCCATTGTATCTGATTCACGCCTTACGATTGTTCTCTCAGCTGGCATATCTCCGCTCGCTTTTAACTTCTCTTCGATTCTTTTAAGAGCATCAGGATGATGAAATGTTTTTGAGTTATTAAGAGGAGATTCCCCAGTCGGTACGAAGTCTACGTCTTTTGGAAGTTCAACAGGTAACTCATCTTCTGGGATTAAATACTCATTGTCTTCGTCATCGAAAACCATTGGAATCGGCGCTCCCCAGTAACGCTGACGAGAGACGAGCCAGTCACGTAAATTATAAAAAATGACACGCTCACCCATTCCTTCTTTCTCCATGTGATCCATGATTACTTTTTTGGCTTCAGATTGAGCATCCATTCCATCTAGAAACTGTGAATTCATCATTGTTCCTTCATGCATAACCTGCTCTAGCTCTGTAACTGGGGAGTCATCTCCATCTGGGCTTTTCATCACCCGGATGTGTTCAATCCCGAACTTTTCTGCAAATTCAAAATCACGTTCATCATGAGCAGATACTCCTACAACCATCCCTGTACCATAATGAGCAAGTACAAAGTCTGCTAAGTAGATCGGCATCTTCAAACCATTCAAAGGATTGAGGGCGTAGGATCCTGTAAAGGCACCCGTTTTTTCTTTTGTTTCTGCTCTTTCTATAGCAGTCATTTTTGAGCATCTTGTGATATATGCCTGAACCTCTTTTTCTTGCTCTTTAGTTGTTAATTTTGAAACTATTTCATGTTCAGGAGCTATTACAACGAAATTTGCACCAAAGTTTGTTTCTGGGTATTTTGTAAAGACCACAATTTCTTCATCAGAACCTTCTACCTTGTAGCGAATATTGATCCCTTCTTGTTTCCCGATCCAATTTCGCTGACCGACCTTGGTTGAATCCGGCCAATCAATCTTATCGAGACCATCTATAAGACCAGAGGTCTCTCCATTGTTTTCTATAAAATCAGTGATTTTAAAGAACCATTGAGAAAGGTTTTTTTGGATCACTTCGTTCTTACAGCGATCACATTTTCCATTGATCACTTGCTCATTTGCAAGCACGGTATGACAGTCATCACACCAGTTTACTGGAGCTTCTTTTTTGTAAGCGAGATCGTTTTTATAGAGGAAAGCAAACCACCACTGCGTCCATTTGTAATAGTCTGGCAGGCAAGTGGCTACTTCGCGCTCCCAATCATAACTAAATCCAAGGTCTTGGATTTGTCTTTTGAAGGTTTGAATATTTGTGAGAGTACTTTCTTCAGGGTGCACTTGAGTCTTGATAGCGTAGTTTTCTGCAGGAAGCCCAAAAGCATCCCAACCCATCGGGTGGAGGACATTATAGCCTTTCATGCGCATATACCTACTAATGATATCTGTAGCTGTATATCCTTCTGGATGCCCTACATGCAGTCCGGCACCTGATGGATAAGGAAACATATCTAAGGCATAGTATTTCGGAGCGTCAGAATCGTCAGGAGCTCGAAACATATTGTCTGAAAACCATTTTTCTTGCCACTTCTTTTCGATGGCTTGATGATCGTAATTTGTATCAGCTTTAGTGTCAGACATTGAGAATATTCTTTAAGAAATACTGCCCAGGGATTGTAACACATCTTTTATATGCTTTAAGGGCTTCTTTGAGTAAGAGTTGTCGATGGTATACAGCTCTAGAGACTAATATGCTTTGAGTGATTCTTAAAAACCCCCAATAGATATCAGGGGTTTTTAGAGAATGTACTCTTTGTTCTTTCTTGTTTATTTGAACTAACGAAGACCTTTCTTTAGGTCTCTTACTGCTTGAGTATAGTCAGTACCAGTAAGGAAACCTTCCATCTTTAATTCTCTAAGACTCTGCATTACTAAACGCATCTCAGTTCTTCGACATCTTTTATCTTCTCCACAGATAGAGAGGATATATTGCACGTCACTGTAGACGTAAGATCCAAAACTTAACTCTGTATCACCACCAGGAAGTCCTGCAAAGTCATCATTAAAGAAAACCTCTTCTTCAAAAGAAGCAGATCCCATTTCAGCTAGAGTGACAAATCCATCAATAATCTCATTCATATCGATGATCATATTGCTATCTGTTGGAATGGTAGATTGATATCCTCCATCGTAGTTAAAGCTCACTGTTTCTTCTATTTTCAGAGGAACATTGAGTGCAGAAAGGTCCATCATGAAGAAAGTATTTTGTATTACTCCATTGGATACGTTCACAGAAAGCTCCATATCAATCTTTCCAGCTTCTTGTAAGAACGCTGTTAAGTCATCTGAAATTACAGCAGCTGATTCTCGAGTAATTTCATCTGCAAGAATCTGTCCAACTCCTGGGAAGATGCTTCTCATAAAAGAAGCTAGTGCTTCTTGGAAGACAGCAGCTCCTTCTTCTGTCACCACATCTCCGAAACTCAATACATATGTTGTCCCACCAGAGAAACCGGTTCGTCCTTTTCTTTGAGAAGATGAGACGACTTCCATCTTCATAAACCCACTTTCTACCATTGCATCTGCGAAAACTCCAAAACTGTTGACGAGTTCTGAAATGGATTGATTCCCTCCCGTTAAAGCTGAAAGGAAAAGTTCCTCTTCAGATGGACCGTAGAATCCTCCTCCTAATAGGCTACTCAATCTCTCAGCTAAGACTTCTTGAGAAACCTTAAAACTTTTACCTGTGAAGAATTTACTCATTTGGTTCATCATCCCCATTATCTTGTTCATCTTTTCGTTATCGCTACTGAAAGCCATACTTTCTATTTCTGCATAGCTTGTCTTACTCGACTCGATATGTGCTCCGTTATAATCCATCATCATATTGAGCTTGCTCAATCCTTCAAACTCACGAGGTGTATCATCGATATCTCTTAGCTCTGCCCACACTGCTCCAGACTTTCCATAGACCCCTTGGCTTTTCCCTCCTTCCTCTCTTACTGAAAGCTCCATAGCAAATGGTGCTCCTAGCTCTCCTCCTTTTTCTAAGTTAATAGAAGCCTGAGCATCATAAGTGAAGCTTCCTTGCTGTATCGTTTTATCTACAGCATCTGCAAGAGGACCAGCCTGTGCTACTGGCATAAGTATCAAAGAAAGTACTAACGCAGGAATGGCATTCCTTAATAATTGAAAACATTTCATAACTTAAAAATAAGAAAATTATGGCTAGATAGTAGCAGATATAAGCTAAATTTCGAATTTTCAAGCACTTTGATCGGGAACTGCTATTGCTCCGCCTCCAGAGTTATCGTAGAATGCCTGTGCTTTTTGCTTCTTTTTTGCGTGTACATATGACCAACAAATCATCTTATGATGCTTCGAAAATTCAGGTTTTAGAAGGTTTGGAGGCGGTGCGAAAGCGTCCAGGAATGTACATCGGATCCACAAGTGCGACGGGTCTTCACCATATGGTGTGGGAGATTTTGGATAACTCTATCGATGAAGCGATGGCAGGACACTGTACGACTATCCATGTTTCAGTGAATAAAGATGGTTCCGTATCAGTAGAAGATAATGGACGAGGTATTCCAGTAGAAAAACATGCGAAGACTGGAAAATCTGCATTAGAAACTGTCCTTACCGTGCTGCATGCTGGAGGAAAATTTGGAGGAGATGAAAGTGGATATAAAGTCTCTGGAGGATTGCATGGTGTAGGGGTGTCTGTAGTAAATGCTTTATCAACTACATTGATCGCTGAAGTCTACAGAGATGGGACTCATTACCTACAAGAATATAAAACAGGTGTGCCAACTGCTGATCTTAAAGAAGTGGGTAAAACAAAGAAAAATGGTACAAAGATCACCTTTTTCCCAAGCGCTGATATCTTCGATACGATTGATTTTGAATACAAAATCATCAAAACCAGAGTTCGTCAGCAGGCCTATCTCACTAAAGGTGTTCATATTTTCCTTAGAGATGACCGGAAGCAACCTTCAGTAAGAGATGCCTTTTATTTTGAAAACGGAGTGGTTTCATATGTCAACCATTTGAATGCTGGGAAAGACCGTTTAGGAGATATTTTTTATGTTGAAAAAGATGTCCCAGAAGGAAAGGTAGAAATAGCCCTGCAATATACTGATGCTTTTCAAGAGGTTATTTATAGTTTTGCCAATAATATCTTTACTCCTGAAGGAGGAATGCATATTACAGGTTTTAAATCTGCACTGACACGTACGCTGAACAGTTATGCGAGAAAAAGTGATTTACTAAAAGAAAAGGAAGAAAACTTAGCTGCTGATGATACTCGAGAGGGAATAACTGCTGTCGTGTCTGTGAAGCTGGCTGATCCTCAATTCGAAGGTCAAACGAAGTCAAAGCTCGGAAATGCAGAAATGAGAACAGCTGTAGAATCTGTGTTTAGCAAAGCACTCAATGAATTTTTAGAAGAAAACCCAGATAGTGCGAAATCTATCATTGGGAAATGTATCTTGACTGCTAGAGCAAGAAAGGCTGCGAAAGCTGCTCGAGACTCTATCGTCCGTAAAGGTGCTCTTGAAGGGATGACTCTACCTGGTAAGCTTTCTGATTGCAGTAGCAAGTCTCCAGAAGTTTCTGAGCTCTTTGTAGTTGAGGGAGATTCTGCGGGAGGTTCTGCGAAGCAAGGGAGAGATCGTGAATATCAAGCTATCCTTCCTCTAAAAGGAAAAATCTTGAATACGGAACAGGCTCGACTTGATCGTGTCCTCGCGAATGAAGAAATCAAGTCTTTGGTCATTGCTATGGGGACTGCTATCGGAGATGTCTTCAATATGGAAAAACTCAGATATCACAAACTGATCATCATGACGGATGCTGATGTCGATGGAGCTCATATCCGTACGCTTATTCTGACCCTCTTTTACAGATACTTTAAGGAGCTTATTGAAAAAGGATACCTCTATATCGCACAACCTCCTCTTTACAAACTGACAAAAGGAAAGAAATTTTGGTATGTCCAATCAGATGAAGAAAAAGAAGAAATAGTGGAAAGAGAAGGTATCGATGTGAAAAACGTTCAACGGTATAAAGGTCTGGGGGAAATGAATCCAGAACAACTCTGGGAGACGACCATGGATCCTAATAAGAGAAGTCTTCTACAGGTCAGTATTGACGATGCCGAAGAAGCTGATAGGATCTTTGAGGTCTTGATGGGAAATCAAGTACCACCACGTAAAAAATTCATCCAGACTCACGCTCGTAACGTAGCAAATCTTGATATTTAGTAGATAATTACTCTCAATCTTTAAAACTCCACACATGCGTATTGTTCCCTTTAAATCTCTTTGGCTTTCTCTCTCCAGTATCCTCGTCATCGCCAGTATCGTTGTCTACGGTATGTATGGACTAAAACTTTCTGCAGACTTTACTGAAGGGACTTTGATTGCTTTAAAGTTTGACGAGCAAGTCATTCAAGAAGACTCTCCAGAAGGAGAAGAGACTGAAATGAAAAGTGAAGTCAGCCAAGAAGAGCTAAGAGATGCAATGAGAGAGTATGAAGCCCCAGAAGGCCAAGAAAACTTACAGAATGTTGATATAAAACGAAGTGCTGATGGGACCTTTATCATGAAGATGAGAAGGTTGAGTGAAGAAGAAAATGCTTCAGTACAAGGCTATCTACAAGATGTGATCGGAAGCTATGAACTCCTACAATCTAGAGACGTTTCACCACAATATGCTCAAACCTTCCGTGATAGAGCAGCATTGGCACTCTTGATCGCTTCTGCAATGATCATTCTTTATATCACTTTTGCTTTCCGAAAAGTTTCTAGAGGGATTAAATCTTGGAAGCTTGGTGTAGCAGCGATAATAGCATTGATCCATGATCTCGCTATTATTATTGGAATATTTGTCCTATTAGGACAGTTTTACCAAGTTGAGATAGATGCCCTCTTTATTACAGCACTTCTTTCTGTTATGGGTTTCTCTGTTAATGATACTATCGTTGTATTTGATCGTGTCAGAGAAAACCTGCTTATCAAGCACCATGCTGAATCCTTTTCAGAAGTCGCTGAAAAGAGTCTCCAACAAACCCTTGCTCGTTCGATCAATACTTCTTTTTCAACCTTGCTGGTATTGGTATCACTTCTCGTTTTTGGAGCCTATGAAATTTTCTACTTCGTACTAGCTCTTGCTCTAGGAGTCGTAGTCGGTACCTACTCGTCGATCTTCTTAGCGACACCTCTCCTTACTCTTATGCAGAAGGATAGTAAGTAGTGCGTAGTTTGTAGTGAATAGTAGAAAACCTTCCCCTTTAGGATCCTTAAGATCCTTATACTCCTTAAGATCCTTTGAATTATGAAACGTGTCCTCTCTGGTATACAACCCTCAGGTGATCTGCATCTAGGAAACTACTTTGGAGCTATTCAACAGTGGCTGAAAATGCAGGATGACCATGAATGCTACTTTTTTTTAGCGGACTTACATGCACTCACGACCACCAAGAATGCTGATATGTTGAGACGAATGAGCCATGAGGCTGTCTTAACTTATCTTGCTTGTGGACTTGACCCGAATAAATGCGTCATCTTCGAACAGTCTCATGTCCCTGCTCATACTGAGATGACTTGGATTTTGTCTACTCTCGCTCCGATGGGACTCTTAGAACGAGCTCACTCGTACAAAGACAAGGTTGCAAAAGGAATAGATGCAAGTGTAGGGCTCTTTATCTATCCAATATTGATGTCAGTAGATATCCTCCTTTACCGACCTGACCTCGTACCAGTAGGTAAAGATCAGAAACAACATGTTGAGATAGCTCGTGACTTAGCTGAAAAATTTAATCATCAGTATGGAGAGGCTTTCCATTTACCAGAACCCTTCATACCTGAGTCAGTAGCCGTAATACCTGGTGTAGATGGTCAAAAGATGAGTAAAAGCTATAGCAATACCATTCCACTTTTTGCTGAGGAAAAAGAGCTGAAAAAGAAAATCATGGGTATCGTCACTGATTCCGCCGGAGTAGAAGACAAGAAAGACCCTGAAGGAAACACTATATATGAGCTCTATACACTCGTTGCCCCAAACAAGGCTGATGATATGGCAGTTAAGTTTCGTGAAGGTGGCTATGGCTATGGAGATGCGAAGAAAGACCTGCTTAAAGCCACTACTGAATTCTTAGCTCCTATCTGGGAAGAAAGAAGAAAGATAGAAGCTCGAGAAGGATACGTGGAAGAAATATTGGAGGAAGGTGCTCGAAAAGCTAATCTAGAAGCTGCTAAGATGATGGAGAAGGTGAGGGAGATGGTAGGCTTGTAGTCACTGTAAGCTCGAAGCTGGTGGCCAAAAGCTTCCAACACTTAGATTTTTAAAATTCATTGAAGTTTATTTCATACGATATTTTTTTCCTAGCTTCTAGCCTCTAGCTTTCAGCTTTTCTCATGATCTATCTCGACCACGCATCTACAAGCCCTGTTGATCCAGAAGTATTGAAGGCAATGCTTCCTTTTTTAAAGGAATCCTATGGTAATCCGAGTAGTCTCCATCAAGCTGGTCAAACTGCTAGGGCTGCAGTAGATGCCTCTCGCATGAGTATTGCCTCTTCTCTGGGCTGTCAGCCAACTGAGATTTTCTTCACTGCCTCAGGTACTGAAAGCTGTAACTGGGGAATCTTTAGTACGGTAGAAAAGAGGCTTCTCAGAGGAAAACAAGCTCATATTATTGTTTCATCTATAGAGCACTCTGCTGTGCTAGAGACTGCTCGTTTCTTAGAAAGAACCTATGGCGTAAATATAACAGAAATCCCTGTTTCATCGGATGGTTTTGTTTCTCCTGATGAAGTCGTATCTGCATTTAGACCTGAAACAGTCCTCGTATCAGTAATGATGCTGAATAATGAAATAGGTACCCTTCAACCAGTCCAAGAGATCGGAGAAATATGTCAGCAGAGATCTATCTTATTTCATACTGATGCCTGTCAGGCACTGCCGTATTTTGAAGTAAAACCTGAAGCACTGTATGCTGACCTACTGAGTATCAATGCCTCTAAGATCAATGGTCCAAAAGGAATAGGCGTCTTGTATATCAAAGAGGGGACAGAGATCAATCCTTGGTTTTTTGGCGGTGGACAAGAGTTTGCTATGAGGGCAGGCACTGAAAATGTCCCTGGAATAGTTGGCCTTGGGAAAGCTTTAGAAATTCTAGACGAAAATAGAGCAGAACGCTCAAAGCAGGTTCAAAAAATGAGAAATGACCTCTGGCAGAGTCTTGAAAAAGAGATACAACAGATTGAATTGAATGGAAGTTTGGAAGATCGTTCACCGAATAACCTGAATATTTACATCCCAGATGTCGATGCTGAAACTCTGGTAAAGAGACTTGATATCGCAGGATTTGCAGTATCTGCTGGATCAGCTTGTGCCTCTGGGAAGAGTGAGCCAAGTCATGTCTTACTGGCTTTAGGCTACTCGGAAGAACGAGCGACGTCGAGTATTCGGATTAGTATTAGTCATTTGAATAGTGTTGAGGAGTTGGGACAGTTCATCTTAGCTCTGAAAGATATGCTTTCCTCATAAAATTTTCATTAAAGTTTCAAAAATCAAGCTCGAAATACGAAACAAAATCCAAAAATCAAAATAAATCCAAAAATGCTTATAGCCTCCAGCCTCTAGCTTTCTGCCATTCATGAATACCCATAAAATCCAACTACCTTTTACTCAAGAAGACTTTGATACAGTTCAATCGGGAGATCAACTACTTTTAACGGGAACAATCTATGCTGCGCGTGATGAAGCTCATAAGCGCCTCATCGATATGAAGAATGCTGGTGAGGAGCTCCCACTGGACCTGAAAGATGCTGTCATCTATTACGTCGGTCCAGCACCGGCAAAGCCTGGTCAAGTGATCAATAGCGCAGGACCTACCACTGCTAAAAGAATGGATAAATACACTGCTGAGCTCCTGGAGCTCGGTGTGAAAGGAATGATCGGTAAAGGAGAGAGAGGTCAAGAGACGCGTGACTTGATCAAAGGGAAGGCTCTCTATATGGCTGCTCTCGGTGGTGTTGCTGCTAAGCAAGCTAAAGCCATCTTAAGCCAAGAAATCATTGCCTTTGAGGACGCAGGTATGGAGGCATTGAGAAGATTTGAAGTGAAAGATTTTCCTGTTGTTTTGATCAATGATTATGATGGGAATGATGCGTATCAGAGTGAGTAGTTTATAGTGAGTAGTTTGTAGTATACTGTAGTAACTACGTACTACTCTCGATTATCATGGGTTTCTTCGAACTTAAAGATCTCATACCGAAGTCAGCTGGGCGCTTCCAGCTACAGGGTGAACTAAAAGCTTCCATGGTCATTAATCGTGCCTCGACAATTATTAAGGACTTTTTCCCTGAAGAAGTGAGTTGTTATATACGTATTAAACGATTTAAAGATGGAGTGCTGTGGATTGCCGTGACGAATGCCTCTGTCGCTCAATCAGTACATATGAGGAGCTTTCAACTGAAGAAAGAACTGAACGAAGCTTTTGGAGAAGATTTAGTGAAAAACATCAGAAATATGCAAGAAACTCAGTCTGAAGAAGATTACGACTTCAGCTGATAGCTTTTAGAGACTATTTTCTTTATAATAGGATTCCTTTTTTGAGTTATGAAAAAACAAAATATTGTCATACTGGGAGCTACGGGATCACTAGGTACTCAGACACTACAGATCATCAAGTCTTACCCGGAGTTTTTTGAGGTGACTGGTATGTCGGCAAAATCAAATCAGAAAGGACTCTTTGAGCAAGCTGATGCATTCGATTGTGCAGCACTTTTCCTTAGTGAACACGAAAGTGATGATCAGAGGCTACTTCCAAAGCTAGACGAACTCATCACTCCTGAGATGGACCACCTGATGGTCTTAGATCATGGCTTATCGAGCTTTCAAGCGGTACTCAAAGCCTTAGCAATGGGAAAGCGTGTCTCAGTAGCGAATAAAGAACTCATCATCGTACATGGCCCAGATCTGGTCTATTTAGCACAAGAAAGAAGAGCTGAACTCATCCCATTAGATAGTGAACATAATGGGATTCTCCAATGCTTACAGGGAGAAAAAATAGACAATGTACGAAGAATGATCATTACAGCATCAGGAGGTCCTTTTAGGGAAAGAAACTGGGAAGACCTCACAGATGTAAAAGCGGAGCAAGTACTCGATCACCCAAACTGGGATATGGGTGCAAAGACAACTGTTGATTCTGCAACGCTTGTAAATAAAGCTTTTGAGGTTATTGAAACACATCGGTTCTTTGGGATTCCTTATGAAAAGATAGAAGTGAGGATTCATTCACAGAGTATCGTCCATGCAATGGTCGAATTCACTGATGGGAACGTAAAAATGTTAGCCTATGCTCCAGATATGAGATACTCCCTTGGATATGCTCTTTTTCATCCAGAAAGAGCTCCTAAAGATTTAAGAGATGCTGATGATTATTCCGTACATCTTGATCAAAATTTACATTTTGAACAGTTAGAACCCGAAAGATTTCCTTGTTTTGATACTGCTCTAGCTTTTGCAAAAGAGTTTCCAGAAAGATTAACGGAACTTATTTCTGTAGATGAGGAAGCTGTTGAAAAGTTTCTAAAAAATGAAATTTCTTTTCTGGATATTCATAAGCACTTACAACAACTCGTATGAAAACAGCGATCATCCTCGTAGCAGCTGGACAAGGCACCCGATTTGGACAAGCTAAATGGTCGGTAGATTTACTAGGTAAATCACTCCTCGAGTGGAACCTTGAGCTTTTTAGCAGGTTGGACTTTGTAGATGAAATCATCGTCGTAGCTCCAGAAAAGAATGTTGATGAAATAAAGGAGCTGGTATCAACAGAGAATGTCCAAATCATCCCAGGAGGGGCTCATAGAAGTGAATCTGTATTAAGAGGACTGAAAGAGGCAAGCACTGAAATAGCCATCATCCATAATGTCGCCAATCCCTTAGCAGACGAGCAAGATTTCAAAGTACTCCATCAATGGATACAAAAAGAAAATGGAGCAGGCTTTGTCGGACAACCAGTGGTTGATACTTTACGGAGAGTTGGCGAGCAAAACACGAGTACTATTGATAGGACAGATCTTTGGAGAGTACAGACTCCTCAGGTTTTCCGTAGAGAGACCTTGGTCCAACTCATGGAAGAGCAAAGTGATCTGCAGATGACTGACGAAGTACAACTCTACGAAGCTGAAGCTATGCCTGTGGCTGCTTTTGAAACTTTAGAATTAAACCATAAAATCACCTACACAGCTGATCTTAGCTGGGCTGAAGCCTTACTGACAAAAGAAACATTGGTAGGATTAGGAGAAGACTCTCATGCTTTTGACACGACTGGGACAATGAAACTCGCTGGTGTAGCTGTAGAAGGGATACCAAAACTCAAAGGAAATTCTGATGGAGATGTGATCTTACATGCCCTATACAATGCTTTTAGCTCTTCTCTGGGCGGACGTTCTCTAGGTCCTACTGCAGACCCAATGGCAGAGCAGGGGATACTTGATTCAGCTGAGTACCTTCAAGTCGTCTTAGAAGAATGTAAAAAGAATACCTTCAGACCTTATCAAGTCTCGATTAGTTTAGAATGTGCACGTCCTAAGATCGAGCCCTTGGTGGATGAATTAAAAGAACAGCTTTCACAGCTACTGAATATCCCCCATAAACGTATTGGGATCACGGCTACTACTGGTGAAGATCTGAGTTCTTTTGGGAAGGGAGAAGGGATAAGATGTCATGCTGTTGTCTCTTTGATCCGTATAGTATGAGCCCTGTGATTGCCCTCACATCATCGACTAAGATCAATCTTACTCTCGACATCCTCGGGTATGACAAAGAGTCGGAGAAGCATTTTGTAAATACTCTCCTTTACCGAGATGACAGCCTCCAAGATAAGCTGTTTTTGACACGAAGAGAGGATCAAAAAAACAGAGTGCTTTGTGATTATCCAGGTGTTTCTAAAGGAAAAGGTAATTCAGTCATCATGGCCTTAGACCTCATAAAAGAGACTGGCTGGGATGTAAGGATTGAAAAAAAGATCCCCATCCAAGCTGGACTAGGAGGTGGGAGTGGGAATGCTGCTGCAATCCTCAAATATTTTGGAGAAAAAAAACGACTCCCAGAGGATCACCTACACGATCTTGCTAAAGAAATTGGAGCGGATGTTCCCTTCTTTCTTTTAGATGAAAATTTAGCTTATGCCGAAGGTTTTGGAGATCAAATCGTCCAGTCTTGGGATATCCCAACTCTCCCAATATCCATTATTCAAACAGGTGTTAAACGGTCCACCGCTGAAGCTTATGCTGAATTAAATGAAAAGGATTTGTCTGCTGGATCTGCTAAAACTGAATTTCTCCTCCAAGTCATTAATAAGAAAAAAAACATTACCGTTCAAGACTTCAAAGAATACTCCCACAATGATTTTGAAGCTTCTTTTTTTAAAAAATTTCCAAAATTAAAAGGGCGGGGAAGTCTTTGTGGATCTGGAGGGATGATGTGGGACTGGAGGGAATGATCAATATACAAATCAACTGCCTAACGGCAGGTAGGCGGTATCAAATGTAGAGGCCTTGCACTGCAAGGCCTCTACATTTTATTTATTCACACACTCCTTGAGAGATATTATCTCCAGGCCCCATAATCGTTGCCTTATATTTACCACTGGCATCTTTTTCCCAGTAGACGACCTGTCCAGGAGGGAAGGATTCGTAGCCACATTTACCAGAAGTGCCGTGTTTTACATAATTACAAATTCTTCTATTATTGATGATCCTTGTACCAGCATCTTTGATAGCGTCTCCAACATAATCGACCCATAGACCGTAGGCGACTTGAGGAAGAGCTGCTAGTGCATTCGCAACCTGAGCAGCCGTTTTCCCTCCACTTGCAGCTGTCTGAGCGGCAGCAGCTATAAGGTCTCCTAGTGCTGTTGAGTAGTTAATTGTATCTTCTAATATCTCTGGTGGTTCAGGGATGTCGTCGGGGCGAGTTTTTGCTATTTGAGCTCCTCTTGCTGCCACTGCTTGTAAAAACTTTTCTTTACAGGGATCTTTTGAAGCATTTGGGATAGGACCTGCTTCACCTGTTTCAGCATTTGCTATTTCTGCATCTCTTCGAGCCTTATCAGCAGCATCTTCACGTGCTTGTCGAGCAGCTTCGGCCTTAGCCTCCCGGTCTGCTTTTATCTTTGCCGCAGCCTTTTCTCGAGCCGCTGCCAATGCTCTTTTCTTTCTTTCTGCTTCGAGACGTTTTCTTTCATTTGAAACTTTTTCTTTGATGATTTTGCATTTCTTTACACACTCTTCGTAAGCCTTCTCTGCATCCTCGGCAGCTTTTTTGGCATCATCTGCTTCTTTCTGAGCCTGCTCTGCTTTACTTTTATCAGAGTTAGCCTGGGATCGAGCTTCTTTAGCTGCTTTATCTGTAGAGTCTCTCTTCTCTCGAGCTAAGGCCATCAGAGCATCTCGTCGTGCACGAAGCTCCGGTAGCTTGTCTTTATTGATCGTTTCTTTTTCCTTTTGCCCATCTTCAAGACTCTTATCTCCATTAGCGACCTGCTGATCTATTTCTGCTTTTGCCAACTCCATCAGACGGAGGTCTCCGGTAGTAATAGTCGTATCATCCTCACCTGTAGCAGAAGAACTTTCATCATCGAACTTCTGTAAATCATCCACAGCTTGCTGAGCTTCCTTTGCAGTAGATTCTGCTTTTTTAGCAGCAGTTTCTGATTTTTGAGCGGCTGTTTCAGCATTATTAGCTGCTAATTGCTTGTCTGCGGCATCTTTTTCAGCAGTATCCCAAGCTGCTTTTTCTGTATCACAATTACAAGGTTCTTTATTTTTCAAAGCGAGGATCTTAATCGCTAAGGCCAGTCCATGTCTTTGAATGAGTGAGTCTGGATCATCCTTTGGATAGACGAGGACTACTGTGTAACCAGGAGTAGCAGCCTCTGTATCTTTATGATCAAGGGTATCTTCACCTTCAACTCCTTCATCATTTTTTACTTGGTAAGAAAGATCTTCAGTATTGATGACCCCGTTCTTCTCAGACCATTTCCAGATATTGTCCCACCATTGAGGATTGGCTTCGTCGACATACTCAGACTGATAATCCTCAGCAGATGAAACGTCTACACCTGCAGCTCGAGTGAAGATGGCCAAAGCTTCGATAGTCCGTACTTCTTGCCAAGGAATGGCTTCACGTTCTTCCTGAGGAAGATCTTGATCACCATAGCCGAGTAATATATTGTTTTCTGCTCCTGCTTCGAAGTACTTTGCGTGCCATTGATTAAGGTCTACATCCTTGAATGGTTTCTTTCGTACAGTGCTTGGTAATTCGTATCCAAATACTTCAAGAGCCACTTTGAGTAGGGCAGCCCTTGTCATGGTTTCACCTGGAGCAAACTCTTTTGAATCTCCTTGCCCTTTGACTGCACCTAAATGATACAGCTCAAGAAGGAAAGCCACATCTGGATGATCTGATATATCTGAGGCAAAAAGAGCACTAGGGACGTAGGATTCAAGACCTGAAACGCTTTCGAAAGGAGCGAGGTCTGCTGGACTCACTTCGTTTTCAAATTGAACGAGGAATGATGAAAGGAGCTCATCAAGGTCTTCATCCTCTAAAGAGTCCGTTAGTTTATCTTGAGCTTCATCCTCAATAAAATCATCATCTTCTTCGTTAAAAAATTCATCCGCTGCAGACCATGGAGTGAAATTTTCATTTTCTTCAAGGGTACATTGATCAAGACAGCTATTGTACTGTTCTGCTGCAGTATCGAAAGCAATTTGCTGAGAGATGACTTCAACACTTCCGGTATCGCAGTTAGGATCAATACAAGATGCTCCGAAGACCTCCGTTTCTTCAGCTTTCCTATACATTTCGTTTGCCTTCTCAGCACCAAATTCTTCTTTTGCTGCCTGGTAGCCATCATTCCATTTCTTCTTGGCTTCATCAAACTCTCGACTGGCTTTACGTCGCTCTTGTTCTGCATTTTCAAGGTCTCTGCCAGCATTCCGAAGATCGTCAAATGCTCGTTGTCTCTTCAAAGCAGCTTCTCTTTTTCTTTGATCATAATCTTGTCTTTTTTCTCCTGCACGAAATCCATCGTGCAATACTTTGAGGAAGTCGAAGTTGGCATTTCCTGCATTTACCTCACTATCTTTCACTTTTTGTCTCGCTTTAGACTCTTTATCCATAGCATCTCGCAATTTCTTTGAAGCTTCTTTTCGTTCATGGGTTGCATTGATGAGGAACTCTTCAGTAGGGCTGATAGTTTCTACTACTGGGCTCTCGAAACATCCTGGATTGACACAGAGAAGCTGATCATTGTTGATATAGCTGTTGTAGATATCGAAACTGATAGTATCGAGTGCTTCTTTTTCTTTATCACATCCACAATCCATGTTGCTTTCAATCTCTAGCTGACTTGATTCTTCTATATCGGTAATACTCTGGACGGTATTTCTTCTTCTTCCAGAACCAGAAGTATTGTTGACTGATAGGTTACTACTGTCTGAAACTCCTGATGTTCCATTTTGAGCATCATCCTGAGCTCCTACACTTGCGTTCAAATTTGCTGCATTGATTGATCCTGAGCTAATGGTCAGATCAAAGCTGTATTGATCATCAGCAGCTGCCGTATCACCATTCGTCCCATCATCAAAAAGTTGCTGGGTAGCAGAGCCTCCAAAAGCACTAAGATTTGCAAAAACATCTGCTGGTACAATATCAGTATTGTTATCACCGCCAGCTGAATTGTCCCAAACAATTGTAATAATATCATTAATCTCAGCGATATTATTTGTATTAATGTCTGTGCTGAGAGTACTGATAATATTCCCATCTGTTATAACAGGAGCTTGAGTATCTACACCATTGCTAGCAGTAGTATCGATACCACCATCTCCTAAAGGATTAGTGTTTTGAGTAGGATTAGGATTACCCGCTCCATTGTTTTCATCAGCATCGCTAGCCACGACTTGGATCTGAGAAGCAGCATTGTTGGCAGTAACATCGATACCTCCAGGTACGGCATCGACTATCGGGAAACCAAGATCAAACACATCTCCTGCTCCAGCATTATCAGCCACACAGCTGAGGTTTTCTGCTGCGGTCCCTCCGTAGTTCGTCATGTTTGCAGTGACCGTTGTACCAGCAGCTCCACAACCTCCATCAGTATTATTCAAGACAGCTTGGATTTGGATAATATCTCCAATATTGGCAAAATTATTTCCATCATTATCTGTAGCAAGTATGACTTGGACTTGGACAAAATTGATACTGTCATCTGCAGCCAGAGCAAATGGTATGCTGCTTATCGTAGAAGTAAAAAATAATAAAAAAGCAATCATGAGACTGCTGAGCTTTTGGAGGGCTTTTTTCATAGAGAAGAAGAAAGTGATATTTGGTTCATTGTATGAACTAAACACCGTAATCTTCAGAACTTAGACTGTTGTTATAATATTTTTATGGTTTGTTATGGAGGGAAATTTGGAGAGCTATAGAAGCTTTGGGACTCTTAAATAAATAGCGGTTTCTCATGCCACGGCTAAAATGGTTAAGCTTCGAGTGGTACCATTCCTCCCTGAATACTCCTGCTGGCACAAAATATCTTCGGATTCTCTTCGTAGTTCCTCCTTGTTCATCTCGAATTCAATTTTGGTGGGCAGGGAGGGATTCGAACCCCCGAAGGCAGAGCCAGTAGATTTACAGTCTACCCCGTTTGACCGCTTCGGTACCTACCCAAAATGCAAAAAATTGCTATGAGAGAGTATCAAAAAGAAGTTCTGGTGACAATAAAAAAATATTGATATTTATCTGTGATATAGAGCTTGCTCTTCTAAGGAATGATACAGGTTAGTAAAAAAATCGATCAGAACAATAATCTTCTCAATTTTATTCCTTTTATCTTGTCTACCCTTCTCTTCATAGAGATGGAGCCACTTGTACTGCCAGCACAACTTGTCCATCCTATTCGCTAAGTCACTTCATTCCTTGCTTATAGCATGGAGCCACTTGTCGGACTCGAACCGACGACCCACGGTTTACAAAACCGTTGCTCTACCAGCTGAGCTAAAGTGGCATATTGTAAAGCTAAGACAATGTAGCAAAGCCTATAGCAATGCTCAACACATTTTTTGTTTTTTTGACTAAATAAAAAGAAAAACATTTACAGTACTGTATTCCTTTAATCCCTTTATAAGAGACCTCTTTTCCTGAGTTAAGCTCTTTACCGAAAAAGAAGATGAGAGATTTCCTGCTTTTTAAGCAGATATCTTTCCCTGATTTGTAACCATCTTTTTTTGAAAGAAGCTGAATCATGATGATCTGGGAATTCATCACAAGAGTCGATAGCGATATCAATTTCCTCAAGAGTACATCCATGAATCTTTAAATCTTTTAGCATTTCTTCTCCTTCAGCTTTTGTAAGATTTTGTTTTTTTGCTTTAGCATAGACTTCATCTATCAGCTGAGCATTCGAAGCCATTGATTCCCATTCGAGGAGATATCGTTTTGCAGTGGGGTTTACATCCTGTTGCTCTTTACAAAGTGTTATTTGAGCTTCCACTTCTTCCAAACTCATCCCATAAAGGACTGTCTTCATGAGTTCTTCATAGTTGAGATACTTCTTTTTCTCAGAAGTTTCTGAAGCACTTGGAACTGGAGCAACAGCTTTCTTAAGTTCTGCCTTAGCTCTTTCTCCTTTTAGTGGGGAATTTCCTACAGAAGATTTTGGCATGAACTGAATGATAAGAAGAGCTGCAAAAGCCAGCGTTCTGAGGCTGTTCTTTTTCCAAGATGATTTTTTTTCAGTGAGGTTTTCTAAATCTTCATTTTCATATCCTGAAGTAACTGGATTAGCGTCTAAGCTTTGATCAAAATCATCGAAACTTATCTCGCTCCCACTATGTAAAGAGGCTGTTTTTGGTAAGCTATCCCAATCTCTTAATGAGGCTACCTCGTCTCTGAGAACGTCTCCTTTTGGAAGAGATGATGCACCATGAGAACCTGATAAAAACTCTTCTAAAGCTGAGGCATCCATACCTGTAAGTCTTCTTGTTGCCATTTGATCTTTCCCTTGCTCTCCAGGGAGATATCCCACTATCTCTTCTTCAGTTGTTTTTTCTTTTACTTCAACATCATCTTCAAAATATGGACCGGAGAGATGTCGTCCTTTTACTCCTGTCTCTTCGCCTTCAAAAAAATCATCAAGAGCTGCTTCCATACGCCTATTCTTTTCATCAGTATCTCCTGAACCTGCCTTTTCTTTTTTTATTTTTTCATCAGTTGCATCAAAAAACGCGAAAGGATCTTCTTCCTCTTCTTCTGCCTCAGGGGCATAAACCTTACCCAGTTCTTTTTTACCTTCCTCATCCATTATATCTACAGCTACTACTCTTCCTGAAGCTGAGAGTATTCGACTCCTGGAGTAACTTCCTGTTGCTCTAATAGCTCTTTCTGCAGCTTCGTTATCATGATTGGCCTCCATCCCATTCACCACTTGATCCAGCTTTTCTTTGATATATTTTTCTAAAAGCTCGAAGACTTCTTCCTCATGAGCACAATCACGAATGAGAACGAAAAGTTTTGCTGTGAGATCGCATCCTTCTGCTAGCGCCTTTTCAAATTTTAGAGAAATTTGCCGAGTGTCATGTATAGACCCTGAAGTATTTTTTCTTTTTTTAGCTCTGCTTTGTAAGGTTCTTTCAGCATCATTGAGCTTTCCTGCCATTTGTCTGACTAAAGATTTTTGCTTGTCTGAGAAAGAAAGAGAACTTGTCAAATCATCATGATTTTTCAATAACTCCAACACAATCGATGGCGTCACATCCACTGGGTTTATTCCTTTGATGATCAACTTTATCTCACCTGTGCATTTTTCTTCTGGAGGTAAAACCCGTAAAAAATCTCCAAAACTTACAGAATCTAGGAGATCTTCTATTGAAATCGAGGAGTTTTCAGCTGGATTCATAAGTCATTTAAAGAGAAGTCATTATATCTGAATATCACTTTTTGTCAATAATTAACAACGATATAAGGTCTTCTGTATCAATGAAAGCTTTATGTCATGTAGTCTCGCCAACGAGGAGCAAGCTTAAGCAGTGGACATGGCTCTATCCTGCTCTATACTTTTTTCTGATATATGTAGAAAAATGAATAATTATGTTCATTATTCCTAATACCCTTTAAAACTCTTAAATATGTCTCACAAATACGATTACGATGCGATTGTCATTGGCGCTGGTTCTGGAGGCCTGACATCTGCTATTGGTTTGAGTAAAGTGGGCAAAAAGATACTCCTCGTAGAAAGAGATAAGATGGGAGGAGAATGTACAAATACTGGATGTATTCCATCAAAAAGCTTGATCCATCACGCGAAAGCTTACGACGATGCTAAGAAACTTGCTGGTGAAACGGACAGCTTACAAAAATATAAAGAGAGCATCCTTGATCTTGTCAGAAGCAAGGTGAAAGATGTGCGAGATGAAGAATCACCAGAACTCATCCACAAACACCATGGTGTGAAGGTTCTTTTGGGAGAAGCGAGTTTTCGAGATAAACACACCGTAGTGATCAAACAAAAAATGGATCATGTCAGTCATACTGCAAAATACATAGTCATAGCAACGGGATCTTCTGCACGACGCGTGAAGATCGAAGGACTTGATCCTGAGAAACTCCTGACAAATGAGAACCTCTTTGATCTCAAAGAAGCTCCTAAAAAATTATTAGTCATAGGAGGTGGTGCTATTGGAGCTGAGATGGCCCAGGCATTAACTCATCTAGGGACTAAAGTCACCATTGCCAATAAATCGAAACATGTTTTGCCAAGAGAAGAGTCAGATGTCGGTGAAATGACAGAAGAGATTTTTAAAAGACAAGGAATGAAGATCTATAACTCTTCTTTTGTTAATAAAGTAGAAGGGAAGTATGCGATCGTCGAACAGACTCAAGGAAAAAAAACTACTAAACATAAAGTTGAATTCGACAAGCTCTTACTTGGAGTAGGCCGAGTACCGAACCTTAAAGGTCTTAATCTTGAAGCGGTTGGAATAGAACACGCTGATAGAGGCATCAAAGTTGATAAGCATTATCGAACGAATATTAAAAATATTTTTGCTGTGGGTGATGTCTCTTCAGCAGCGAAGTTTACTCACACTGCAGATGATCAAGGACGTCACCTTATTAAAAAAATTCTCTTTCCACTCTATAATGGCAAGACCAATAAACCTCTCCCAAGAGTGACCTACCTCGACCAAGAAGTAGCCAGTGTGGGTATTACTTCTGAGCAAGCAAAAAAAAAATATGGTTCTGAAGAAATATTCACAGTAAAGATGCCTTATGGAAACACTGACCGAGCCAATACTGATGAAGCTCAAGAGGGTATAGCAATCGTCGTTGCTAAAAGATTAACAGGAAAAATACTTGGAGCTACTCTCATGGGAAAGAATGCCGGAGAACTACTCAGTGTCTTTACCTTGTCGATGCAATACAAGATCTCTATGTACAAATTAAATACAATGATCGTCCCTTATCCAGTATTAGGAAGGCTCTATAAAAAACTCTCAGATACTTATATAGGTCTCACAGTAGATCATCTTAAGAGTGATTTGAAATATGCCATAAAAAAGCAAGCTCCAAAAATTATTGCGGTTATTTTTTGGTTAGCCATCATTGTTTCGTTTAGCTATTACAAGACGATGAATAACCTGACTTCTCTTGATCTTGCTAAGCAGATCTTTGAGTTTGTCACAGGGACTACTTATGGCCCGATTGTATACATCCTTATCTATACTTTTAGACCTGTGATTTTCTTCCCAGCGACACTCTTAACGCTCATTTCAGGAGCTCTTTTTGGCTTCTGGGGAGGAGTTTTCTATACCATTGTTGGTGCAAATATGTCGGCTAACCTTGCTTACTGGATAGGTCGTTTCTTTGGAGAAGGCTTGATATCTGGTGGGGACGAAGAGGAAGCTGGTGTCATCCAAAGCTGGAGTAAAGAACTCAGAGAAAACAGCTTTGTATCAGTCTTAATTATGCGTTTTATCTATCTTCCTTTTGACCTGACGAACTATGTTTCTGGGATCCTTAAAGTGAGATGGAGCTCATACACTTTAGCTACTTTGATAGGAATACTTCCTGGATCAGTGACATTCGTCAGTTTTGGAGCAACTATTGAAAATATTGAAGGTTTTGACCTGAGTATGATTAGCTTTAACCCGCTTCAACTAGTGATATCTCTAGCTCTGTTTGTCTCAAGTATAGCCATCGCTAGACTCGTCCAAAGCTATCAAAGAAAGAAAAAACTAGCTGTGTAAGCTAGTTTATAAATCTCATCCCGCCTTGCTAAGCAGAGGCCGCCCTTCTCTTTTCAAAAAAGAAGGGCTCTTGAGTATACTTTTACTATTTGTTTACTGCTGTTTCCCCTTGGCCCTTGGAAATTATTCCTTTGGACCTTTGCTCCTTCTGGAGCTCATTCTCCATCAGCTAACACATTATAAGGATCCTTACCCTCATACCATTGATTCAATTTATTTGGAGAGATACCAATAGAAAAACCGATCTTTAAGAGCTGATTTAATAATGATTGTTTAAATAGGCCCCTTTTTAAAAAACGGACTGGGGAAGTTTTTATTTTTTGAGGAAGGATGACTGTTTTTCCTTTCTTATTCATTTCTTTTGGAAAGACCGTGTCTTCAAAAATATCAATGTTTGGGAAACCCCCGATCTCTTCAAAAGTGGAACGCCTGACAAATAAACAATGATCTAAATATATAATTCCAAATTTTGCGCGGATGGTATTGGAGTGCCATGAGGTATAGGCCATTAACCAATGCCATTTAGGATGATCAAAGCTATGAGTAAAAGCCCCTCCAACAATCTTTGGATCTACTAAAGCTTCTCTTATTACTGAAATGGCGTTCTCAGCAAGGATACTGCGAGGGTGATGAAACAGCAGAATATCCCCTCGAGCAGCTTTAGCTCCTAGATTCATCCTGACAGCTCTATTACAAGGGGGGCTTTTTATAATCTTAGTGGCTCTCTGACAAAACGATAGTGTTTCATCACTACTCCCACTATCTACTACGATTACCTCAAAGTCGCCATCTTGTAGCTCTAAGGCATCAAAAATGCGCTCTAAATACTGATGTCGTACTTCATTAAGTACTGGAATGATGACAGAAATCATAGAATAAATAAGGACAAATACAGTATAACTGCTCCTATGAACATTGTAGAATGATCTGCCATAAAGGCTAAGACTGAACAGGAGAAAGTTGTGGGAGTATCTCAGGATATGTATTTGGGACACTCAAGTAGACTTGCTCCACCTCATCATTTTGTGTTTTTTGAAGAGGTACAACCTCCTGACCACCCTCAAGATTTGAAACCTTAGGGATAAGTAATTTTTGACGATCAATACCTGATATGATGATTGTTTCACCAATGATACGACCTGCCGTCACGGGGATGACACTCACTCGAGAAGACTCATCTACAGTGAAGACAAAGGCGCTATTTCCAAGAACCTTTACCGTCTCAAGAGGTACCCTCACAGAATCTTTGTTCATCACCAATTCAAAGCCAGCGAAAACTGTTTGTCCGATGACGAGCTCTTCTTGACCTTCATCAACAGTGATCGTAACTTCTATTTTTTTTGTATCTCTATCTAGAGCTGGAGATATTCGAGCAACAGTACCATTTACAAGATTATCTAGAAGCTGTACTGGTGAACCTTTTTCAATAAAACGCCTTTCTTCTTCGGTGACAAAAGTAATGACTTCAAGTCGTTCTTGATTGGCCATGAGCATAATTTCTTCACCATTGCTGACATAATCTCCTATATCAAAGCTAAACTGTATAACCGTTCCGCTTATAGGAGCGCGTATCACTGCCTTATCTCTATTAGCTGTTGCTACAGCCACATCGGCCTGAGCTTGCTGTACTGAAGCACGTTGAGCTTGGATATCTTCAGGACGAGCTCCTTCTCGAGCAACTTTTAGTTGTAATTCGAGTTGTTGAATCTGTGATTCTTGGATAGCAACTTGTTCATCGCTTGCCCCTATTTCTTTGAGTTGAAGATCTTTTTCTGTGTTGTTGACGGTATTCTGTGACTGGGTAAGCCTTGATTCTGCATTATCTATTGCTGATTGATTTATTATTGATTGTTTTTTCTGAGCTTCTATTTGGCTTGTCAATTGAGAGATAATTGACTCAATTTCAGTTTGGCCATTCGTTATTGAAGTTTTTAATTCTGTTAGTGTTACATTAGTAATAGAAGATGCTTGTGGTGTTCCAGTTGGAGTGATAGAAATTGTTCCTCCAGTAGCTTGTAGGGCGAGGATAAAAAAATCTCTTAACTGTTGTAAACGAGATTTTGTTAAATCTAAATCCATTAATACTTGAGTGTACTCATAATCTTGTAAGTCTTGATATTGATTTGACAATACTTTTTGATCTTCTGAGACTAAAAGTATTTTAAAACATTCAGGTTTTATTGTGGATTTCAGAAGAGTTGTTATTTGTAGTTCGCAGGTTCTGTTCTTAGGAATCCTAGAGGGATATACAATGTTTTGTAGATTTTGGGAAAGTAGCCGTTCTATAACGATAGCTGTAGATTGAATACTATCAACACTCTTTTGTAGCTGAGCTTCTGAGTCTTTTTCAGTCTGTTCTTTTACATTTACTAGCTCTCTTTCGGCGTCGTCAAGGTTTTTCTGAGCATTTTCCAGAGCTGTCTCAGTTACTGCTAGTTCCTCAGGGCGACTTCCTCTTTTTAATTCTTTTAGACGTTCTTTCTCTGCAATGAGCTTTTGCTCGATGATTTGGATATCTTCAGGACGATCTCCGTTTAGAAGCTTATTGAGAGTTGCTTGAGCTGAAGAAAGCCTTGCTCGGGCTTGTAACACCTGAGCTTCTAAGCTTTGTCTTTCTAACTCCATCACAATTTCTCCAGCTACAACGGTGTCTCCTTCTGTGATATTTATATTGACCACTTGTCCGGATGTTTCAGCTCTTACACTGACATCTTGTAAGGATTGCACTGTACCAAGAGTAGAAGTCACTACTGTATCAGTAACTAAATCTCCAGCTGGAACAAGCTCAACAGTCCTGAGCTTCTCTTCTTCTATTACAGATACATCAGTAGAAGGCCATAAAAAGAATGCCGATATAAGGATCAATAATAGTGCTCCAATAATGAGTTTTGCTTTCGTTTTTGTCGACATGATAAGTCCTACTATTGAGGTCATAGAGAGCATTTATAAGCTTTTCCCTGGTCTTATATTATATCATGGTCATTCTTTTTGGTCAATGACATGCTTTCTCTTTTTTGCTCAGACTCTAGGACTCCTTTAGGAAAGGGAACATTGCTTAGAAATGCTCCTTTTTTAGCTAAAACGATAGACAAATCCTTCAAAAACTTCTTCTCCACTTGAATCTACTAGATGCTCCATAATCTTAAGAAAGCTTGGCTTACTTTTGGCCATATTCGCTCCTAATTCTTCCATGGAGGTATTTTGATCCTTTACTCCATTGGCATAGTCTATAGGAAAAAGAATCAGAGCATAGGGTATTTCAAGTTCATTGCTCAGAATGACCTCTGGACCAGCAGTCTGAGAGATGACATCAGCATACTGAGCAAATGAGCTAATTTCTGCTTTTGAATTAAAACGTGGCCCAAATGAAAAGTGATAAGTGACGTCTTTGATATCTGGGTAAACTTCCCGGATGGACTGCTGAAGAGTTGAATTGAAGTAGTTTTCAGCGATCAAATGTCCTCGACCTTCTTCACCTGGAATATCAAAAAAACTACAAATAGACCCATCAGCCAATCTGTTTTCTGGATACATGAGATCATTAGCTAAATAAGCTTGTGCTAATGGAAGCTCTTCCTTCATCATCCCACAGACAGAAAATGAGACAATCTTGTCACACCCGAGCTGTTTTAGAGCAGTGATATGAGCCTTATGATTAATGTGATGGGGTAGTGATCGGTGACCTTGCCCATGTCGAGGCAGGACAATGACTTCTTTTTCTTGGATTTTTCCTCTCAACACTTCAGCCTCCCCATAAGGGGTCTTCACTGTCTCTAGCTCAAAGCCAGGGAGATCATAGAATCCAGAACCGGTGATGAAAGCGAACATGCTGAGGAGTGTAACGAGTATAAAGATTTTTAACTTGGACCTTGGAACTTGATATTTGGACCTTATATACTAACAACAAGCCCCTGTATCACAATCTGCACTCGTGTCTGTCGTGGCAGGAGCTACCCCACTCTTCGTTTCTTTAGCAGAGCGAATAACTGGACGAGAGCAATCAAAAGTCTTTTTATCTTTCACTTCTTTTTGAGGAGGAACTGGAATAATCGACCCTTTATAATCTTGTGAGGTCATGATTTTATAGGTCTTTTCACACACTGCCATTCGTTCACCACGGTAATACACATGATCGTCGTCATCTCTTACTTCTTTCCAAGGGCCTTTATAGATGACCGCGTGGTTCTTTTCTATGCATGGACCTTGTTTCCCTTTCCATGCTGTGACCGTGACAGAACGGTACTCAATCCCTTCTACTATTCTCCAAGGTTTCTCGTCATATTTATCGATACTGATCCCATGGAAACCGACTTCTTCGAGTAATTGCAAAAACTCTGCTTCTTGTAGAGCACCCGTCAGACAGCCTGACCAAAGATCTTCGTCATCTTTCATATGTTGAGGTGAGATTTCATCTGAAACGATATCGGAGATGGCAATACGCCCTCCGACCTTCAACACTCGAAACATCTCGTGGAAAAGTTGTTTTTTAAGATCGTCACTGACGAGATTTAGGACACAATTACTCACGATAATATCGACGGAATTATCTGCTATAAGAGGCTTCTCTTTCTTTATTTTTTCAGTGTATTCATGCATTGCTTTAAGCTCTGTAGCTGTTGATACTGGGTGTTTTTCTAAGTATTCGTTAAGGATATCCAGGTCTAATTTCAAATCTTGGATATATCCATGACGGAATTCCACATTGTCATACCCAATCTTCTCCGCAACGATTGGTTGATTCTTTTTCGCAAGCTCAAGCATGTCATCTGTCATATCTACTCCTATTACTTTCCCTTTTTCTCCTACGACCTGTGAAGCGATAAAGCAGATCTTGCCTCCACCTGAACCAAGATCAAGCACCACATCTCCTTCCTTCACATATGCTGAAGGATCACCACATCCATAATCACGATCGATCACTTCTTGAGGGATGATTTTGAGGTATTCGGGATTGTATGAGACTGGGCAACAGAGAGCTTCCTCGACAGCTTTTGAAGCAGAAGCATAACGATCTTTTACAGCGGATTGCATGGTTTAGGTGTTAGGGTTTAGGTTTTAGGTTTTAGCTTGTAAGGAGTAGTTGCTAGTGAGTGGTTGGGAATATTCTTCATTATCCATTTTTCATTCTCCATTGTTCATTCTCCATTGTTCATTGTTCATCCTCACTCCACGAGCGAGCCTCCACAACTCGCTCCGCTCCCAGCAGTACAACCATAGCAGTAGTTACGAAGCTGAACATCTTTGATGATATCCAAACTCTTTGCATCAAGGAAGTCTTGTAGAGTGAGCTCTTTTCCAGCTTCATTCAGGGCTGCGACATCTTCGATTTGATTAAAATCACAGTCAAAGACTCGACCATCATAATCAATAGAGAGTTGGTTTTTACACATCAAATAAGGAAGTGTTCCTGAGTTATAATGATTTTCTAGAAACTCAAGATAGTCTTCGTGCATCGTTTTCCGTTCGAGATAATGTTTGAATCTCCCTATTGGTAAGTTTGTAATGGCATAAAGGCTATTGAAAACCACATCAAAGTGTTTTTTGAGATGCTCCTTGTAAGCCTGTTCAAGTCCTGCTTGATCTGGTGCAAGGGAAAAATTTGCTGCAGCTCTAGGAAGCTGTGGATTAAAAACAAGGTCCAGCTGTAAGTCAGGATTTGTCCCGTAACCCACTTCATTCAACATTTTTAGAGCTCTTATACTCCCGTCGAAGACTCCTTGACCTCTCATTTTATCTACGTTGTCTTCGAGGTAGCAGGGGAGAGAAGCTGTGACTCGTACACCTTGCTCGGCAAAAAAATCTGGACAGTCGTCGTAGCCTTCTTCGAAGTATATCGTGAGATTAGAGCGAACAATTACTTCTTTGCCTTTAGCTCTTGCGGCCTTGACGATATCTCGAAAGCCATGGTTCATCTCAGGGGCTCCTCCAGTCAGGTCTACGGTCTGTATTTGGTCGAAAGTATTGATCATTTCAATGATTTGATCTTTTGCTGTTTCAGACAAGGTTTCAGTACGAAAAGGGGATGCTTCTACATGACAATGAGAACATGCTAAATTACACATCCTTCCTAGGTTTACCTGAAGGACGCTTATAGCTGTCTTGGGCACTCCATCCTTTCCAACTTTTTGCCAAAAGCGATTTAGCTTCCATTCAGCTGCTTTAGGATTCTGAGCGATTTGATCAGCTGATTCTAATACTGGCAGAGACATTGTGAGTATGTTTAATAACACAGCGAATCATATCCTATCATAGATAAGACTTGTACAAACTAATGTTTTTAAGACTACAGACTTGATCTTCATCTACTCTCTCGGACGAGATCTGGCACCTCTATGCGACAGCGACGCTCTAAATTTTTGAGCTGCCTTTCGACTCTTTTCATATCCTTATCTGATTGAGAGAGTTGAGCTCTTCTCTTTTTTAAGACTTCTACATTTCTTAGGTTTTTATTTTTACAGTTTTTTTCAAGCTGAAGTATCCTTGATGAGATTTCATCAATTTTGTTAGCGGCGCCATGAAGAGAAGAATCATTTTCCCATTGAGGACATGCAGCCTGGAGTTCTCCGATCTGCTTGGAAATTTTCCCTTCGAGTAAAAGTAGAATCTCATCAAAGAGTTTTTTAGCAGAGTCTGATTCGCTCAACTGCCTATTGTAATGACTAAAGGTATACTCTCTTAAAAGATTTAAAGTGGTATTTACTGTTTCAAGCTCCGAAGGACATACTTCTAAGGTAGTCATCAGTTTATCGGTCAGTTGTACATATTGTGGATGATACAACATCTCTTCTAAGACCTGAGCTCTTTCCTGTACGGTATCAATTGTGAATTGTGCTTCAGAGGAATTAGAGAAGAAGAGTCCAGCACTCAAGATGAGAAGACTTAAAGTAATCGTCAGATAACAGAATATTTTTTTCATAATAGTTTATATTTCATAGTATTATAACATATTTTATATACTGCAGCAATAGTGCGGCTCTTCCTAAGAGAATATGGTATCCTGATATTCCTAAAAATCACTTATGGAACTACACACTCAAATTGCCCTCAAAACTCTCACCTGGATGAAAGTAGGAGGACCTGCTGATTATTATGTAGAGATTAATAACAAAGAAGAGCTTCAAGAAGCCTTTCAGTTTGCTAAAGAAAAAAAGCTTCCTATCCTCTATATAGGACAAGGAAGCAATATGATCATCTCTGATGAAGGGATACGAGGACTTGTAATCCGCCTGATGAACAAGGATTTGAGCATAGATATGAACTATTCAAAGGATAAAGCTCTTGTAAAGGTTGAGGGGGGTATGGTTTTGGCGAAATTGATACGAGAGTGCAGGAAACAAAGACTGAATGGTTTAGATAACTTCGTAGGCATTCCTGGTATCATGGGAGCTGCTATCAGAGGTAATATAGGTATACCAGAGGAGGAAATCTGTGAAATTGTACAAGAAGTAGAAGTTTTTGACGGGAAAGCATTTCGAATACTCAGTCCTGAAGAGTGTGAGTTTATCTATAGAGGAAGTAAGATAAAAGATGAATACTGGCTGGTGTGGTCTGTGAAGCTGCTCATCCGAAAGGGTGATCCACCACATAAAGATGAATGGCTCTTGAAAAGAGTTGCTAAACAACCAAAAGGACATAGTTGTGGATCTTTTTTTAAGAATCCTGACCCTGACAATGGACTCTATGCTGGGAAATTGATAGATGAAGCTGGTCTCAAAGGAAAAAAAATAGGCGGAGCTTTCATCTCAGAACTTCATGGGAACTTCCTCATGAATGACTCGAGTGGAACGGCATCTGAAATCCTTGAGCTAGCCCGACAGGTAAAACAGGAAATACTTGATAAAAACGAGGTTTTATTAGAGAATGAGGTCTTATTATATGATGAGTTTGGCCAATTGATCGAACTCTGATAATGTTCTAGCCTTCCGGTCGTTATGCGATCGTTAAGCTCCTTATACTCCTTAAGATCCTTCATATATGCGCTTTATCGTCAAAGGAAACCGTCCTCTCCACGGAGAAGTCACTGCTTCAGGATCAAAAAATGCTGCCTTGCCTATCATAGCTGCAACACTATTAAGTCCTGAGGAGTTTATTTTGACGAATGTTCCAGATATTCAAGATGTGCGTAAGATGCTGGAGATCATGAAGTATATCGGTAGTGAATATACTTTTTCAAATAATGTCCTTCGTATCCAGACTCAGACCATTAAAACGACAGAAATTCCCCTAGATATGGTGAAGACCATGCGCGCCTCCATTCTTCTGGTAGGCCCTATGCTCTCCAGAGTAGGTGAGATCACCATTGGATACCCTGGTGGATGTGTTTTAGGGAAACGACCTCTGGATACTCATCTCGATGCATTCCGTGCCCTGGGGGTGCGTATCCGTGAAGAAGGTGATTTCATTCATTTTGAAGCTTCTGGGGCAAGGGCAGGAAAAGTAGTGTTAAAAGAAATCTCTGTCACTGCGACAGAAAATATTATTATCTTTGCAGCTGGACTTTCTGGAGAATCAGAAATACGACTCGCGGCTCAAGAGCCCCATGTCCAGGATCTCTGCAGATTTTTAGTTTCAGCAGGGACATTTATATCTGGTATAGGAAGTCATGTTGTCGAAGTCAAAGGTGGCACAAGTATCCATGGTACAGATCATAGGATTGTTTCTGACTATCTTGAAATAGGGACTATGGCGATAGCTGCTGCTGCTACTAAAGGAGATATCATTATCAATGATGTCCGTGAGCATGATCTCGATGCTTTATGGCAAAAACTAAACGAAGCAGGAGTTATCTTAGATTTCTTGGATGGAAATAAACTACGAGTAAGAGGTGTAAAACGTCTCGAGCCAATATCAAAAATGGATACTGGTATTTTTCCAAAGTTTCCTACTGATCTCCAGGCTCCATTTATGGTCTTAATGACTCAATCTCATGGTGTTTCTAAAGTTTTTGAAACCCTTTTTGAAGGAAGATTAAACTATTTGTTTGAATTGGAAAAAATGGGAGCGAGATTTGAATTTTTAAATCCTCACCAAGCTCTGATCATCGGTCCCACAGCACTGCGTGGAGCACCTATCGCTTCTTGTGATATCCGTGCTGGAGCTGGGATGATCGTTGCTGCACTTATGGCTGAAGGCACAACTGAAGTCTCAAGTATCAACTACATCGATCGTGGATATGAACGACTTGATGAGAAACTCCGAGCTATGGGGGCGAATATCATCAGATGTCAGACAGAAGAAGACTTAAACCCTGCTCCTCCGAGAAGCTTGTCTGATTTCCCTGAAGTCCCAAAGCAACCAGCCATTGAATTGAAAGCTGAGAGAGAGGTAAAAATCTAATTGAGAGAAGATTATGCAGCTAAGGAAATTTATGCTTGTTAGGTTTTAAAAAGCATCCATAGATTTTGGTTTTTGAATCTTTGATTTTTTGAATATTGAATGAAAATTAAAAACTGAACATTGAAAATTTCCCCCATTTTTACCATTATCGACAAGCCCTCTGGAATCTCTTCTTTTGACGTACTCAGGAAGTTAAAAAAGCAATTAAACATCGCTAGGATGGGGTATTTGGGTACTTTAGATCCTTTAGCGACGGGAGTATTGGCTGTTTTTATAGGAAAGGGGACTAAGCTCATCCCATACTTTGAGGAATCTCAGAAAACATATATCGTCAAAGCAGGGCTTGGTAAAAGATCAGATACTTATGATGTGACTGGCGAGATTGAGGTTTTGTCAAATGTCGAGTATCCAAAAAAAGAAATCTTTACAGAAGTTGTTCAATCCTTCTTGGGAGATCAATTGCAAATTCAACCGGCTTTTTCTGCTTTAAAATTTGAAGGAAAGAGAGCTTACGAACATGCGAGAGAAGGAAAGACTATAGACCTTGGGAAACGGCAAGTAACTTTTCATGAGATAAAAATCTTAGAAGATCAACTTCCTTCATTCAGTTTGGAGGTCACTTGCTCAAGTGGCACCTACATAAGATCTCTCATCCATGAGCTTGGAGAAAAACTTGGAAGTGGAGCTCTCATGACTGAACTTCGAAGAACTCAAGCAGGTCCATTCTTGATAGATGAGTCTGTACACTTAGAAAATTTTAGAAAAGAAGATTGTCTATATCTTGAAGAATTCTTAGAAAAGTATTCGAAGAACAATGCAGGCTTGATGCGAGATAAAAGCTATTTACTCAGGAAACTTCAAGTGTAAGGACCTCTCTTGTTAAAGAGTGTTCTAATAGTGTGATCATAGCCTGTCAACGCTTGTTTCTTGTTGAGACTTGCAGGAATGCACTCCTTTTCCTACACTAAGTGTAAATAGTCTTAATTATTTCAAAAATGAGTAAATCGCTACGACCATACCTTATGATGTCTGGCCTTTTGGTACTCTCTCTAGCGGTAGCTCATTGGGGTATTCCAGATGTTTTCGCTTCAGCAGGGTTTGGAGTCAATAGAAATATTGTCCCAGATGAGATTGCTATCGCGACAGCCAACGAAGACAGCCTGATAGATTTAGTAAGGACTCTTCTTAACTACTTCCTTGGATTCCTCGGAATTATTGCACTCGCTATTGTTATCTACGGAGGATTTATGTACGTAACTGCTGGTGTCAATGATAGTGGAGCTGAGACTGGTAAAAAAGTTCTCACCTATGCTGCTATCGGTATCATCGTGATCCTTCTCTCATTCGTGATTGTCAATACTCTCCTACAGTCAGCCATTCCAGGAGCAGTCCAGTAGCGGATTAAAATATAGTATGCAGAAGCGAGGTCCGAAAGGGCCTCGTTTTTTTGTATTTGTGGAATCTTTCGGGAGGGTTCTCCGAGTTCCGCAAAGGAGTCTTTTTGAATAGCGGGACTATTTCAATTGATTAAGGAGTCTCTTTCGACAAGCTCAGAGAGTCTGTAAGAATACTCTTTTTTCCATTATACTTAAAGCCCTATCACTATCTCTTACATGCCAAAGTCTTTAGAAATATTCGTCGGAAGAAAAATAGGACTTGTGAGTAGACTTGCTTGGTTTGGCTTTGCTGCTGATCCACCAACACTTGCTCATAGAGCAGTGATTGATGCTGTGATGGGATCTGGGAGAGTAGAGAAAGTACTGGTATTCCCATCTGCTAAGCTTCCCTATAAAGACTTCAGTGCTACAGACTGGCAGAGGAATGAAATGACTGAAATCTGGGCTGCTTCAGCGGAGTTTGGAGATGAAGTCATCCTGAGTAAATTTGATATCCTCAGAGATGAAGCCATCACTTGGTTTGATTTGTGGAAAAAAATCCAACACATGAGCTCGAAGATGGAGCACTGGTTGATTGTCGGTTCTGATCAGTATGAAGAAATCCCAAAAAGTTGGTATAGAGGAGCTGAGCTCATAGAAGATGCTCGTATGATCGTAGTCCCGCGAGTAGGATATCCTCTTCAAACTGTTGCTCCTCACCATTTATTATTGAACATAGATCCAGTCGCTGGTGCCAGCACAGAGGTGAGGGCAGGAAACTTGGAACTTTTGGATGAAAAAGTAAGAGAGTATGTGATAGAGGAAAGACTGTATGGAACTGAAGAATGATCAATCTGTAACAATGAGCCAATAATTATTAATAAAATTTAAAAAAAAGCAAAGTGTGAAACAAAAAACCAAATCCAATGAATATTCACTCTGTTTACTAGCTACTGATTACTACTTACTCGACTCTTGACCCTAAACTCTAGACTGCATCTACTCCTCAGCACCTAAAACTCACTCTTATGAATCCGAAATCTGTCATAAACACAATGGCCTCTGCCCTCGCTAACTACTGCATGAAGGCCAATATCCACTCGACCGTCACTGGAGTCTCGGGAGGCTTAGATTCAGCGGTGACGATCTTCTTGGCTCAGGAAGCTGCTCGTATTGCTGCTGAAAAAGGATATCAGCTTCGCTCTATAGGCCTCATCCTGCCTTGCCAGTCAGATTCAGTTCACGCTGTACTCGGGAAAAAAGTCATACAAGCTTGTGATGCAGAGATGCTCGAGATTGACCTGACAGGGATTTTTAATATTATCGATAAGGATATCCTCAAACCAGTAGCGAACAATGTCTCAGAGTATCATGAAGACTCTGATGGCATGAGATACAGGACTTCTCAAGGGAATGTTAAAGCACGTTTAAGAATGGGACTAGGAACCTACTATGTTGCCAATATGGTCAATGGACTGGTCCTTTCAACAGATAACTATTCTGAATACTGGATGGGTTTTTGGACTCTTCATGGAGATGTTGGAGACTATGGGATGATCCAAGAGATCTGGAAGGGGACTGAGTTACTTGAAATCGCTAAAGAACTGCGTGTCCCACATGAGGTGATAGAAGCAGTACCTACCGATGGCTTAAATGTACTGGAAGGAGGAGATGAAGCTCAATTAGGAGCTCCATACCTTGTCGTTGATGAAATACTGAGAGGACTTATGAAACAAGGTATAGATCTCAACGGATCACTAGATCAACTGGAAAACTTGCCTGAGCTAGACGGCATTGAGCCACCTCTTGTCAAAAAAATTGCTGAACGATCTCTACGAAATACCTTCAAAAGACAAGCATCAAAAAAGCTCTCCAGAGGAGAGCTTAATCTTGAATAGTTTTGTTTGATTAGCTTAGAGAAGACTAAAGGTAATAGGACATCCTCCAGGAAGTCCTCCATTTTTTCCTAAAATAAGCTGACCATTTTCGTAGGCTACAACGATGTTATTAAAGCCAGCTACTGTTCCAGCATTCTGAGCATTTGTAACAACTCCATTTATAGCTGGTCCATCTAGGCTTATATTTGATGTATCTCCGATGATACTCATTTGGAAATTACTTCCTTCGATAGTGATGGTGACAGTAAGTTCATTTACAAATGGATAGTGTCCACAATCATCACTTAGCACATCTTCAAGTCTTAGCGTGAATACTTCAGTACGAGAAATAGGCTCTGGATCTGGTTGAGAGACCACCGGCTCAGGCTCTACGATTGTTTCTACTACTGGCTCTGGATCTGGTGACTCTGGACTCAATTGTGTTGGAATCTTGTTTACTACATCTAGAGCACTGTAGCGAATATAGAGAGCTCCTCCATTACTATCTCCTACGAAAGCCCTAGCTCTTACTAGATATTTGAAATTTTTGTCCTTCGCATCAACACTCGCAATAGTAAATGGACTTAACCACTTAAGAGTGTCGAGCTCCTCGTTGTACATAACTCGTATCACTTGGTTTCCAAATTCGTTAAGAATTGGAACACCTGTCTTAGTTGTCATCTTCATATAAACGCGTCTATCTGTTGTACTATACTCTATGAATCCATAATGATCTGATTCTGTCCGGGTCATAGCGGCAGTGAGCTGCTTTGATTCCTTGTATTTACTGAAGTCTGAATTGTTTGGATCTTTTAGGTTCCATACTCCTGAACCTTTACCATTTACAGAAATACCATCTGCGATACCGTCAAAATTCTTATCCACACCCCATCCAGTGATTCGCACGTAATTATCAGCGTCATTTCCTGCTGCTTTGATGAGGTTATCTATCCACTCTTGTTCGCTACTAGTGATCAAAAGAGACTTCTTAAACCAACTTGTCTTATCACCAGGGATAAACTCTTTGAATTGATTTCCAACTTGTTGGTACTGATCTCTCTTAAGATCTATTTGGAGATAAAGAGGATTCACTCGTACTACTGTACCTGTGAAAGAGACCTGACCTGCATCTTTCAATGCCACTGGCTGCGCTTTGATAGGCTGGACTACAGGAGCTTGAGGTTCAGAGATGAGCTCTGGAGTCGGTTCGTCTTGAGAGTTTGGTTGAGAGTTTGATGATGAATCTTGTTGCTCTAGTTGGCGTAAAAACTGCTCGTAAAGATCATTTGGATCGTAGTTTGAATTCGAGGCGTATGCCGCAGAGAGAGCAGGGAAGGCACTCATTCCCAAAGCAAGAGAGAGGATAAGTGAAGTAAACTTCTTCATAATGGTAGATATGACGAGATATTGATTAGATACTAACAAAAAACACTACAGCTCAAAAGATCTTTGAGTGTTTGACAATTACTTAATTATATTATATAATAATATGATAATTCGTCAAATACCAAAAAAATATGTCTGAACAACTCTTCTTACCAGCACCACAAAAAGAGAATCGATCTGCAGTAAGGCGTTCTCGGAGACTTATTGGTTTTGGATTATTTGGAGTTTTCATAGCAACGATGATTCTTGTATACGGTGGACAACAAAAAGAATGGCTTGCGAATCTGACAATAAATGATCTGCATTTAACTTCTTCAGAAGAAATAGCTCTTCTACAAGAAGCTCAAAACGCGGTACTCGAAAAAAATATGACTCCTATAGAGATTATTGTAAAACACCAAGATGATAATGAGACTTTACATATAAACACTAGCCTTCAAGAGATTGGTTTTGAATACTCTCTGAATGAAGAGTATTTTGATCAAAGCCCTGAAGATCGTATTACACCTTTTTTTGCCGAGCAAAACTCTCTGCATGCTTCATCAGTTGAGATTGCTCAGCTCAATGTCAATCAAGCTCAATGGAGAAGCTTTGTAAAAAATATTGAAAAAGAAGTACGAAGAGAGGCAAAAGCATCTTCTCTAGAATGGAGCCAAGGGCAATGGACCTTAGCTGAAGCAGAGAATGGTAGAGAATTAGATACTGAAAATGCGGAAAGAACTTTTCAAAGGATAACTACAAGCCTTCAAAAAGGAGCTGCTCCTCAAAAGCTAAATCTCAAAACTCTTGCTGTTTTCGCTTCGTCAAGTAAAGAAGCTGACAAAGCCCATCAAGATACCTATGAACGTATTCAAGCATTCGTATCTCAACCAGTACTTTTGCATCTAGAGGATGAAAGCTTTGAAATTGACCTTAATTCAGAAGAGGATTTTATTCTCTTCCAAGATGATGAGGTTCTGATAAATCGAGAAAAACTTATAGAAATTTTGAACCCTATTCGTGAATCATTTTATAGAGAAACCAACACTATACGTATCGTCGGAAAAGAAGAAGTCCGATACAATGCCTTTAAAGCCGTAACTGAAGGAAAATTTATAGAAGGAAGAAGAGTAAATGCTTATGAATTAGCAGACCAAATCATTGCTGAATTATTGAGATCAGCAGATGAAAAAGATCTTATCGTAGCAGGAAATGATGAGGAGTCATCAGCAGAGCATTTAGATGTGTATGGAAAAGTCTATGAAATCCCTCTCAAAGTGTATTCAGAAATCGAAGAAATGGAGTATGACTTACTGAGTGTTGGGTATTCAGAATATTCAGAATCTTTGAGATCTAAAGATTATAACCGCCTTCATAACATTAACACTGGTCTCGATCGTATCAATGGATCCATCATAGAACCAGGTGCAAAGATTTCTTTCAATCGGATGAATGGGCCTATAAATGGTGAGTTTAAAACAGGATATGCAATCTTTGGAGCTCAAGCAAAACCTTCGCTTGGTGGTGGTATTTGCCAAGTCTCTACGACTTTTTATAGAAGTCTATTGAATGCAGGAACCCCTATCACTATGCGTCAAAATCACAGTTGGGATCTGAGCTATTATCGAGTAGGAGGATATGGTCTAGATGCAACGATATTCCCGTCTGTAGGTCTTGATGTAAAAGCGGTGAATGATTATGAGAGCGATCTCTTTTTCTATGCTTATGATCGACCGGATACAGCAGAAGCATTTGTCTTGGTGTATGGGAAAGCTGATGGCCGCTCTGTGAAACTCGAACCGGAAGAAGACTATGAACCATTCTATGGAGCGAAGACCTTGAAGTGGACTCAGACTATTGAAAAAGAAAATGGTGAAGTGATCATGAATGATATCGTGAGTCGCTACCGCATGTAATAAAGGGCCAATAATAAGGTCCAAGGTCCAAAAGTAGGGATCACAAATTTCCAATACTTATCAAGTTTCAATTTCCAATCAAGGATCAATGAATCAATTTCCAATGATCATTGATTTTTGTGATTTGAATGAAAATTAGAAATTGAAAAATGAAAATTCAATGACTTATAGTCCACTACAGCTTCCCAATACTCTCAATACTCCTTATACTCTTAAGGCTCATAAACAAGTCTTTTTTGAAGAATCTAATCGACACCACAAACGAGATAGAATTATTTATCTCAAACTCTTCCAAGCCTCTCCTCGTCGTCATGGGCCCAACTGCCTCCGGGAAATCTTCCTTAGCAGTGAAGTTGGCGAAGCAGCTTGATGGAGAAGTGATCAATGCTGACTCACGACAGGTCTATGAAGAAATGGAGATCGGGAATGAACTCACGAAACCTGAAGAAATGGATGGGATACCTCATCATCTTTTTAGTTATGTGCCTTTAGAGAAAACTCTATCAGTAGCGGACTACAAAGCTGATGCTGAACAAACTATCGAAGAGATCCAAAGAAGGGGAAAACTCCCGATACTTTGTGGAGGCTCTGTGCTTTGGATAGACGCAGTCGTGGATAATTTTCAGATCCCGGCAGGGGAACCTGATATGAAGTACAGGGCTGAACTCGAGGAGAGATCTGTAGAGGATCTTTTGAATGAATTGAAATCTGTAGATCC
Organism: uncultured Candidatus Peribacteria bacterium; assembly: GCA_964352145.1. Classification (GTDB taxonomy): domain Bacteria; phylum Patescibacteriota; class Gracilibacteria; order JAUYGZ01; family JAUYGZ01; genus CAYGQA01. Next base: position 111,410 of record CAYGQA010000001.1, read on the forward strand.
TGACTCGTCTGAGCAGTTCCAAGAAACGAAGAACAAACGCTATATCATGCGTGCTTTAGAAGTGTTTCGGATGACTGGCAAAAAGAAATCTGAACTGGCTCAAAAAGGGGAGAGGAAGTACCAAATCTTTAAAGTCGCTCCGTATTGGGATAGGGAAGTGATCTACGAGAGAATCAATGCTCGTACTCGAGTGCAAGTCGACGGGGGTATGATTCCTGAAGTTCAAAGCTTGGTCGACAAGTATGCCGATGGAGAGCCAGAGAAATTGATTGAGTTAGGATGGCCGAGTATTACTTCCATCGGCTGTAAAGAAGTCATTCCTTTTTTAGCTGGAGAGATAAAGAAAGAAGACTTGATCGCTCAGCTCCAACAGAATAATCGGAACTATGCCAAGAGACAGCTGACATGGCTGAGGAAGGATAAGGAGATACATTGGATAAGGGCCAAATAGTAAGGGCTAAGGTCCAAATTAAGAAGATCTAAATGCCAGGGTTTAGGGTCTAAAGAGGAGCACTGTACTTTCGCTTTTTTGGGATTTTTTTTTGAAATTTTTTTCCCATTTTACTCGCGCACGAATCGAAGAGAAGCTGCGGAGTTCGTATTTGAGATTTGGAATTTTTCCCCATTGAGTATTCAATGAAAATTGAAAACTAAAAATTGAAAATTGTCCCTCTTTCTGCTATAATGATGTGAAACAAAAATAAAAAACTAACAAAAAAACATCATGCATTGGCAAGACTTTGAATCTCATATTCATGACAATTCTGTACGATATACGCAGACGGAAGCTGATAAACTTTCAGCAGAGATTTTAAAATCTCTGAGTAATGATTCGAAGCCGATGCAAGCTGCACGCATGGCTTATTCTTTGACCCTTATTCAACTCAAAACGAAGAAGGTCAGTACGCAAAAAACGCTACAATTCTTCAATCATCTCTGTCAGATCCTCAAGCATGAGATCTCGATGTCAGAAGCTGAAGGAAATGAAGCCCATACCGTTTATGTCCGTAAACTCGCTGAGCAATATTTCCATCATCTTTCTCTCCTCGCTGAAGATCGAGATGAAGATATGTTGAATGAGCGAATCCATGCTTTCCGTAAATCAAATCATGAAAAGCTCATGCGAAAAGAATACGCTCATCACACTTTCCGTGACCGTGAAGAACGGTTCATCCAAAGTATTATCAAGAAACATTACCTTTTCGTAGGATTTCTCTTTGCTATTGCTCTCTACTTCTCTTGGACGACTTTCTGGGGAATGATGGACTTCGCCATGGCTCAATGGGTCTTCAGTGAATTCACTGCAGATCATGCTGCTATGCTCGTCCAGCAAGCATTCTTGCTGCTCTTCTCTGTGAGCTTCGTCTGGGCTTTTGTGAAGTACCAGAAGAATCCGGCCTTGCAGCAGGAATCTTAGGGTGAAGACAATTCGATGAAGGATAAAGATAAGGAAATTTACAATTTTCAGTTTTCAATTTGCATTCAAATATCAAAAATCAATTTATAAATCTTAGAAGCTCAAGTCGGGGAATTTATCTTTAAGATCCTTAGGGTCATTAAGCTCTTTAAGATCTTTTTTATTGTTCCCAACAACTAGCAACTAACACTCGCCTCTAGCTTTTGGTAATTTACTCAAATAACTTCGTATATTCTCCAAGACCTTCCTTCTCAAGATCTGCCTTCGGCACGAAACGCATTGCAGCTGAGTTCATACAGTAGCGCAGTCCAGTAGGCTCTGGTCCATCTTTGAAGACGTGTCCGACATGTGAGTTAGCGTTTTTACTCCTTATCTCCGTGCGAGGGAGGATGAGTTTGAAATCCAGTTTTTCTACGATGTTTTCTGGGGAGATAGTGTCATAAAAACTCGGCCAGCCAGTCCCTGACTTGTATTTGTGGGTAGAGCTAAATAATGGCTCACCAGATACGATATCGACATATATTCCGTCTTCTTTGTTATCCCAATAGGCATTTTCAAAAGGAGTTTCTGTACCACTCTTTTGAGTCACTTTATATTGGATCTCTGTTAACTGTTCTTTGAGTTCAGCATCTGAGGGTTTTACGAAGCTTGTTACTTTTTTAGCAGCCATAGGGAAGAGAGTTAAGGATTGATCAGACCAGACAGAGTCTAAGAATGCATCTCGTCCTGATCGTGATCGGTAATAATTATAGCGTATTGGATTTATATCTGCATAATCTTGGTGGTAGTCTTCTGCAGGATAAAAACTGCTGAATGGAGTGACCTCAATAGTAATTGGCTTTTCATACACCTCAGCATCAGTAAGTATTTGGATGCTTTCTTCTATCAGTGCTTTTTCCTCTTCTGTCCGATAAAAAAGTGCTGGCCGGTATTGCTGACCTCTATCCACAAACTGTCCCTCTGTATCTGTTGGGTCTACGACTTCTTTCCAGAACACTTCTAAAAGCTCTTCATAGCTCACTTGATCAGCTTTGTAATAAATCTGTACTGCCTCGGTGTGACTTGTCCCACCTGAAGAGACCTCTTTATATGTTGGGTTTACTTCTGAGCCACCACTAAATCCAGAAACTACTTCGACGACTCCTTGCAAAGGTTGAAATGGATGTTCCACACACCAAAAACAGCCTCCTGCAAAAGTTGCTTTACTGAGATCATCCCTCTGCTCAAGACTCATGAAATCTATGGGTCCATCATTTATCTCTGTTTCAAGAGAGCTATTAGAACATGCTGAGAGAAGAAATGTACTGACTGCTATACTCGTAAAAAGCTTTTTCATATGAATAATGAATGAATAACTAGAGTTATTCTAGTCCATCTCAGAGAAGAGTCACCCTTTCTTTGTAGGTTAGAGAACATTTTCCATCAATAAATCTTTTGACTTTTTGCAGTTTTCGCATAAACTTTCATTTGCTGTGTTAAAAACAGTCCATTATGGCGCCATCGTCTAGTGGTTAGGACATCAGGTTTTCATCCTGGAAACAGGGGTTCGATTCCCCTTGGCGCTACCATAAACACTCCACTCATTATAGTTATTCTAAGGGAAGAGAAGTTTACCCTGAGCGACGTAGGAGTCGAATGGGATTCCCCTTGGCGCTACCAAATTGAATTCGAGATGAACTCGAGTTCAAAGAACGAAAGGGCTCGAAGAGTCGAGGATCTTTACGATTCACTGCGACTTCGTCTGATTCATCGCAAATATACTGGAAATCCGAAGATATGTGGTGCCCGGCAGGAGTATTTAGGAGGTAATGGGTACCAATTGCGAAGCTCAAATTTTAAAAGAACCACTCATTGCTCACTACAGTTGCAAAGCTCTCCTACCAGGAGAGCGCTGAGATGTTTTTTTAGATATATAATTTATTGTCATTAGAGCTTAGAATAATTAAACCCTCTCCTGGGTAGAAGAAGAAGAGCCTGTAGGGCCGAAGGAGTGGTTTAGGCTCTTTTGAGAAGAATGCTAAAAATCTGAGCAATACTGATGAAAATGTATTGATATTTGTCAATATTCTTTGACATTTTTTTTGTATTACTGTTATAATTTTCTATCTCAAATACTTAAACTATATACTATGCCACCATATTTGATGTCAGAGCCAGGTGACGAAATAACAATAGGATCACCAATTGAAGATACTAAAAGTTTAAATGATCAGCAGGAAAAAGGGACTGATGAAAGCTTGGGAAATAGCAATATTAAAAATGTATTGAAATATGTTCCAGAGGCTCTTTTAGCTCTCTTCCTTTCAGTGCCTGGACTGGATACTACTCAAATGATGCCCGAATCAATGTCTAAAAAAATCTATGGTACTCAGAAACAACTTCCTTTTTACCCAGCTATCACCGCGGAGGGTAAAGAAACCCCTATCTTAAAGGAGGATTTTTCTGATGTTCCTAGAGGTGAATGGTTTAGCAAACATGTCTATAGTCTTGTCGACAAAGGAGTTGTTCAAGGACCAAGGAAAGATAAAAAATACAAATATGGTCTCGCTAATACTCCTAATAAAGCTGCTGTTTCTAAAATGATAGATGATGCTATTACCTATAGTGAGAACCGAGCTGAATTCGAAGAACATAAGGAAGATATCAATACTTTGATGATTATTTTTGCAGTACTTTGTGTGCTAGCAGTGAGAAGAAAGAAAGAATTCAATCAAAAATAAGACTTATCAGTGCGATTTGAGATACTTTCCGGCATAATAGGGATATGAAACATGCGCTTCTTACCGTACCTCTGCAAAAAAAGAGGATTACTGACATTTCGAAGACCATCAAAGAGCTTCCAAGAGAAGTAGAGGCTTATGAAGTCTGGATTGATCATATTGTGAAATCAGACTTAAAAACTGAACTCATCGCTGAAGCAGTCCAAGAATGGCTTTCTCTGACTGATAAAAAACTGATAGTGGTCTGTAAGGACCCTCTCGAAAAAGGGTCTTTCAGTGGAGAAAACTTTGAAAAAATTCAACTACTACAAGCAGCTGCTGAAGCTGGAGCTCACTATATTGATCTGGGATTGCATGCTGGAGCTGAAGCTATAGAAGAACTCAGAAAGACAAAAAAGAAATCAAAACTGATCATCTCTCATCATGATTTTGAGAAAACACCAAATGATAAGCAACTCATAAAACTGATCGAAAAGATGAGGAAATACCAGCCAGATGTGCTAAAATTAGCCACCATGGTCCATGAACCTAAAGATGCTGAACGCCTCATGGAGCTGGCGATGAAACTCAAAGCTGAAAAAAATAAACATATCATCCTTGGGATGGGACCACTCGGTGTCACGACCAGGATCCTCTCTGATCAGATTGAGAATGAACTCAATTTCGTCACGCTAGAGTCGAAGACTGCGCCGGCTCAGCTGAGTTTGGAGCAAGCAGTGCAATTCCGTTCCGTCATTGAATGAGCAATCTGTATCAAGGCCTATCAATGATCAATAAAATGTTAATGATTACATTCAAAACACATTTCAATTAATGTTCCTAAAGAAAGCCCCAAGTATTTAATCTCAAACTCGACTCTAGACTCTTGACCCTCGACCTCAAACTACAAAACCTCCCTAGCCCTTAGCCCTTAACGTTGGACCTTCATGACTATGAGAATCAATAAATTCATCTCGAACTCTGGATACTGCTCAAGAAGAGCGGCTGATGAGCTGATAGCAGCAGGGAAGATCATGATCAATAATGTCCCCGTGAAACAAATGGGAACTCAGGTAGACCCTGAGAATGACGAAGTAAGGATCAAGGGAGGTCCTGTGATATCCCAACCGAAAAAGCAGATCATACTCCTGATGAATAAGCCAAAAGGCTATATCTGTACTAAAAGTGACGTCCATGCAAAACGTACTGTCTATGAACTCCTGCCTGAAGAATACCAAAATCTCTTTAGTATTGGACGTTTGGATAAAGATTCTGAAGGCTTATTGGTCTTCACAAATAATGGAGAACTGGCTCAAAAACTTAGTCATCCAAAATTTGGAAAAGAAAAAGTGTATCGAGTCCATGTCAGAGGAGAAGTCGATGAAAAAGACATCGAGCAGATGGAAAAGGGGATGAGTCTTTTGGAATACAAGACCGCTCCAGCAAAAGCTGAAATCATCTGGTATGATCCGAAGGAAAATCGGACAATCCTCGAAATAACCCTCAAAGAAGGAAAAAAACGACAGATTAGAAATATGTTTCTAGCATTGAAAAAACCCGTAAAAAAACTCGTGCGAATATCTTTTGGGAAATATAAGATGGGGAAGATGAAACCAGGGGATTGGATGAGAATGAAATACTGAGGGATTATTGAGAGTATAATGAGTATTGAGAGTATGAATAAATAATGAAGAATGAAAGCCATTAGCTATAAGCTTTCAGCCTTTAGCCTTTAGCCCTCGACTCTGGACCCTCGACTACCGACCACTGACTACAAATTTCCCCGGCCCTTGGCCCTTACTACTAGACCTTCGTCTCCATGAAAATCCTCATCGACGCACGTCTCTACTCTCCGAAATATACTGGAATAGGACGCTACGCCTACGAATTGATCAAATACTTACAAGAACTAGATACCCAAAATGAGTATGTGGTTTTTTTGAATCCAGATGAATTTGAAGCATTTAACTGTCCTAGCCAAAGATGGACGAAGAAGAAGATTGATATTCCTCATTATTCTCTAAAAGAACAGACTGATTTCTATACAATCTTGATGAATGAAAATGCAGATATGACCTATTTTCCTCATTTTAATGTACCTGTCAGATATACAAGACCTTTCGTGGTAACGATCCATGACCTCACCCTGCATTACTATCCCTATAAGGAATACTCTCCGAAATGGTCTCTAAAAAAACAGATCCAAATGTGGGTCTACAAATACATCATGAAAAAAACGGTACAGCATGCTCAGCATATCGTAGCGATCTCTGACAGCACTAAGAATGACCTACAAAAGGAATATCACATCAAAGATGAGAAGATAACAGTAATCCTTGAAGGAGTCCCTGAGCACTTCCAAAAGGCTTCTGATGAACAGCTTCAAAAGATGAAGGAGATGTTTGGGATCAACAAAAGCTACCTCCTCTATACTGGAGTATGGCGTTCTCATAAAAATCTCTTGAAGCTCATTAGAGCTTTCCATCAGCTTATACAAGAAGGGAAAGACATTCAGCTCGTTTTAACCGGGAAAAAAGATCCAGCTTACCCAGAGATCCCTGCATTGATTACATCATTAGGCTTAAAAAATCGAGTTTTTTTGACAGGCTTTGTTTCAGAGGAAGAGTTAATCGCACTTCATTCTGGTGCAGAAGTGTTTGTCTTTCCTTCACTGTACGAGGGCTTCGGACTCCCACCACTTGAAGCCATGCAGTTTGGCGTACCGGTCGTCACTTCGAATAAAGCCTCTCTTCCACAGGTCTGTGCTGATGCAGCTGAGTACTGTGATCCAGAGAAAGCAGAAGATATCGCAAGAGCTATTATTCATGTTTTAGACTCAGCAGAAAGACGACAAGAACTGATCGAAAAGGGGACTGAAAACCTTAAGCGCTTTAGTTGGAAGACTATGACAAGTGGAATCCTTGACATATTAAAAACTATGTGCAATAATAATCTCCAAACAAAACTGAAGAAAAAATAAAAAATACCTCACGCCAATCCGCAAAGATAAGAGACGTGAGGTACTAGATACTCAGGGATCAAATGGGTACAGCACGTGTATTGATTCGTGTGATACCCATAAATCCAATGAGTTGTTACCTTGCCAGTATCTTGAGATAACGCCCAGCATTCCAATGAAATCAGAATGTGTCCCCCTCTCTCCTTTCGTGGGTTTTACGAGGTCACGCCCTCGTTCCTATAAAGCGTGTAGAGCCCAACACCGAAGTGGAGAGATACATCAAAGGAACAATGTTCGCCTGTGAAACGAACCGAGGCCTGTACTGGCAGACCTAAAGTCGGAGAGAAGGGTGTCTCAATAGTTGAAGTTCAACTACTGAGATACCCTTCTTCGATTACTAGCCGTTCTTTCAAAGTTCATAATATAATAACATTATTTATTATAATTGTCAAATAAATAACTTCTTTTCTTTCTCTTTTTCACACAAAAAAACCTCCAATTATGGAGGTTTTTTAGTTTATCTTAAATGATGACTAGATCACAGATCGGACGTATTCTGCTACTTTTACATCTCCTAGGAATTCACTCACTTTCATTGAGCTGTCTTTCACAAAAGGTTGTGACATAAGCGCTCCTTCTTCGCGGAATTTCTTTTCTTTACCGGCCATGATCTTTTCGATCATCTCTTCTGGTTTTCCTTCTTGCTTGAGTTGGTCTACCCAGATGACTTTTTCTTTTTCTACGAGCTCATCAGTCACTTCTTCTGGATTGACCACCATTGGGTTCATCGCTGCAGCGTGCATAGCGATATCTCTTGCTTGATCAGCTTCACCAGCATCGAGACCAATAAGGACTCCAATTTTTCCGTTCGTATGGACGTATCCACCGACTACTGCTGATTCGACCACATGGTGTCCAGCAATTTGAATATTTTCGGCAAGTGTATTAACAGCATTTGAGATCGTTTCTTTAAGTTCTTCTTCTGCTGCGTCTCCTTTTTCAAAATACTTGTCAGCAACTGTTTGAAGAAGTTCTTTGAAATCATCGTTTCGAGAAACGAAATCTGTTTCGCATTTGATTGCTACCATGACTCCTTTTCCTCCTTGTATCTTGAGACCAATACCTCCTTCTCCAGTTTCTCGATCTGCCTTAGCAGCTGACTTTGTTTCTCCTCGTTTTCTAAGGATTTCGACGGCTTTTTCTTCATTTCCTCCAGCTTCTACGAGTGCTTTTTTTACGGCCATCATAGAAACACCTGTTTTTGCTCGGAGTTCCATGACTTGTTTTGCTGAGATATCCATGATTTTGATTGATTAAAGTGTTTAGAATGGGTTGGAATATTTGGGGTCTAGAGTCTAGGGTCTAGGGTCTAGAGCTTACATAATGTTTGAGCTCTGGACTCTCGACCCTCGACTAACTGATATTAATATCAAACTTCTCTGACATAGAGTGAATGAATGGAATCTTGAAGTACTTTGCGTTGAAGCTCATATAGATCGCATAGATCACCACTATCGTCTTTAAGACCGTGTAGATCGATGCAAAGAGAGGCGGGAAGATTTGAACGATATCAAAGAAGTAGATAACAATTGCGAGTACTAGAGCTTGCTTCCCATGATACTGAGCAAACTTATTCTCACGGAGAAGGACAAGAGGCAGGACACAAAGGAAACTGATGTAGCCGATAGCAACGAGAAAGGCTTCGCCTTTTTTTACTTCGCTATCAATCTGGTCTTGAGCCTTCTGGTCTGACATCTCCTTAGATTTTTTATTCTGTTGGAGTTCCTGAGGCACATCTGACTCTGTATCTTTTTCTTCTGGCATAAGCAGTGGGGATTAAGCAGCTGCATAAGCAGCCTCAATTTATTTCTCTTCCTTTTCCGCTTCCTCTTTTTTTGGAGCTTGAGCAGTATTTGAAACTTTTGATACTGTCGGTTGTTGTCGTACGACTCCTGCAGGAGCAGCTTTAGGCTTTGTTTTAGCAGCTTGGAGTGCTTCTTTAACCTTCCCAAGGATGAAGTCTAGAGATTTGATTGCATCGTCGTTTGCTGGGATAAAATGATTATAAAGGTCTGGATCTGCATTACTATCACAGATTCCTACTACTGGAATGCGAAGCTTCTTTGCTTCATTGATTGCAATCAGGTCACGTTTTCCATCGATGACAAAAAGGACATCTGGTACCCGTCTCATATTTTGAATACCTCCAAGAGCTTTTTCAAGCTTGAGGATTTCTTTTTCAAATTTCATTTGCTCTTTTTTTGGATACTTTTCGAATTCTCCAGTGGCTTGTTGCTCTTTCAGATTTTTGAAGTATCGGATACGTTCTTTCATCGTCCCGAAGTTTGTCAAAAGACCTCCAAACCACTTTTGTGTTACATAAGGAAATCCGTGAACTTCAGCTACCTCAGGTAAGCTCTTTGCTGTTTGAGGTTTAGTAGAAACAAAAAGAATGGTTTTCCCTTCTTCAACAGTTTTCGTAAGGAAATCGAGAACTTTTTCAAGGTGAACTTTACTTTTCTCGAGATTAAAAAGGTGAACTCCGTTTACTTGTCCGTAAATATACGGCTTCATACGTGGGTTCCACTTATTTGTTCGGTGTCCAAAATGCACGGCATTTTGAATCATTTCTTCTACAGAAATAGACATAATCCTTGGGGTTAAACGCTAGATAGTCTTCACTCTCCGCTGTGGCCTCTAAGAGAGAGGAGGATAACGAAGTCAGAAAATCCAACTGTAAATAAATTGCCAGGTTATTTTAACAAAAATGATGATCTAGGCAAGCTTTTCTCGTTTTTTACGAGTTTTAAGAAGCTTTTATACTGCTTGATCTTCTGATTTTTTCCTTATTCTTAGGAATCTGATTTTTTTCCGATGAGATTGGTTTTTTTTCAGATCTATTATCACCAGTTTTTTCAGTGCTTTTTCCACATTTTAAATGTTTAGGAGCAATACTGTTGCCTACAGGAAGCCCACCGGATTCTGATCTTTTTTTATTAAAAAGTTGTAAAAGTTTTTTAGCATCCTCTTCTTTAAGACTGGGTTTCTCTGGGAAAAGTGAGCCATCTTCGATCTTCTTGATAAAGAACATTCGTAATTTTTCTAGATTATCTATAGCTGTATCGAGCTTCTCTCTTGATTCTTGATTGAGATATGGAGAATCTAACTTTCTTATCTCTTCTAGATTTTGATCACTTCTTGCTACGAAAATTGCAGCAAGTTCCATGACTTCTTTATACATGACCTCTTGTAAGGCAATAACTTTTGGACTTGAAGTATTTTCTTCTATTTCCCCGAATGACTCTAAATCTGCTGTTTGAGGGTCTTTTTTTGTCATAGAGGCCAATGCTGATAAAAGTCGTGGCCAGCAACGAGGATTTGTTAATAGTACAGCTTCAAAGGCTTTAAATGCTGCAATTTCAAGGTTTTTTTTGCATTCATCCTGATCTTCCCCAAGACCTTCTATATTTGCACCATCTAAACCTTTTTCCATCTCTAATATTTCATATTTGTCTCTCAAAGTAGTGATTTTTTGAGAATAATTTTTTAATTTTAAAAAACACTCTTTTTCAGCTAACTGATCCATCGTAGAGAGTGGACCTGGTACTGTCTCAATCGTCTTTTCTTGAGAAAGTGCAGATACTTTCTTTTTTTTCTGTACAGGGCGAGGAGTTTCTTTACTTTGAGTTTTTTTGGGTCCTGCTGTACATCCAAGTAATGAAAGCACGAGAAGAGAGATACTTGCTACCTGCATAAAAACCCTTGGATTTCGATTGATGACTTCTTTTGAAGTAAGATTAAATGAATTTTCTCTATTTTTTTCAGGAAATTTCATATGAGTACTTAATGTTATAGAGTGTATTTTACAATGTTTCCTGTTTTCACACAAGCTTTCAAGAAGATGCTCATACTAAATGCATGATTGACCTTTCATTATGCAAATACTATACTATTTCGGCATTATTGAGCAGATACCGCTTATCTCAAATTGCATTATGCGCGCGTAGCTCATCCCTTGGATATGCGATGAAGGATGAATCGGATAGCCAAGAGGAGTCCAGGGTGAAGCGCGTAAAAATAAAAAGTATTTATATCCATACAGAATGCGCGCGTAGCTCAGTGGATAGAGCGTTCGGTTGCGGTCCGAAAGGTCGTAGGTTCGATTCCTGCCGTGCGCACCATTTACATATCATCATAAATATTTTGTAATATTTGCATGTATTGACCGTGTATCACCCCTTAGTTGATCTATAATATTTTCACTCACCATGGAAGCTGCTCGCCGAGATGCCGAACAAGTAAAACTAATAGGTTTTAGGGTGCTGGAAGGAGAGGAAACAAAAACACACCTTACAGAAGATGTCCTGAAAGAATTGATAGCAGCTAAGATAATGCCGACCTATAAACCTGAGGAACAACTTCTTCGTGGAGCAACTGATGAAGAGAAAGACCCGGAGTCGGAAGCTTTTAAGACACGTTTGAGACTCCTAAACGTCTTAAATACTCAAGCAGGGGATTTCAGAATGCTCTCATTAGATGAAAGAAAGCAGCAACTCCAAATGCAAAGAGAAGAACACAAGCTCTACACGATCCAGCAAAAAGAACTCGACGACTTAAATAAATTAAAGAAAATGATAGAGAAGGGACATGTATTTATTGCCTTAGCAAGGGGTGAAGAAGGAAAAGAAAAGGTAGCAGCTATAGCATCCTATGGAGATATCGAACCGTATGGAGGAAGGAACACCTGCTGGATAGGGGCAACAGTAACCCTTCCAGAATTCCAAAAAAGAGGCATATTTTCGGACCTCAGTCAGAGAGTACTAGAAGCCATCAAAACAAAAATGCCTGATGGTATCATCATGACCAGCACCAGTTCAAATTCTGTAATAGGTAAAAAGAAAGCAGCTGGATTTACTGTGAGAAACCCCGATTACTTTACTACCTTCTGTGGAGAAGGTGACAATGATATGATTCGAAGAGAGGTCTATCATGGATGGACTCATATGGCTTGGGATTCTAGAGAGCAGTCTGAGTACTAGGTTTAGTTAATCTGATTTCTCCCACAAACTGATTCCACCTCAATCCGAGGAGGCGCAGCATAAATTTCAATAAACTTAAACTTCTTTTTTCTTGTAGCACGCTAGGGTGAGAAGCCTGTTCCGAGTGAAAATAGGAGGATACGACTGACTGAACCGAGAGGAATTCCTGCCCTGCGCAGCATTAAGCTTAATTACTTTAAATGTTCTCCATTATCAATGAATATTGCTAAGACTTTTTTGGGTATTTAAATATTAGAGGAACTATGTGTTCATCATTGATATATTGTCAATAAAGTGTTATTATATAATACTCATAATAAGAAATAATATGCTTCCATTCTTCAAGAGAAACACTTCAAATCCAGAAAAAAAAGCTAAGATAGCGCCAAAACCCCTTGATAACTACAGTAAAAATGAGCTCAAAAATAGACTTTTTTTTCAACTCGATGGTGCTCTTAATAAGATTGCAAATTTGGGAAAACTGACAGAAGAGGAGATTAGGGGAGTTGTTGAGAGATCGATAGAAAAAAATGTAAAAATCCCTTACTCTCAAAGGTTTCCTGAACTCTTAACTGACAATAATAGTGTTCATGACAAGCTATCTAACACAAGCCTAGAGGTGACCAATTTGGTAAAGGGACTCCTCGATAAGACAAACCCTCAATACCAGGAGTACGAAAACTTGAGAAAGATAGAGAAATCTCCTGAAGTAAAGACTGCTCAAGAATCATGGTATTATTCGCTTAAGCAATTTGCATTTCGAGAAGAAGATATTCATGACGCAGGTGGGGATCTTGAAGATTTTTATGGGACAAATGTTCCCGTTTTTGAGACTGGAGAAGAGTCTGAAGCTGCGGAAAAACTCAAGGATACTAATGCAATGAAAGAACGTATGGCTGAATATGGTTTTAGCATGTGCCCTCTCTCTGAAGCTGCTTTTAGCAGTGCTCTAGCAGCACGCTCAATTGTATTGGACAAAAGCTATGCTCACATCGTTTCGACTGGTGAACAAAAGAGAACTATTTTCTTCGAAGATCCTGACACTCACAGCTATTACACTAAGACCGTAGTATTTGATGTAAAAAACAAAAGGGTATACGTCGTTGATGAAGATGAATAAGAAATTTTCAATAATTAAGAAGCTAAGATTGCAGCCAAAGAGCCCCATTCAGGCCATCCTCAAATAAGTCTAAGTATTCTTTCTAGAGACTTAGGAGGAGCAGCCTGTGCTTTTTGATTTAAAAAAGGGATTCTTACTGATTTTTTTTCTCACCACTCAGATCAAACTGACCGACATTTTTTGCGATTTTTTTTCCATTGAGAAAAAGATCATTATCTTTGTTAGTACACATCAATGAATTTCCCCATAATCTATATCTTACTGCGCTATCTTTAGATGAACTAGAACAATTTTCTTGGATTTTGCCGTCATAGTTGAGAACTGATGCCCCTTCTTCATTTCTTGATTCGAAAGCATAATGGCCATCAATAAGCTGAGGTCTATAACCTATTCCAATCTTTTTACCATTTAAAAAGAGTCCATAAGCATCGTCCTTCCATAAAACATCAGACCCTACAACTGCTACATGAGTGTATCCTGTGCCAATCACCTTACGGTCATACATGATCCTATTATTTGAGCTAGAAAATACCACATGCCCATCATAGAGTATTGGCTGGCGTCGTGAATATAAACCAAATGACTCCCCATTGAAGATGACTTCTCTCTGGCGAAGGTAGACTATGTTTTCATTATCTAGCTGAGCAAATTCTCCTAAGCCAAGATCCTTTCCATTATAAATAATATGCGAATTCTCTGCATTGAGAGGAGTCGTTTGATAAACAATGTTATCAGCTGATAACTGGACATTGTAGCCCTCACCCAAGTCTTTTCCATTATAAATAATATGTTGCATATTGTCTTCCATGGGTCTTTCACAAGCCCAATTATTCATTGAAAGGCGAAGCGAATACAGCGCACAAATACCAACATCTTTACCATCAATAATGGCATGGTAATTGTCTCCGGTTTTTCTAAAAAAACCGACATGGCTATCTTTTATAAGTGGTAGTTGCCTCTCTCCTAATGATTTTGATTGATCAATAAGACCCAAATCTTGGTCATTCAAATAGACATGTACGCGATACGGATCATTTTTTTCTCTTTGAAAAATAATATTGGACGCATCGAGAATCGGAAATTTTCCTGGACCCAAGTTTTTTCCATCAAAAATAATGTCTCCCTGTTCATCTACATACGCATAATGAATGAGCTCATCTGGATCAAGCTCTGTACTGAGAGTACCCCAAGGCTGGAATACAAGAAGAAAAAGAGATGACAGAATGCTCACACTTAAGATGATGTATATGCCCCTAAACAAAATCATAAAGAAGAAAAAATTTTCTCAAGGATAGCACAGATGTCTGGAATGTTTGAGTCATCCGATAACAGATTTCTCACTTAATCTGTCTCTAGTACTACAAATATCATCACATACAAAAATGCTATACTCTTAGCAAGCTTAGTTATTAAATAGCAGCTTCTTCTCATGAGCTCAGCAATTTCTATAAAAAATGGATTTCTCTTAGCAGGCCTGATCAATATCATCAGCCCTCTCGTCACAAGCAAATTCTTTACAGATGAGAACTTGTCTCTTATTGATCCCGAAGCTTTTTCTATCCTAGGACTGATACTCGTTATGCTTTGGGGCCTCGCATACTGCTCAGTCGCAAATAACTGGAAAAATAACCCTGCTCTGATAATGGTCTTTGCCATCGAAAAACTTCTATATGCTTTCTACTGGATCTACTGGTCGACCACAGTACAGCCGAACTTCAGCAGTTTCTTCTCAGAATCATTTTTTATTGGTCTTTTTTATTCAAGTTATGGATTATTAGACGCAATATTTGCCACTTTCTTTTTATTTGCGTTTTGGAAGGCAAACAAGGCTTTTAATTCATCAGACAAAACATGCACAACAAATGATTCCTAATACTCAAAATACATGAAACTCTCCTCTGAAATAGACTATCTTGACGACCGAGTAAACTCTCAACTGTACCGAAAGACAGAGCAGTACTCACTCCATCTTCTAGCATTAAAAAAAGGCCAAGAGCTCTCGACCCATGCAGCTTCTACAGATGTGACGGTGATTGTATTGGAAGGAGAAGTGTCATTTGATCTCCTAGGAGAAACTCATCTCCTTAAAAAAGATGAAACTCTACTGCTCCCTAAAGATGAGCCTCATGCGGTCAATGCAGTAGGGGATGTGAAGTTTCTGTTGATCAGGTGATCTCTTTTGGAAATCTATTGAGATGCCTTTGCTTGCCTCTGACTATTACCACGTCTCCCTTGAGAGCCTCTTCTCCTGTTTGAGTTTCTATTGGAGTTACGCCGTCTACTAGAAGACCTCCGTGATCCAGATCGGCTTGGCCTTGATGCTGGCTTTTTACTTTCTGGTTCTACTTCATCAGGGTTGAGGATATAAGTCCGTTCTTTGACTTTTGAATCAAGTGGTTTTGTGATTAATTTTCCTGTCTTTTTATCAAGTGTTTTTTGTGCTTCCGTCTTTGGTTCTTCGATGACCTTATCGTAAAACTCTGGAATCTCATCAAAATCTGGCCGATAGACATCGTCAGCTCTAAAAAAAATATCGTAACAAAGTCCGTTAGCCACTTTAAGCACCATGTCTTTATCATGGTAACGCGTCTCCATTTGATCATTATTGGTCATTCGGTCATCGTTCCACTTTGGCTGACTATCCTCGAAGAGAGGTCTTTCATAACCAGTTTTTTGCTGGCTCATATCAGTAGGAGTAGGAGCCTTACTTGGCTCATCTGAAGTCACTACTGCTGTAGTATTTCCGGTCTGATCCTTGTCGAGGACGCCCATGAGAGCTCAGTTTAAAAGCGCGTTAAAAAGTGCATAGAGTATACCTTAAATCTTTAGAAGGTTCCAATATGCATGGTGAATAAACAATCAAGGTCCAGGGTCTAGGGTCTAGGGCCCAATTTATTATCTGTCTATCTTTCTGAGGTATTGCTAAACCTTCTCTCGGAAGAAGAGAGGGGAGTAAATGATATAGAATGAGTTCTGATGCGTCATCACTAGCATTATTCCAGACAGAACAACTTGAGTAACTAGCGGGACAAGTTATGCCATGTCGCTAATGATAGATGAAATACTTGTCCTTCTTTATCAGTCCTACTTAGAGATTTTTATCAACTCTTGTGTAATCCTCCTTCCAGTCTTAGAGACTGCTAAACCTCCGGTCGATGTTTCACGAATCGCTGGAGACATGTTTTTAGCAATATTATTCATCGCAACGACGACTTCGTCGAAAGGGACTACTGATGTGATGCCAGCATAAGACATGTCACTAGCTGTCATCGCATGACAGACTCCGATGGCATTTCTCTTCACGCAAGGGACTTCGACAAGTCCAGCGATAGGATCACAGGCGAGTCCAAGCATGTTTTTGAGAGCCATAGCTGAAGACTGGATACATTGATCTGGAGTCATTCCTCTTAACTCAGAGATGGCTGCTGCAGCCATAGCACTGGAAGCTCCGACTTCAGCCTGACAACCAGCTTTAGCTGCTGAAAAAGTAGAGATATGAGCAATAATCATCCCTACTCCTGCTGAACAGAGGAGTCCTCGAGCCGTTTCTTCATCTGAAAGATCAAACTCTTCCTGTAATGCCAATAGGCTTCCTGGGATAATCCCTGAAGAGCCTGCTGTCGGTGCAGCAACGATGGTTCCCATAGCTGCGTTACAACCCATGACAGAAAGAGCCCATGCGGCAGCCTTGGTCATCAGTGGACTGAGAAGCATTTTGTCGTTACCAATCATGTCATTCATTCTCTTTGCTTCATCTTTGACCATGCCAGAGCGAGTCGCTTTGACTTCCATTCCTTTATCCCGCGAGCTCTTCATGATCTTCAGACGATCAATCGCATTAGCAATGATTTCATCCTCAGTATGACCAGTGAGCTCTTGCTCAGCTCTAATCACGACATCCGAAATCTTTGTCAGATCATCATTTCGTTCGATGAGAGTGAGAAGACGTTCTGCAGAAAAGAAGAGAAAACTGTCAGACATGATGAGAGTGAGTAGTGAGTAGTGAGTAGTTGGACGCAGCGTCCATTGTTCTTTATTTACTGTTTTCTCTGTTTATTGCTAGCTGTAGGACATTCTTTTTTTGATTCGGTAATTTCTTAAGAAGCGTAGTGCTCATAGTTCGACAGATGGTTGAGGTATCGAGCAAAATCGACTCCTTCTATTTTTTCGAGTTCATGGATGATCTCAGAAGAGTAATGTTCTCTGATTTCAACTTCTAAAAGAGACATGTCTTTATAGTTGCTGGTATCAAAGTTTACGATTCGGACGTCCAGTTGTTTCACATGATCGATCAGATCAAGCGCAGAGATATTTTGGTTTTTGAAAACCACAATCAGGCAAGAATAGGACATATCTATGTGCACATCGATCTTGTCGATTTCTCGGATCATGATCTTCCCACCTCCGATGGACTTGGCTCTCACTCGATGAAAAGACCCATCTTCGTTGCTCATCTCTATACGGACAGAGTTCGGATGGACAGTCCCACCGAGATTAGAAGGAATAACTTCTACTTCCATCCCTGCTTCTTTAGCAAGTTTCCGTGAATTCTTAATCTTGTCAGAATGGGGGAGTAATCCTAAAAGACCCCCTATAATCGCTAAGTCAGTACAATGACCCTCGTAGACTTTTCCAAAAGAACCATGAAGTAAAAGCTTCACGTGTTTGGGTTGTTGACCATTTATGATCCTGGCGAAATAACCAATCCTTGCAGCACCAGCTGTGTGCGAGCTAGAGGGTCCTACCATCACCGGACCTATGACATCGAATACTGACCAAGAGGATTCTGACATATATGTGGATCAAAGTGATCATAGTATAGTTGGGATGTTGATAATGAAAAAGGGAAAATAAAAAGAGAGGGATTAGGAGCTGATAAGCGACGCAGGGAGAGGTTAAATCAGCCCAAAAATAACTTAATTATTCAAGAATCCTCTCTCGGCAGAAGAGAGGGAAGGAGCCCGATAAGGGCGACAGGGTGAGTTCCAATCAGTCCAAAAGAAGCCAACAAAGCCTTCCCAGTGTTTATTTTTTTATAATGACTCAATACTCTAATAATTGTCTGAATCTACAAATAATATACAATTTTTTAAATAGTATGATTTTTTGTTAGAAAAACTAGACATATCTAAAATATAGACTATAATGGCGCTGTAAAAAAATACTCTCCAGCGGGGGTAGTTTTACAACGTCAGTGCACCTTTTAACTTCTAGTTTCCTTCATACAATCTTCACCAATATTGTATGATCCCAAAGGAAAATGGTCGTAGCCCATCCCACGGCGAAAGAGAAGGTGTGCTGACAACTCTTATACTCCTATCTCAGCTCATCTGAGCTTGTCCCTCTGATCCGATCCATACGGAGGTTTTTGACTTGCTCTTGGATCCCGTCTTCGAGCTTTATAGTCGGTTCGTAGCCGAGGACAGATTGTATCTCTGAGATATCGGCATGTTGCCCTTGGATGTATCCTTCTTTAACAGGATTGGGGATATACTCAGCCTTTGCAGATTTTCCAAAAGCTTCCTCGAGAGATTTTATGATGTCATTTAGTGAGGTGGCCCTTCCAGTTCCTATATTGAAGACTCTAGCGCCAAGTTTTTCTTCATGGAGGATTGCCTTTGTGATCCCTTGGACGACATCTCGAACATTTGTAAAATCACGAGTTTGAGTCCCGTCTCCGTAGATCAAAGGGACTTTTTCTCTAGCGATATCCCAAGCGAACTGGGAAACAACATTGGCATACATTCCTTTCGCTTCTTCGTTTGGTCCGTAGACAGACATGAAACGGAACCCAATAATATCCATCTCTGGGTAAACTCGGTTATAGCATTCTCCACAGTGTTCGTAGACTTCTTTGGTTACCGCATAATGATTTAGTGGACGCACATGCTGATCTTCAGTCAGAGGCATAGGATTATTTCCATAAAGAGAGGATGTTGAAGCGTAGAGCACTTTTTTCGTTCCATTCTTCCGAGCCCAATCTAAGACGGTGACGAATGATTGGATAGAGTTTACGTAACCATCAATAAATCCCTCGTCCATAAACATTGGAGCTGAAGAAGTGCCGGCGAGATGCAGGACAAAATCTACTGGCCCTACCTTTTCTAAGTCTTCCTTATTACAAGCATTCCCTTCGATGAACTGGATATCATCGTCTAGATTTCGTTTATCCCCGAGGAGGAAGTTATCTAAGGCAATTACTTCAAACTGCTCTTTGTTGATATTGCAGAAGTTTGAACCGATGAATCCGGCTCCGCCGGTAATTAAAACTCGTTTCATATTTTTTTAGATCAAAGTAAGTAATTTGGAAAGGAGTGTAAGGAGTATAAGGATCTTAAGGATCTTAAGGAAATGGAAAATATTAAAATGAACATATCTGTAGCTATTAGCTATCAGCCATTAGCTATAAGCCATCAATTAAAATAATTAAAAAGGACCCCCGAAGGGGTCCTCTCCAAAATTATTCTGAATTTCTTTCTTACAATCCTGCCATAATCTTCTCAACCTTCTTAGGACCAAGTCCTTCGACGGCTTCAAGCTCTTCTTGAGAAGCAGCTTTGAGTTTTTCAACAGAGTCGATATCTGCAGCTTTCAACTGTTCTGCAACTTTATCAGTCACTCCATCTACTGATGTGAGATCTTCTCCAGCTTCTGCAGGAGCTTCTTCGCTTACTTCTTCAGTTGAAGTTTCTTCTGCTTCAGTATTGGCAGCAGCTTCAGCAGCTCGAGCTTCTTGATCTGCAGCTACGACAGCCGGCGAAGAGAGCATTTTTTTCATAGAGAGACCGATTCTATGATCTTCAAGATCAAGATTGATCACCTCAGCTTCGATTTCTTGTCCCACCTTGATGAATTGATCGATATCGTCGACCTTATCATGAGTAATCTCAGAAAGGTGAATGAGACCATTAATATCTTTTTCAAGCGTTACAAAGGCTCCGAAAGTTGTAATTCGGTTGATCTTTCCTTTGATAGTCGTACCGACTTGGTACTTCTTCGCTGCTTCTTGCCAAGGATCTGACTGAAGACGTTTCATAGAAAGAGAGATCTTTTCTCCTTCCACACCGATTACCTGTACTTGGACTGGATCACCGAGCTTCCCGTAGTCAGCAGGGTTACGGACATGTCCCCATGCGATTTCGGAGATATGGACAAGTCCTTCGAGTCCGTCGAATGCGACGAAAAGTCCAAATTTAACGATACCTGAGATCTTTCCTTCGACCACGTCTCCAGAGTTCAATTTACCGAGTCTTTCTCCACGTTGTTCTTGTTCAGCTGCTCTTTCAGACAGGATAAGTTTTCCTTGTTCTCGATCGAGAGCGATAATCTTTACTTGGAAACGCATTCCAATCAAAGATTGTAGACGTCGGAGGATTTCTTGTGAGTTCGCTTCATTTACACGAGGGTAGTGAAGAGGAGCGAGTTGAGATACTGGGAGGAAAGCTTTGATAGAATCGATCTCCAAAAGAAGACCTCCTTTATTTGCTTCATCCACCTTCACCTCAAAGACTTCTCCTTTTTCGTAAGCGTTTTCGAATCGATCCCAAGCAGTATTTTGAGCTGCTTTACGGAGTGAAAGAACGAAAAATCCTTCTTCATTCTCATCTTCAACTACGATGGCTTGGACAGTATCTCCATCGTTAAGAGTTTTAAACGTTCCTGAACTATCATGAGTTTCTCGACCAGTAATAACTCCAACGGCTTGACCGTCGCAGAGATTGACCAAACATTTGTTTTTGGTCTTGTCGAGGATGATACCTTCTACGAGCTCTCCGAGCTTCGGAAAAGGGTTATTTATAGCTGCTTCTATGGCAGCGTCCATTACATTAGACATAGTGATATTTACCGTGATCTTAAGAAGTACAACGACTCTGAGTCCTCTCGGGTCCGATCACAAGATCACCGAAAAAAGACAGAGCTCAGTCATTTTAGAGGAATATTGAGGTGTGTAAAGAAAAAAGCTTTGTAAAAATTTATTTAAGAAGCATTTTTGAAAGGCCACTCAAAAGCATCTATATCGAATTTAAAAGTACTTGTTTCTTCTATATCTGGAATTTCCATATGCCAAGTAACCCAAACCGAAATGTTCTGTAAAGGAACCTCTTCAAGATTGATCAGATCAGTTCTGATGGAATCTGTATGATGATGGCTTGATGTGTAATCAGGGTGGATTGTATAGATAGTGAGAAAATTCAGACTTTTTGAAGCATTCAAAATAGTAAGATCTTCAATTTCAAAACCATAAGAATAAAAAATGACCAAATTTTCTAATGAAGAAAGCCTTGAAATATCACCCAAAATCTTTTGATTTAAGCCTGAGGAGTTTGGTAGAAAAAGATGTTTTACTTTTTTTAGATCTAAATTCATCAATGCCTCTAGTTGAGAAGAGCTGTAATCTCCATCTAACTCTATTCCTGTACAGTGAGCTAATATCTCCTCAGCAACTGGGAAAAACTCTTCAGGAATCCTAAAAGAAAGGATAAAATCTTGATTTAAGTAGAAGTTAAGAGGAATGCTATTTTCCTTGGCTCTCTTTTCTAAAGAGAGATAATCCCAAGTATCTAGCTTAAAGAAATTAGGATCTAAAATTTCTAAAAGCTTTCTCACTACAGAAGTACTGATTCTATCAGTTCTTCTTTCTCTTTTTATAGCCTCGCAAAAGCTTCTTGCAATTTCTGGGTTTTTTGGATCAGAGGCGTATCGACGCTCTATTTCTTGATAATCACTTTCCATCCAAACACTTAGTTATATTTCATAAAAGTAGAGTAAATCATACCTTACATTCTATATAGACTCGAGTTCTTCTTAAAAAGTAATTATTGGTATATATCGGTACATATCTACATGCCTCGCGCCATCTTCTTCGCCTGATCTTCGACCAACAGAGACTCTGAGATATCAGTCAGGTCTCCAGCTAGGATGACAGGGAGGTTTGACCAACTTTTTTTAATCCTATGATCAGTTACTCGATCTTGAGGGAAGTTGTAGGTACGGATTTTTTCTGAGCGATCTCCAGAGCCGATCTGAGCGATACGATCTTCACCACGTTCCTTAGCTTGTTTTTCCTCTTCATCAGCAAGCAGTCGAGACCTGAGGATCTTCATAGCCTTATTCTTGTTTTTTAGTTGAGACTTCTCATCCTGACAGTTTACAACGAGACCCGTAGGGATGTAGGTCAGACGAACTGCAGAATCAGTCGTATTGACTGACTGTCCTCCATTACCACTCGCTCGGAAGACATCTACACGGATATCCTCATCTCTGAGCTCTATATCGACGTCTTCAGCTTCAGGCAAGACTGCTACTGTTATCGCTGAAGTATGTACTCTTCCTTGGCTCTCGGTAGCTGGTATACGTTGTACTCGATGTGTACCGGATTCGTATTTGAAGATCGAGTAGGCTCCATGTCCCTCGATCCGGAATGAAGCTTCTTTAATCCCTCCAGCATCAGCATCACTTTTACTCATCAACTCTATTTTAAAATTCTTTGCTTCGGCATAGCGCATCAGCATCCTCATGACTTCCGCTGCAAAAAGTGCTGCTTCTTCTCCTCCAGCCCCTGCACGCACTTCTACGATTACATTCTTATCATCATTCTTGTCTTTTGGCAGTAAAGCTACTTTAATCTCTTCATCTAGTTGCTCAATCATCTCTTTTGCTTGCTTGTGCTCTTCTTTAGCCATTTCGACAAACTCTTCATCAGTTTCATTCTTCATCATTTCTTCACTGTTCTCGATGGTTTTAAGGCAGGTTTCATATCTTTTTGCCAAATCAACGATAGGCTCTAATTCAGCTCTGCGCTTGGTGACTTTGACATATTTTGTCTGATCTGAGGCAATCTCTGGATCCATCAACTGCTGATTGATGTCTTCGAATTCGACAACGATTTTTTTTAGTTTATCGAGCATATTATGGGGTTACCGGCCTAGGATAGGGGACTTTACTCGACTTATCAAGCTGCTCGGTGATGCAAATGACATCGCTTATCTTGTCAAAAAAGAAGAGGGTTGATATGATAGCTGTTGATATTTGTTTACACATCATTATGAAAATGAAAAAAATCTTCGCTCTTCTGCTTATGGCAAGTACCTTAACAGCTTGTGGAGCTCGAGAAGCAGCCCCTTTTGATAGTTTTGCTCAGTGTCTCACTGATAAAGAAGTGGTCATGTATGGAGCTGACACTTGCCCACATTGCCAACAACAAAAGAAATCTTTCAAAGGATCATTTGATTTTGTTACTTTTGTAGAATGTAATACAGATCCTAAAGCTTGTCAGGATGCTGGGATCAAAGCTTACCCGACTTGGGATATCAACGGAGAAAAGACTGAAGGTCGTAAAAGCCTAAGTGAACTCGCAGAACTCTCTGGA
Source organism: uncultured Candidatus Peribacteria bacterium (assembly GCA_964352145.1). GTDB lineage: Bacteria > Patescibacteriota > Gracilibacteria > JAUYGZ01 > JAUYGZ01 > CAYGQA01. Next base: position 135,013 of record CAYGQA010000001.1, read on the forward strand.
TGTGAACTCGCACCTGTCTCTGGTACAGAGGATGAAGAAGTGACTGAGTAATTTTGCTTCAATCTTTAGAAAGCCCCCACGAGGGGCTTTTTTTTGTGTGTCATTCGTTCGATATATAAATTGTTTAAGAAAGGGGACAAGTCAAGACATGTCCCTACGCTAAGATTGCTTTATTATCTCACTCATTGTTTGCCTTGGACCTTGTCATTTGGGCCTTGGCCTCTATATCCCTAGCGGATTACTATTCGGTCCTGTATCAGGGGTTGTGGTCGCACCGATACGACGGATGATTTCTCTACTGACGAACTCCTTATCACGTCCAAATTTGAGTCGAGAAAGTTGAACCAAAGCCTCAGCAACCTCTGTGTCTGGCTTATCATCAGGGGTTTCTTCCCACCACTTGTAGGTCTTCATACTGAAAGGCCGACTGATGACATTGTTTGCATTGAGCTTAATACAAGCGTTGAACCCCTCAAGATTAATAAGATCCGTCTCCGTGAAAACTGGCCCCATTTCTTTAGCCATATACTCAGCATCTTTAGCACCGATCTTGAGGTTCATCATCGTCCCCACATTACCGAAGACGGCATTTTTAATCTTTTCAGAATCACCTCCACCTTTCCCTCCTTTGATCAACTGATCGATATATTGATGGGCGATGACCAGTCCAAGCTTATACTTACGAGCCTCAGAAAGGATTGATTCAAAACTATCTGTGATGAAGTTTTGAAATTCATCCACATAAAGGAAGAATGGCATACGATCTGATTTATCAGCAATACGTTGCCTCTTCATAGCTGCTACTTGGATTTTATTGACGAAGATCGTTCCAAGTAGGTTCGCATTGATATCTCCGATAAGACCTTTTGCAAGCTTCACGAGGAGAATTTTTTTGTTATCCATCACATCGTCAAACTTAAAGGCTGATTTTGTCTGACCGATGATATTCCTCATCAGAGAGTTGGTGATGAAACATCCAAATTTCGCTGAGAAATAGGGGATCATCTCTTTCTTTTCCCGTTCACCAGTATTTGCCATTTGATTGACCCAGAAGCCTTTTACGACAGGGTTTTTGATATGTTTTATTTTTTCTTGCTGCCAAGGTTCATCAGTGAACAGTCTTACGATATCCGTCAAAGCACCTCCTTGTGGGTCTTCCATCAGCGTCAAACAACCATTACGGAAGTAATCTTGAATACGAGGTCCAAAGACCTCATTCCCAAACATCCCGATCATCATATTCATCGCTTCTAAGGCAATGTAATCCTTTTCTTCAGGAGTATCAGCCTCCAACATATTCACCCCTATTGGCCGTTCAGTATCTGAAGGATCGAAGACAATCACGTCGTCAGCTCGCTCTCGAGGGACCCATCCTAGAGCTGCCTCTACTAAATCTCCATGAGGATCAACCACACAGACACCATGTCCGTTACGGATATCTTGCTTGATGAGAGATTCTAAGAAGACTGACTTACCAGTACCCGTCTGTCCGATCACATATAAATGCCTGAAACGATCATTGAGCTGCATTGGTATCTCTGTACGAGTACCTCTATGGAGGTTATACCCGATCATAATATCTCCATCCTCCTTCAGACCATCAGGTGGGGCAGTGATACGAAATCTCTGCCAAGCAACATTTGGGACATTATTGTATTTTGCAGCTGGCACATGCCAGATCGACGAAATCTCATCTGAACTCATGATCATCTTATGAAACTGAAACCAAGAGGTGACATTACGCCACAAGGAACGGTAAATGAAATTAACAATCAGTTTTTGAGGAGAGTAATAGAGCACCTTTGTCATGGAATTTACATAAGGTGAGCTGTATTGACCAAAGGAAGTGATAATCGTATCGACCAGCTCTTCAGCATGACCTTTTGTCTTTGCGCTCGCCACGACTCTTATCACCGTATCCCAACCAGCGTGTGAAGCTTTTTCACCAATCGCTTTTACGATTTCATCCGTCTGGGGAGTAGTACGCGTGCCTCCAGAATTAGCATCAAGGTTTTCTGTGATATTGTCATCAGTCCCGATCGCAAAAATACGGAAAACCACCCTGAACCAAGAAAGGGGATTTACTTTAGAAAGGAAGCTACTACTTTTTTTATTTTGAAAAAGATCTTCAGAAATCTGCTTACTCTTCTCTTGCCAACCATTTTCTCGAGGCCTAACGACGATCTGAACTGCTGCAGAGTCACTATTCTTCAGCTTTGACATGGCATTCAAGACTCCATTCATAGGCTCTGTGTTGGTATGCATGTAGGTCTTGATCGGATATGCGAAGTGTTTTGTCATCTTCACCGTCGCGGCATGTGCAACACTGCCTGGTTTGAATAAGTTGTATTCTGGCACTTCCTCTACCATTGCATCGTTATAGAAGGAAGTAATCGTTTTTTGGAAAAACCCCTTTTGACTAAAAGGAATGACGACATAAAAGAATATCTGACCGTCAATGGCAACGATTTCAAAAGAGTAGAAATCTTGACCAGCTATATAACGATACCAAAGCCGAGAAGAAGAAAGCGCATGTAGCTGCTCCATACACTGGGTCATAACCCCTATTTGTTTGGTAAAGTCTTTAGAAGAACCAAATTGTTCCCCCTCATCTTCTTTATCCTGTTTTCCTTCTTTTTTTGGAACCATTACTTTCAAAAACACCATCTGGAGGCTTCTCTTCTTATTAAAATGCCACTCAAGCATGAATGCGATCAGAACTAAAAAGAATGCCAACAAGACAAGCCCCAATATCGAAGCGATAATCGGATGAATACTGATCCAGTCTGTTATGAAGGAGAGAAACCCCATAAAAAAGTGACAATAATTGCACCCAGTATATCAGGGTGTTTTACTTATTGTACCATTTAAACGCCTTTTCCTCAACAAAGAAGCTTTTTCGTCAAATACCAAGTTCTATACTTAGAGTCTGAATAAATCCCAAATACTTGTTTTTAACAATCTTCTTGAAGGATGTTTTTTAGCATCACTCCTTCCTTTTTTTTAAAAGCTGAAAAATGCTCTTCTCATCCTCAAAAGCTTCCGTTACAATCTCTTGCGCAGCGGAAGGGTACTCAAGTGGCTGAAGAGGCGGCTTTGCTAAAGCTGTAGGGGGATTATATCCCCGCGAGGGTTCGAATCCCTCTCCTTCCGCCAAATTGAATTCGAGATGAACAAGGAGGAACGACGTGGTGAATCCGAAGATATTTGGTGCCAGCACGAGTTTTTTGGGTGGAATGGTACTAATTATTCTTAATGTGCTTAAAAAGGGATGAGAAGCCTGTCCTGAGTGAACGATAGTGAATCGAATGGAAATCCCTCTCCTTCCGCCAAAATTGAATTTGCGATGAATGACGACTAAAAGGAGGAAGTGAATCGGAAAGATATTTTGTGCCCGGACGGGTACCCATTGCGAAGCTTATGTATTCATCTGACCAAACAATCATATTGAATTTGCGATGAATGACGACTAAAAGGAGGAAGTGAATCGGAAAGATATTT
>CAYGQA010000001.1:138613-243625 GCA_964352145.1 uncultured Candidatus Peribacteria bacterium
TGTGCCCGGACGGGAGCTTTAAGAAAGAACCACTCATTGCTCACTATAGTTCACAAAGCTCTCCTATGAGGAGAGCACTGAGATATTTTTAGGTAAATCAGTAAAATCAAAACCTAATTAATCCAGACCTCTACTATTAGGAGAGAAAGAGCCTTGAAAGGCGAAGGAGTGGTTTAGCTTGGATTGCAAAGAACCACTCTTTGCTCACTACAGCTTACAAAGCTCTCCTCCTCAGGAGAGCACTGAGATGTTTTTTGGAATGAAATCGGATACCTACCGAACTTTTTGATCATGAGACAAGTTTTGATTATAGTACAGCCTCCTTCGCTTCCTCGGAGAGACAGATTGAATTAGTGCAGATTTTGATTTTCTTTTGATTTCAGCTATCTTTTGTATCCCTTCTGATTCGATAATTCTGAAAATTCGAAAATTTATGCCTTCATTATTCTTCTTCACCGGCGAAAATACTCCAGCTCTAGAAGATAAGCTGAAATTTTGGCAAAGAGAATTCGTAAAAAAACATGATTCTTCGAATCTTGAGGTTTTTGAGAACATCGCTTCATCTGATATTGGGAATATCATCAATACTATTGATTCTCAGCCTTTTTTGGCAGATAAAAGAATGATTGTGATCAAAGATTTGCCCTTGCCTGCAAATAGCAAAAGAAAGATTGAGACTGATGCACTGGAAGAGATCCTTAAAAATGTTCCTGAGACCAGCTTAGTGATCTTTGTCTCAGCTAAGCCAGATAAAAGAGGGCGCTTTTATAAATGGTTATCTAAAAACTCGACACTTGAAAACTTTGTACTCCCTAAAGGGAGAGATCTGCAAAGCTGGGTTTCTGAGAGAATGTCAAAAAGTGGTCTGCAGATCCAAGCTCAAGCAGTGCCTCTTTTGATCTTGTATTGTGGTGAGGACATCGTCCGTATCGATGCTGAACTTAAAAAACTCCAGCTTCTTGAAAGAAGTAGTATATCCACAGAGGATATCAAAAAGTTTGTCAGCCCTACTCCAGAGGGGAAGATCTTCCAAAGCTTGGACCTCATGGGGAAGGCAAGCAAGCATGAGACTCTGCAGTCATTTGAAAAACTCTTCCAGACAGGTCAAGATCCTATGATGGTGTTCTTTATGTTAGTCAGACAACTTCGACTCCTACTTCAAATGAGGTCTTTACTTGATAGAAACATGCCTCGTCCTGCACTTCAAAAGAAAATGAAGCTTGCTCCTTTTCAAGTGGGAATGCTAGTACAACAAGCGGAGTGCTTTCGGTTTGAACAACTCAAGAAAGCTCATGCCACACTTGCTCAGATGGATTTTCGTATCAAGACTGGGAAGCTTCCGAGCAGCTCTCAAGGCTCAGAATTGCTAGAGCTCTCTATAGAACAATTTTTGTGTTCAATATATGAGTAATTTAATTGTTCATATTTATCAAGCTCATATGATAAATCCTTTAACTGATCATATTTTATATATGAACAATTTTCCTGAAAAAACAAAATACACTTGAATAATATTCTAGGTGATGTATAAATCATGTGTACATAAATTATTCTATGCTGAAAGCACTTTTCAGTTCCAATACGAGAGTCAAACTTTTAATAGCCTTCCTTTCTAGTACAGGTGAAGAATTTTTTATACGAGAACTGACTCGTAAGCTTGATGAACAGATCAATTCTATTCGAAGGGAGTTGAATAATTTAAAGAAAATAGGACTGCTTAAGTCTCGTTCTAAAAACCGAAAGAAGTACTATTATGTAAATGAAGACTTTTTGATACTGGATGAATTGAGAGCGATGGTCCATAAATGTACAGATCCAAAGAAAGAAATGGTAAAAAAACTGCAGAAACTTGGAGAAATCTCTTTTGTACTTTTTTCTGGTGTTTTCCGAGATAAAGAAGGAAAAGGAAAGGGTAGTCTGGATATCCTTGTCATCGGACAGCTAGAAAATGAAGCGCTCAGTGAATTCTTGAAAGAAGAGTATAAAGACCGTAAAGATCTCCGTTTTGGAATCCTCTCTAAAGACGATTTCTTGTATAGATTACGCCTCAACGACAAATTTATCGTTGACATGCTTAAAGACCCTGATAATATCGTAGGGCTCAATAAATTGAAGACTCAGTTAAATAAGTTTCTTGGCTAGTGTTAGAGCTTTCGAGACAATAGCAACACTGCTTCATCAGGTCATTTGAGACGATCCGTATATTTTTTATAACAACGACATGGACTCAGCTCTTGCAGCTATATCACAATCAAGCTTAAAACAGAATCTCCCAACATTTAAAGTGGGACAGACTGTGCGTATCCACCAACGAATTAAAGAAGGAGAAAAAGAAAGAATTCAGGTCTTCGAAGGTATTATCATACAAATGAGAAATGGGACTGGAGTAAGTGGAACTATTACTGTACGTAAAGTTGTAGATGGTATTGGAGTAGAAAGAGTATTTGCAATACACTCTCCATTGATCGCTAAAGTAGAAGTCACTAAACAAGCAAAGGTACGACGAAGTAAGCTCTACTACCTACGAACTCGTACTGGTAAAGCTGCTCGTCTCCGTACAACACTTCTTGAAGGACAAGTGTTCGAACCTACAAGTGCACCTGAAGAAGAAATTGTTGAAGAAGAAGCAGCAGAGGCTAGCGAAACTCCTGTAACTGAAGCTCCAGCTGAAGAAGCGAAAGCTGAAGAAGCAAAAGAAGAAGCTCCAGTTGAAGAGGCCAAAACTGAGGAAGTAAAAGAAGAAGCGAAAGAAGAGGAAGCAAAAGAAGAGGCTCCTGCTGAAGAAGCGAAAGAAGAAAAAGCTGAATAATTCGTAAGCAAAACCTAGAGATTTAAAACCTGAACCAATCGGTTCAGGTTTTTTTGTTGTTTAAGCTTCGTGTGGGACAACTCTCCCGAGTCGCTGAACACTACGGGATATCTCCTTAGTAAGAGAGATGTGAGTGATTCAACTCGAAGCTTAATAAATCCGAAAAATATAGACTGAGTCCATGTTACAATACTTGGGTCTAATACTACCCATGCGCATTGCTGTATTTGGAAATTTTGGAGTCGATAATAGAGGTGATGACATGATCCTTCAGGGACTTATGAAACAGTTTTCAGGAGATGAATTAGTCGTGTTTTGTGGAAACCCTCAACATGTACAGAAACTCTTTGGAATAGAAGCTCATAGGTTTTTTCCTGGTGGGATGAGGTCTATCGTCAATGCGCTTGTCTTCCAAAATCATCGAAAAAGAATAAAAGAAAGCACAGAGGCTCTCCAAAGTGTTGATCGAGTGCTGATAGGAGGAGGAGGAATATTAGTCGATCGGAGGATCAAAGCGGTAAGCCTTTGGTTTGCTCAACTAAAAAGAATCTCTGAATCTAAAAAGCCTTATGAATTCATCGCTAATTCTTTTGAGCTTTCTCGGAAATGGTCACAAAAGCTTTTTACTCCCTTTCTTAAGGGAGCTGAAAACATATCCGTCCGGGATACTTCTTCTCTACGATTCATCGAATCGCTCGGATTAAAAGCTGAACTGGTAGCAGATCTAGCCTACCAAGCAGCGCTCCCCAAGACATCTACCAAGAAAATGAAAATGATTGGACTCGCTTTGTGTCGATGGGAACTCAATGAATCTCTACTAGTTGCCTTAAGATCTTTTATGGAACAGAAGGAAACTCGAGGCTATAAATTTGTTGCTTTTGCTTTCCAGAGTAAAGGTGATGATGATCGAGAAGTATACAAAAAACTAAATCCTCGATTAAGAGTCATCACAGAATGGAAGGATATCGTACTGAAACTATCTGAATGTGAGTGTCTGATAGGGATGAGGCTTCACTCTTTAATCTTGGCTGACCGATTGCGAATCCCAAGCATTGCCCTTTCTTATCAAGATAAAGTGAAGCATTTCATGAATGACAAAGGGAGAGATGATCTTGTTTTGGATATGAACTCAGTCAATGAGCAAAAGCTGCAAGATCTTTTTTTGAAAGCGGTTGCAGGAGAGAAGAAATAAGCTATTCTCGATTTTGTAAGTATTATGAGAATGCTAATGAAAATGCTTGAAGCTTGAAGCTTGAAGCTGAGAGTATTTTTACTTTTTATTTTTTACTTAATACATGTTTCGTCGACGAAGTATAAAACGTCGTTCAGCCCGTAAGAACTTTTCAAGTAAGCGCTGGGATATGCAGCGAAAGAGAAGTCCTTTTTTGAAATTGAAACAAGTTTTAGCTGGGAAATTTTTAGTGTTTTTAGCTGCAGTTGCTTTGCTTTCGGGGACTATTTATGGAGTTCTTTTTACTCCTGTCTTCATCGTCCAAGATGTTGAAATCACTTCTCAATATAAGGATATCAATGTCGACCAAGTGAAAATTGCCGTGTCAGAGCAAGTACTTGGGTTTAATACTTTGCTTATAAAAACCCTAGATGTAGAGACTCAGACCTACGAGCAGTTTCCAGACGTGTCTTCGGTAGCTTGTAGTCGAAATATTTTTCAGAAAAAAATACTCTGTGAAGCAATAGGATATGAGCTCGTAGCAGTCATCAAACATGAAGGGAAGAAGTACTACATCAATGAAAATGGGGTGGTGATAGGTTTTGATAATCGGAAGCTAGGCTTACCAATCTTTGATTTGATACTTAACCCTGTTTTTGCTGGGATAGAAGCCGCAGAAACGGCATCAATAGCTGATAGCTTGGTCGTCCCAGAAGTGGTCGAAACCGTACCTGAGACTCCCGAACCCCTTCCTGAACCTATTGTTCCCGAGTCTCTGACAGCTTCAGTATTATCTGAAAGAGCTAATGGAGTTGCTCAACCTGAAGAAATAACTCCTGAAACTTCAGAGCCTATACCTGAGATCTCTGCAGAACGTGAAGAGAAGCTTCTGACTTTTATTCAACCTTTTGAAACACCTCCAGTAGAACCATTGATCATCAATGAACCGAGAAAAGTTTTCGATGTTGCGGTTGGATTGAAAATCTTAGATCCTGTGGAATTAAAGAAAATCTTGGAAGCTATCTCGGAGCTAGAAAAAGTCCTGGGACGTAAAGTCATCCAAGCACAATATGTCCAAGTAGCAGGTGAGTTGAGCCTTGATAGTAAACCTGAGCTTGCTACAGCAGCTGTTGAGGACCCTGAGGCAGAAGAACTCGTCATCAATGAAGATCCAGAGCACCAATTTACTGTGCTCTTAGATCTGCGGAGAGATTTAGATGATCAATTTACCAAACTCAAAAAAAGTAAAGAGGTCATTGATTTCAGTCAAACAGAGCGGATTGATCTCAGTGTGGATGGGGAAAAGGTGTTTTATAGGTAGTGTTTTAAGGGCCAAAATTCATAAGGGCAAAGTGATAAGGGCCAAAGGCCAAACCTCTCTCCCGCTCACTTGCGTGGCGGGATCTCTCCTATGAGGAGAGAAGCTTAGATAGCTCCTCAGCGGAGCTTTGAGCTGTATTTGACAAGCCCTTACACTCCTTAAATTCCTTATACTCGTTATGCTCCTTGTCTTTGTTATACCCTTAAGATCCTTCCTATATCCCCATAAATATGCTATAATGATAAGAAATAAAAACAAAAAATGTCGAAAAAAACTCAAGAAAATGATCAAATTGATCAAGAAAAAATGCAGCGAGAGCTGGCTGAGAGCCTGGAAAAGATCATTCCAGCTTTAGTTCGTTCTGGGATCTCTGATGATAAAAAATTGTTTTACCTCTATCTGATAGCAGATGGTTCTTTTTCCATGCAGACGATGGAAGATATCCAGAGAGATATGGAGGAATTCTCACAAGAACAAGAAGCTCTTATTTCTCATAAAGAAGCTGATATAGCAGCTCTAGAAGCTCAAATAGCTGCCTTAGATGAACAACTTGATCAAGTCGCAGCTCAGCATATGCTAGACCTCAAGCACGATACTGACGAGCTCATCCACCTTGCTGCTGTTCAGGCTGAAAAAGCAAGAAAAGAGAAGCATGAAGTCTCTATCAAGAATATTAAAAAAAGCCTTTCGTAAACCTATGAAACTCTTCCGATATCATCAGATCGGTCAGGAATTCCTGAGTAAACGTATGGTCTATAAGACTACTAATTTACCTGATGCTGCTGCACCTGATGATGAAAAAAAGGCTCCTTCATATAGCCCACAACAAGAGCAATCTGAAATACAAAAGGCAGCGACTCGTTTGAAGGTCGATGAAATCCTTTCATCAGCTGGTGATAATCAGTCTTCGGAGCAGATAGCGACACGTATCAAGACTATTCATGATCTTAGACAGGCTGGAGATATCAAGACATTAAATCGAAATATCATGTCATGGTATGGGAACCATCCTATTTATAGGACCTATATCGCTGCCGCAGGAGGGACTGTAAACCCTGGAATCATTAATCAAATCAGAACTGATGAGCTTGCTCTAATGAGAGGTCAACTACAGCAAGAAGCTCAACTAGAAATGGATGACATTACCGCTCAACAAGCCCCGCCAAATTTTGCTTTTGCTCTGGCTCATCTCACCGGTGGGGGAGGACCCGGAAATAGGCTTTCTACTGAAACTCAGGCCTTACTAGGAGAAATTCACTTAAATGCTCCAAATAGTGCTACTGAATACCTGGAACTCACACATCAAAGAGAAGAACTCCAGAACCGTTTAGATATCTCTCAAGCAGAAATTCACCGAGCAAAATCTGCCCTCGAAGCTCACAATACCGAAAAAACACTCTTTCAAGAAGAAAAAGTTCGTTTTGATCAAAAGATGTCCGGTTGGCTTGGTAATGCTGCCAAAACACTCGGCCTTGTCGGAGGTATCGCTGGTTTAGGTGGTCTAGGAGCATTAATCGGTGGACCTGCAACATGGACAGGTTTAGGTATCGGTGCTGCATCAATCTTAGTCGGTGGAGGTACCCTAGGAGCGATCGGGAAGTTCTTCCGAAAACCTAAAGAACTCGTTCAGCATGTTCGCCATTGGTTTACAGCTTGGGGACACGAACGTGTGATCAGAAGACAAGAGGAAAGTGATGTAGTACGTGAACGAAGAAGAGCAGTCTTGAATGCAGATAAACGTCTCGAAGGTCTACGACTAGAAAATGCTGGGAAACTTGCAGTACTTCAACGACAATATAATGATTATAAGCAGGCTATCATCGATGCTCCGAATGAAGCTGAAAGAAATCAGCTCGATCAACGTATGCAGTCTCTAGCAACTATGATGACTCTTTATAGAGTCTCTGAAGGAAACTATGCTAAACGCATCACTGCTCCTGGACCTATTACTAATGATTTTGTGGTACAACAACTGCATGCTCTGGGTGTTTCCGGAGTGGATGATGATACCGATGCTGAAGCAGATCTCGTACGTCTTGCACAGTCAGATGACCTCAATCATGTCAAAAACCATCAAACTACTCTCCAGACTATTGGTCTCGGGGACGATATTATGAAAGAAGTTCATACTTTGGATAATGCTGAAGAAACGCAACTTCGAAACTTTTTGAATAACCCTAATCTGCCAGCTGCGATAGTTCTGACTCCTGATTTCAGGAGAAAAGCTGTCAGGATGGTGGCCGTGGTTGATTCACTGCATGCACTGCCAGATAATAATGCTTGGAGAGAATCTTTTCGATTGGCAATTTTGAAGGAGATGGATGGGCGAGAAGGGAGTATCATTCAATCAAGCTTGATGTCTGTGCTATCAGATATGGAGCTCAGCAACAAAGAAACTGCGAAACGTATCCGCAGAAACCCAAGTCTTTTAGTAGCCTATGCTCAACAACAAAACCTAGATGCTCATAATACTGGAAACCAACTGCCCTATGATGGGACCATCCCTTCTGCGCCTCGTAATGGAGAAGATATTGATTCTTGGACCAAGAGGATCAGCCCTCAAGAAACTGGATATGCATTGGCGATACTTGAAGATGCCAGAGGGTTACAGATAGATAATGAAGGAAATTTAGTAGATAGACTGACTCCTATAAGAGTTCAAATCGCAGCTGTGTATAATACTCTGAATGGAGACCTACAAAACCTCCTTGATAATGATCCAAACCCTGTACTCATAAAAATAGCTCAGGAAGTCTTTGGGAAATCTTCACGAACTTTTGATCTCAGTGTTGCAGGTGGTCTCACATTTTCTCAAGCGCTCAATGATGTTGTCGATGGGAAGACAATATCTGAGATCAGACATCTTTTAGTCGAACTGAGGAATTCTGCCTTTGTGAGAAATGGTGAAATAGAATTTTTCCGTAATGATTCAGAAAAAATCTATCAAGAGCTCGAGAAAATCGAAGACAATGAAATTTCTACTTTGATTAAAAATCATCCGGAGTGCTTGAGTCCTATAGGGCAGGGAAATATTCCATCTTTTACCGCATTGAACCCAAACGCAAACAATTTCGACGAATATCTTCGAAGTATTACCGAACAACAACGTACTGCAATCATCACCAAGATTTCAAAAATTAAAAACCCTTCCAACCCATTCGTACTTAATGAAAATAAAAATAGTCTTGAAAACGAAAGAATCCAGCTGAGAAATAAAGCCGTTAGACTCTTCAATGCATTCAATACAAACTTAAGTTCTGTAGCAAACCGTCAGGCTGCTTATGTTCGTCTTAATAGTAATACTTTTGGGGACGTTAGGACAACTCTACAATCAGCTACAAGAATTGTTTTTGGTCAAAGAAAAACGGTTTATTTATCTAACCAAGGCAATAATTTTGCTTCCAGAGTTAATAATATGACTCAAGTATGGCAACTTAAAGAGCTTGTTGAATTATTGGAGGGTATTGAGGCGAATTGCAACTATGATAATGCTAATGCTATTTTTACACAGAGGCCTTAAGCTTGCTCTCATTCAGTAATCACTCCTTTCATTTCCCTCTTAATCAACTTCATTTCCTCTTCTTTACTAGCTTCTTGAAACGCTCTTTTACGAGGAACAGTACGTCTGACTTTTAACACCGCATTGAGGATTTTCACCCCTGTGGATTCTTTATCAGGCATCATCTTGGAGATCAGACGAGCTAGAGACATCTCTAAAGACTCATGTTCCCTTCGGCAAAAATTGCTTGGCAACTGCCTTTGTTTCTTTCTTTTTAAGTCTTCGTTAGTGTGGAGTACAAGCTCTCTTACAAGGAGATCTTCATCCGGTGGACTAGCTATTCTTCTTTTTAGAAAGCTCTCTCTTCGCTTGTGCTCTTCTTTCTTTTCTTTTAAGAGAAGAGCTCTTTTTTGCCAAGACTGTGCTAAAGAAAAAAGCATGACTTCATTTTCTGAGGATTCAAGATAGGGGAGATTTCTATCGGCCACCTTCGCTTGGATAAACTTCACTAACTGAGATCCTGAACCTCTTTCAGAGTTCAGAAGAAAGTGTTCTCCATATGCAACATTACTATCATTGTACATCCAGGCTGTATGATAGATATCTCTGATGAGTTCGATATCAGGCATAGCAAAGGCGATCATACTCATGGTTTGTACGGCACTTAAGCCTAGGTTTTCTGCGATGAACTGAATGTTTTGTAATCTGGTATTCATATTCATCGTCTCCAGTTTCACTTCTCCAGGATGGAAGCGATGCGTAGATCTTTGTGCGTTTGGATTGAGCATGCGTATGGTCATGCTTGAAGTCTCAGGTGAACTCACTGTTTCGGTAGCGACAGGATTTCCTGAGTTCGCCAGTGCTGCTGCGAGTTGTGCTTTTAGTTCAGCTTTCTCGGCTTCAAGCCTAGCAATTATTTGATCCTTTTCTGCTAATTTGACTTTCAGGTCTGTGGCCTCTCTTCTGTATCTGCTAAAAAGAGTTTTTCCAGCAGATTTGAATTGCTCAAGCTCTTGCTGGGTTTTTTCTCGTGAGGCATTGGCTTCATCACGTTCAGTTTCTGCTTGTGCTTTTGCCTCTTCGGCCTTATCTCTTTCTCTCTCAGCTTTTTGTTTCTCTTTCTGAGCGTCTTTACTTGAGTCCATTGCAGCTTCTGATTTCTTTTGCTCTTCATCAACTTCTCTTTCAGCTTGTTTCTTGGCTTCTTCAGCTTCTTCTCTCTTTTCTTCTGCTGCATTCTTAGCCTTCTTTTCCCTGTCTCGCTCTTGTTCTGCTTTTTCAGTTTCCTTTTCTGCATTTTTCTTCGCTTGTATAGCAGTATCTCTCTCTGCTTTTGCCTCGTTTCGTTCTCTTTGCGCAGTATCTCTCTGATCCATCATGCTGTCTCGATCGTCTCCGGCTTCATCTCGTTCTTTCAGTGTCTCTGAAAGGGCGATACGTACCGTTTCTAATCGTGCTGAAGAGAAATCAAACTTCTTTTGCAGTGCGATCATTTCTCTGCGTAAGGCTTGATTATTTTGTGCTTCTCTCTGCCAATTGAGATAAAAGGTATTGGCTTCTTGTTTCAATCTCTCCATCACTCCATTCAAAGACTGTACTTGATCTTCCAGCTCAGCGATTTGAGTTTTGTGTTTCTTGATCTCTTCAGCAGAAGCAGTGTCTGGATCTGGAGCTTGGTTTTTTAACTCCTTGAGAGCATTAGGAATCCCTGAAAGACTCGACATTATTTTTTCGAGGACCAAGAGCATTGTTGAATTATCCGGAGCAGGGGAGTTGATGACGATAGGTTGACCTGCTTCAGCTTGTCCCTGATTTCTGATCAAATCACCCAATCCTCTTAGCTCTGTGAATAGAGGGCTTAGGTCAATACTCGGAGCTGCTGGAACAACTGGTGGATGGATGATGATCGGTGGCTGAGTAGTAGCAGGAGCTTGCATTGGAGCTGTGTTTGCCAAGATGCTGAGCTCTGTACTTCTGTTGATGAGCTCTTGTCTAAGCCTCTCTATTTGCTCCTTAAGGACTCCTTCTTTCCTTTCCCACTCCCTTTGGTCTTCACGATGATGAGTTTGCTTCTCTTTCTTTTCTCTTTTCATGTCTGTAAGGAGCTCTTCGAGTTCTCGTGTTTGCTTTTCTAAAGTGCTTATTCTATCGAGAAGTGTTCGCAGTTTTCCCTCAAGTTCTTTGAGTCGTTCTTTCAGAGCTGCATTTTCAACTTTTAAGCTTTTAGACTCTGAAAGAATCCCCTTCGTTTTTTCATCTATTCGATTTTTTATTGCTCTTGCTTCCTTCACTATTTCGACTGCGGTCTGGACAGCTATTTCCTTCTCTTGGTCTAGCTGCCGTCTACCAGCCATTGGATCAATAAATTCGCCAGTTTGATAGAGTCGGACTTGTTCGAGCACTTGAAGATGAATGCTTTCGCAAATGGGAAGGATGTGTTTCAACACCTCCACAAAACCAGCCGCTTCATGGAGCTGCTGCGAAGCTTCACGTATACTTGATGTTAACTCTTGATTGGATTGATCGGATGAAGAGCCCGACAGGGGAGTATTGATCTGATTCTCTAGAATGATGAGGTCTTGCTCGCTCCTTTGGATCAATGCTTTGAAGTCACTGATAGATTGATCCAGGTCTTCCATGGCTTCAGCCTCGAATCTTGTCACCCATTGCTCTGGATCTGTGATCATCTGCTCAGTCACTGATACTGTGCTTCGAGTCCTGTATTCTGCGTTTGTAAGATGATGAAGAAGTCTTTTAGCGGAATTGAGGACATCTTTTTCCAGAGTACTGATACTCGCCTCCCTTTCTCGTGAAAGAGGGGACATCTCCTGAGGAGCACTCTCGTTTTCTGTCGAATCGGTACTTGCTTGGTCTTTCTTTTTTGCTTGGTATTTGCCAGACACAGAAGAAGCACTACTCGCTTGTTCTACTGCACTTTTGATGGCTCTGAGCTCTTGTAATTCGTCAGTTTTTTCTTTCAACCATGCTTTCTTTTTTTGTGTTTCTTCATTAAAAAGCACTTTTTTTTGTTGAGCAAGTGTAGCGTTTTTCTTCAACAGGCTTCCATACTCTTGTAAGAGTTTCTTTTGATCAGCAAGCACTTGACCGAGCTGATCAGAAGATTGAGCATGGTCTGAAGTATTGGCTAGATTTGCGAGTTTACTAGACATTGAGCTCATCTGTGAAGCAAGCTCTAATAAAGGCCTCGCATCCCTTGATACTTGCAGCTGAGCTTGAACTCTCTGGAACTCCGCTTGAAGGGCCGTAAAGCCATGAATGCTAAGGCCCATGCTTGTATGCAAACGATTTGCTTCGTTTGTAGGAAGAGCATAGACCTGTGCTGGCGGCTTAGGATTCATGAGATTGAATAATGATATTCACTACTTTTTTTCAGTAACCGTTATTTTCCATTTTTCCATTTCTAATTCACCACGCTGCATGGCAGAGAAGAAACTCTTGAGGGTCCCATAGAAATGATGATCAGGTCGATCTCCTAGCATTGCTTCATGTGGCCGAGCAGCATTGATCTGATAGCTCATGACCTCAGCTGGTGGATCGACTGTAGTATCGAGCTCCTTTGCTTTACTGATCGTGAAACTCAGGGGTTCTATACCGATATGATCTATGCTGATAGAGATTGCTCCTTCTTTTTCTAGTTTCTTCATTTCTTCTGCAGAAAGCATCGTCTTGAGGATCGGTATGAGGCTTTCTTCTACTGCTTTCTTTTGAACTCCATCCATATTTTCCGAGAGTACTTTTTCTTGATCATCGCTGAAGGTCTTGGTGGTCGCTCCTTGAGCACCTGATTTGACTTGTTCAGCAAACCACTGCAGTTGCAGATCTATTTCTCCCTCGAAACCTTCTCTGATACCGCTTATTTCAGCTTCTTTTTGAGAGTAGATTTGGTCGATAGCAGCTACAGCTCTTGGGCTCTTTTTCATGCTTTCTTTTGCCTGAATAGCTAGCTCGAGTATGAGTTGATTAAAGCTGCTGAAGAGTTGTCTGTAGTTCTTTTTTTCAGCACTTGCGTCGAAGAAGCTTCTCACCGTTTTATCTGGATCTTCTTTAAGCTTAGTCAGATCACAGCTCACATTTTTTCGCTTCTGTATTTCTGCTTTGAATGCCTTCTCTTTGGCGTCGAACTCAGCATCCAGACTAAAGTCCTTATCCATTATTTTTACTCTCTGTAAAAGGTCTTCTTTTGCTTCACTATAGAGACTCAGTAGATCATCAGAGAGTTCTGCATTTTTTGCTTCCAGAGATCTTTTGAAGGCTTCAAATTGTTCATGAGTGATACTCAGCGTCTCATACGGCTGGCAGGCTTGATCTACTTCTTCATAAAGACTATCCACTGCTTCACGAGTAGCAATCATAGCTGTCAGGATATCTTTGATCTGAGTGAAAGATTTTGCTGCCTCAAGTGCTGCTCTCCTTTTCTTGAGACGCTCTTTTAGAGCCTTTTCAGTTGCTTCTGCGCTTGTTCCTTTAGTCTCAGCTTCGTCTATTTCTGTTTTGAGAGTACTGATTTTTGTAGAGAGGGCAATCATATCTGCTGCTATTTTTTCTAATCTTTGAGTTAGTTGTTTCATACGAGCTTTCTCCTGCATCTTAGAGGTGAATGCTTTGTCAAATTCGTTAGTATCCAAGGCTAGCAGCATCTCCATTTCATCATCATTGATCCCGAGAAGAGACTCTATTTCCCCTTTAAGCTCTCTAAGGGTTGCTTGAGCGGCATCATTCCTAGAGATATTTGTTGTTAAAAACTCTTCAATGCTAGCAGCATGAGAAGATCTATTCCCAGGTCTACTGTACTTACTCGAGGTAGCTGATGCTCCTCCGAGACTTCCTTCGAGCATTCCCATGAGAGCTCTGTCTTCTTGGTCTTCGAGCCGCAACCTCGCTTCATCCATTTTGATTTTTTGGAGCATGTTCTTGACCTGTTCATACATTCCTTCAAGTTTTTCTTTTTCTCCGTCTACATCCTTCTTGTTGTCTTCCAAGGCTTTTTTTCGAGCTTCTTTTTCTGTTAGCAGTTCTTTTTTTGAGGCCAAGAGCTCTGTATTCACGCTCTCTGCTTTTCCTTGCTCCTTTGCATCCTCTTCGATGCCTCTGATGAGTTCGAGAAAGCTCTTATCATCCACTCCTTTTAAGAGCTCAGATACTTTCTTTCTGATAGCCTCTTGATCTGAGCTACTGATAGATACGGCTTCTTGTAGTGTTTCTGCTCCTTTTTTGAGCTGTTCCCAGCTTGCACTAGCTTCGCTACTAGTCGGTACTTGTAGTGGTTTACCAGTTGCATCTGTTTTCAGGGTTCCTGATGAGATCTTATAGTTGGTACCCTCAGGAGTATCTAGGAAGAGGAATCTTTTAGCGATGAGACTCATAGAGGCAGTAAAAATTGGAAAATTTGGAAGCATGGTTTGATAATTATGTTTTAGCTTGATTTATACCTTAGATTTTTATAGTTGTCAATATTTAACAACTTATTAAGACTGTAAATATCCTGCATATTCTGATTCAAGTCTGTCGATATCATCGATGAGATCTTGTAAGAATGCTTTTTCTTCAAGGCTTGCCTGTTCTCTCATGCTGTAACCAAACATTATCTCAAGCTTGCGAATGTAGAGCATCGCAAAGGCACGATAGTTTTCAGTAATCGTCTCAAGTGCAATCGTAGGAATTCCTACTCTTTTTGAATCATATATATTATTGAGCTTGAAAACTTTTTTATAATCATCATGGAGACTATCGAGATGATCCTGACCTGAGGAATCAACTAATGGCCTGAGTTGATCTATCTGAGTATTGATTTCTTTTAATGCTTCTCGAGACAGAGGCCACTCTCCTGCTATAAGTTTTCTTAGAGATTCTGTCGTTTGATAGAGCATAGCTCTTGGGCTTTTTTCTCTCTCTAATCTCCTCATATTTTCTTCTCCCTGTTCTAAGATAAAAAGATGCCTTCTTACTCCTACATGAGCATCTGGTAGTTTACGCAATTCACGAGTCATAGTAGCTATGCGGACTCTCACTTTTTGATACTCCTCTAAGACTTCTACTATATGATCCAAGGCTAAGCTTTCCAGGACCTCATATCTCACTGTCGCATACTTCCAATCAATGAAGAGTTCTTCTAAGTTTGTCTGGAGCTCTGGAGAGATTCCTGAAGGGAGAGGGGTGTTGTCGGTGCTAGGAGCAGGAGTGCTGTTTAAATCAGTACTTTGGATTGGAGATGGTGGAGGATTTGTTTGTGAACCTGAGCTACTTGCTGCACTCGTATTGTTAGCTTCTTGTGGCACCTGCGGGGGACTGCTTGGTCTTACTTTTTGAGCTGAAGTTGATTGAGCTGCGAGTGCATGTCCTATTTCAACTCTTTGAGACTGCTGTTGTAATCTCAATGTAAGCAGTATTTTTGTTATTCTTCCGAGTTCACGACTTTGATCTGTACTCAAAGGTCCCCTAAGTTGTGCTTCTAGGAGATGTAACAAGTTGGAATAAAATGCTTGTTGCTCTTGATCCAGAGTACCACTCGCTAATAGCTCTTTAAGTCTTTGGATTTTTACTTGCTGAGCAGTCTTCACTGCTTCTTCTCGAGACATGCTAAATCGTTCTCTTTCTGCATTTTTAAGTGCTTCCGAAAGATCTTGATGACTAAGAGATGATAATGAAGACAGTTCACTCATGCTAAAATATTAGTATTCATTATATTTTATATTTGTCAAAAGTCAACAACAAGCTTAGTGCTTCTTGAGTCATTAGCTCCAACCTATTGACAATTATAAATTTTAATCTATAATATTATTCTTATTTCTCAGTACTATGGCAGAAACTCATAGCAAACCAGAATCACAAAAAAAGCAGCTCTCACTGGCTTTCTTTAATGAACTCCCTACAAAAGTTCAACAAGCTAGCCAATCAGGAAAGAGCCTGGACGAGATATATAGAGAACTAAGTACATCTTTAGAAATTTTTTGGCGTGATCAAATGGGCCACCAGACTCCAGTGCCTGAACGATTTAAGGATGTCCTAGCAAAAGTTATTCAGCATTCATTTCCAAATTTTAAAGTGTCTGAAGTAGTAGCTACCCAACGAGTTCAAGTGCAGCAACAACTCAGCACTACTGGTTCAGCTGTCCAAGCACCAGTATCTACTCCTCCTGTTCAAGCCTTACAGCCAGCCCAAGCTCCTGAGCAAGTTGCTTATGACCCTGAGCTATCCTACGAATGGCAGCGAAGAAACTTTGAAAAACTGGCTCAATTGAGCTATTCGGCTCCTCGATATGCACAGACCCGTCACCTGTATGGGGTGTATGAACGCATTGCTGATCCGAGGTACCGTGGTGACTTTTTCCAAGAAGTTTTCAGAATCTATCCTGATGCGGATATTAGCGCTCGTCTCGATGCCAAACTTCAAACAAGCTTGCCATATACTCCTGAAAAAATGATTCGCTTCATAGCTGAACCAAATCTACTGGAATACATCTATAGAGCAATTGCTGACCTCTATGAAAATGGACTCGCTACAAACTATGACCTCAATCATATAGATCCTGAATATGATGGGAGACAAGTTGGTGTAGCAACTCTCTCATTAGTCAGCAAAAGTGATGTTAAGAAGGAATATGCCAATATAGTAGAAACTTTGCGAGATGAATTTGCTATCACAGATTTAGCTGGCCTCCCAAACATCGGAAAGGCTCGTTATGGATTGAGAGATGTCCTCTCCAAACAAGGAGCTTTAGATGGGAATATCGCTGATATGTATCTCGACATCGCACTCGTGAATATGCAGGTACTCCTAGATGCTCTGAGGAAAAAAATTGTTATCCAGAGTTTGGACAAGAGATGGTCTATAGCTCCAGGACGTGTTTTGAAGTGTTATGATCGTCCACATGGCAAGCTAGAAGACATATGTCTGACAGATACAGCGTCATAACTTGACAACCTTTCACAAACAACGTATATTTCTTTCTTCTTAAATTCAACACCCATGCCAACTACACTCGAAGACCTCAACTTAAATACTCCTCCTCTAGAGGAGCTAGAAAATCATGCTTCTGAAGCTCAAGCTGAGCAGCTTAGAATCCATGATAATGCTGGCTTTGTTGAAAACCAGGTACTTGAAGTAGCTGATGCAGTAGATGATCTCGTATCTGCTAATCCAAAGAAGCTTGAAGCGACTCAAGAATGGATGAAGGCACTGAGTGCTGCACGTGCAATGACAGAGCAGATCTTCGATGATATCCCTGGAAAAAATGCCGTTGAACAAGAACGATCAACCCTCACTCAAATTGAACGAGACTTACTTCCTACTATCCCAGATAATTCTGAATATCCTGATAATGAAGCTCGCTTTTCTGAACTTAAAAGAAAGCTCACAGGACTTTTTGAATCTGGGGAAATGACCAGTAAAGCTGCTGTTCTTATCCTCTCTCAGATTTCTGAGACTATCAAAAAAGCTATTTCCGAGACTGATCGCATTAGTGATGAGGATAGTCAAAATCTTGTGAGTGATGAACTCATGCAGGCACTTTCCGAGCTTTACCAAAAGCACCAGGAGATGGTCATGACTGCAGATCAACTCATATCAGTAGCAAAATCAATTCTTTCTGTTGAACTTATAGCTGAATTAGAAAAAATAGAGGCTATAGAGCAACTCCTCAAAGACATCACAGAAGGAAGCACACCATTGCCGAGAGCTACTCGAAAACGAATAGAAATCAAAGAAGAGCTCCAACAACAAGACTGGTATATGTCAGCAAGAGCAGAAATATCAGCAAGTATGGTAAGGAAAGACAATCGTGATTCTTCAGATGCTCGTGCAGAAGTTGAAGATCTCTTTGCAGAACTCGAAGAAAGCCTCGACCAAAAAGTAGAAGAAGAAATCGCAAAACTCTGGCAAGATCTCAACCCAAATGCTCCAGGGAATAGAGCTGAGATACTCGCTGCTCTCTATACAGCCCGAAAACGAGCTGAAATAGTGGCTAGCTCACTTCGTAAGACCCTAAACCTGGCAACAGGTGTAGAAGAAGCTGACAGCTACCTCTCCGTAGAAATCATGGACATCCTCGAAAAGGCAGACAAAGATCCTGATGAACTCGAACGGATCCTCAATGAAGCGATGACGATCCAGACTCAAGTCGTAGAAATACGTGCTGCGATCAAGAAGATTGGTGCAGGTGAGGTACACCTTGGACATCGAGAATTAGCAAAAGCAATCGAAGATTATGAATTCACCAGTGAGTTTGTAGATGGATCTAACTCTAATGGATCTGGTGGAACACCTCCAAGCGGAGGATCTGGTAATGCACCTGCTGCTGCTGCTCAGAGCTCAGCAAGTACTCCTGCTAGCGGAACTCCAGCTCAAAGCTCTCCAAGCGCTAGTCCGGCTGCTGCTCCAGGAGCTCCAGCTGCGCCGGCACCTGGAAATCCAAATGCTCCTCAAACTCCAGCCCAAAAGAAAGCTGCTAAGAAAAAGAAGAAAGGAAATGGAGCTAGCGGAGGAGGGAACTAGAAAAGATAAAAAAGATATTTAAAAAAGGCCCTCTGGGCCTTTTTTTATTATTTATATTTTGAGTATTTAGCTTCCAGTGCTGGTCGCAGCATCACCTGCTGACCTATTCAAATCTTGTTGCAATGATTCAGGCACATTTAATTCACCTGCTGGGATCAGACTTGCACTTGCATTGGCATTCATAGCATCAGCAAGTATTTGAACAACTTCCTGAAGACTTTCAATTTTCTGTGAAAGAGATGATATTTGTGTACTCTCGGTTTGCTGACCTTGAAGCTCTTGAGTTTTATTTTGTTCTGCTTCTTGAGTTTTTCTTTTAGCCTGTAATTCTCCAGCTAATTCACCAATGAACTCAATCGGCCCCTCTGACTTTTTTGCTGCTTTTGGTTGAGCATATGAAGTCCCTACAGGTACTTGAGTAATAGCCATGAGATATTTGTAGATCTCTTTATTAGAGTTTTGAATCTCTTTTAGTAAGGGGTGTTTAATTAATATTTCCTTCTCTGATAATTCCCTTAGATTTTTTAGATCTTCTAATAGATCCATAAGCTGACGGCCTTCACTATCATCCTCGAACCCTGCCAAAAACTCTTTCATTTTCTTTTTATCTATCCCTCGGATCGTCTCCTGCGCCTCCTTCACTTTCTGCTTTTCTTGGAGTTTTTTTGCCTCTTCTTTTGCCTGTAGTTCAAGCATCAGCTCAAGAGCTTCGGGATTCACCGTTTGCTCGTAGAGTGATTTCAACACTCCAGCTGGTACTGGTTGCTTGGCATACTTTTCGTTGAGTCCATAGACTCGTTGTACTCGCTCCAAGGCTTTCATAGCTTCAGTAGCTCGATCCATCACTTTTTGAGCTTCATCCATCGCTTTCTTAGCATTTGTACGCTCTGCCTCAGCTCCATCTTCTTTATTATTCACTCTCATCTGAGCGAGAGCCATTTGTTGAGTCATATCACTCATGATGCTTTTTGCGTCTTTTACTTTCGCTTCGAGAGCCATGAAGTTGGTATCAAAACTACTCTTCATAGCAGAGATATCTGAGCTATGAGCTGAAAGCATGTTTACCACTCGGTCCAGCTTCCCTTGCTGTTTTTCCAGCTTCTTTTCAAGCACTGCTTGAGTAGCATGTTTTTCTTGTCCATCTGTGTCTACCATAGGGAGACTGACCACGGTTTTTTCAGCAACATTTCCAGAGACCACCGCATTTCTTGGTGCTATTTCTCCCTGTTCAGACTTCACTACGCGTCCATCAATGATAGCGTTTTTTTGAACGCGAAAAGGGGTTGTTGTTTTGAATTCATAGAGGAACTGTCCTTTAGTAAGAGTGACAGTCCCTTTTTGAATGAGATCTTTTTGAAGGGAGATAGTCTTTAAACGGTCTTTGTGTTTATTTTCAAAAATCTGTAATCCTGGAAGTATTCTTTGTGTTAAATAGCCTGCTAAACCAATTGAAAGCAGGTTAGCTGTTGCCCCTACAGCAGTAAACCCTAAAGATGTTGCTCCAATTATAGTAGAGACCAATGAGCCTTTTTTTGCAGTTAACCAAAGTTGTTTTATCCTACTTCCTTTTTCTTCAGCAGTCTTTTCAAGAGCCTCTATGTGATTCACTTGAGACTTTAAGAGTCCCAGTCGTGTCTGAGTTAAGTTTCGTGCTTGTTCGAGTGTCTTTACACGTCCAGTGAGTTCATTTGTTCGCATCAACTGATCTTTTTTGAGTCCCATTGACTCTACTACGTCAGCTAAGTTTTTATAAAAATCTGCTTCGTTGTCTGCTTTTTCATCAGAAGTCCCATCATAATTTTGAGCTGTTTCGCTGAGTGTATTTAAGACATCTCGAGCAGTATCAGTTACTTCTTTATCTGCCGAAAGAGGGGATTGCTGTAAATCGCTTATTCTGTTCCAAGTGTTTTTAGCGGTCATAGATCCCATGCGTCCCACCAAAGCCTCCATAACTGCTTTTCTTTTATCTGAATCAATTTTTCTACTAGTAACGACTTCTTCTAGATTAATATTTACCCCCTCTAATTCATTTAAAAAAGAAAAGGCTTCTTTAAACTCCTTAGGGTTGTCGATCACGTATACTTGACCGACTTTTTCCATCAGACTTTTGCTGCTATCAGCAGTTTTGATCTCTTCTTGATCCTCTAGACCCCTATTTGAAGTATTTAGACTACTCTTGAACAGCAGACGTTTCGTGAGGAGTTCTTGAGATTTGAGATGGGTTTTTTTTATATTCATAGATTTTAGCTGAAGGCTTGAAGCGGGAAGCTAGAAGCTGTTTTTATTGTTGATGTTTGTTTTCTTTGAATTTGTATAATTGTTTCTTGAATGAAAATTGGAAATTGAAAATTCGAAAATTTACTTCTTCAGCTTATTCCGAATCTCATCTACCTCCGCCCCCTCCTTTTTCCCCGCTCTCATCTCCAGCTCTTTAGCAGTCGACACTTCGACATGCTCACAAGCAGCTTCGATCTCTTTGATCGCTCCTTGAGCAGCCTCAGTCAGCTCTTCACTAGCAGTCTCTAGCTGACTTTCAAAAGCATCCAGTTGCTGTTGGACTTTTTCAGCTTCGCGAAGAAGCCCTTCTTTGTACTGTTTGAGGAGTTGTTGATAGCCTTCGTAAAGATTAAGATTGAAGCT
This sequence comes from uncultured Candidatus Peribacteria bacterium, assembly GCA_964352145.1. Classification (GTDB taxonomy): domain Bacteria; phylum Patescibacteriota; class Gracilibacteria; order JAUYGZ01; family JAUYGZ01; genus CAYGQA01. Next base: position 159,564 of record CAYGQA010000001.1, read on the forward strand.
TCCTTGAGCGATAGCATAGAGGAAGACCGCTTTATCAGCCTCTTCTATCGGACTTAGGGCGATCTCTGCAGCTATCTCACCGATATTTTCTGCTGCTAGATCAGCACTCTGAGCTTCTTTCAGCTGAGCCTTTTTAAGGTCTTTTTTCTGAGAATTTTTTTGTGGTTTTTGAGTCATTTTTATTTTTTATTTCTCTATATTATAGCATATTTTTGTGGCTTAAGGAAGGGGGGGGTAAGGAGAATTGGGAGAATTGGGAGGATTGGGAGGATTGGGAGGATTGGGAGGATAAGTATCCATCTAAAATTCTCTCCTCATAGGAGAGATCCCGCCACGCAAGTGAGCGGGAGAGAGGTTCAGGAGAGATCCCGCCACGCAAGTGAGCGGGAGAGAGGTTTCGCCCTTGGCCCTTGTTATTTGGCCCTTGGCCCTTGTTATTTTACCTTCATCCTCCAAATCAACTTCCTCATCTCCTCTACGAAGAGTACGAGTACTCCAGCTCCTATTACAATTCCCCATTCATTGAGATTGAGGCCTGTTGTCCTAAAGACCTTTTGAAAGAGAGGGAGATAGAGGATTGCTATTACTAGCAGCATAGAGACGACTATAGAGCCCCAGAGTTGCCAGAGGCTACGAAGCTTGAAGACTGAGTTATGGAAACTTCTGGCATTGAAAGCATTGAAAAGTTGAATGATCACCAAGGCAGTAAAAGCAAGACTAGAGGCTTTCTTTTGAATAGGATTATCAGTTGTCAAAGACTCCCCAAAACTCCAACCATATTGGGTGAGTTCCCAGAAGTAAATCCCGACAACGATTGCTCCTATGAAGATCCCTATGCAAAGGAAATGCGTTACGAAGGCTTTATTCATGATACGTTGCTTTTGATCGCGAGGCGCTTTATCCATCACATCTGGCTCTGCATGATCCAGTCCAAGAGCTATCCCTGGTAAGATATCTGTCCCTAGGTCGATGGCTAAGATCAGTGCTGCAGTCAGTGGAGCAGGGATCTGGAAGATAATTGCGGAAAATACCGTCACCAACTCACCGATATTGCAGGAGAAGATAAACCAGGTGAATTTTTTTAGGTTGGTATAGATCTTCCGCCCTTCTCTCACAGCTGTCACGATACTTGCGAATGAATCGTCGAGAAGGATCATATTAGCTGTTTCTTTGCTGACTTCTGTCCCCGTGATCCCCATAGCAATCCCGAGATCTGCTCTCTTCAGAGCTGGAGCGTCATTTACCCCATCTCCAGTGACGGCCACGATCTCTCCCATACGCTTTAATCTGTCAACAATACGTCTCTTATGCTCTGGATTGACCCGAGAGAAGATAAGAGACTGGTCTTGCATTGTCTTAGGAGAGGATAGCTCTAGAGCTATCTTTACAGCGTCGGCTGCGACTATGAGGACTTTATCGAGTTGTTTGTCGCTCATCTTATCTATTTCTGTACCGGAGTAGACCGGCGTTTTTTCGCTGGCAATGCCAATATCTTTAGCAATCGCTTTTGCTGTCAGGCCGTTATCTCCAGTGATGATGATGGTTCGGATACCCGCCTTATGACAAAGACCTACCGCTTTTGGTACAGCTGCTCGAGCTGGATCAATCATCCCAGCCAATCCGACGTAGATCAGGTCTTTTTCGAGCTTTTTCCCCGTCATACCTACTTTGTAGCTGCTAGGGAGTTGTCTGTAAGCGAACCCTATGACTCTCAAAGCCTGTTCAGCAAGGACTTTGTTTTGTTCTAAAATTTGCTTTTTGTGGGCAGTACTGAGTTTTTGTACTTTTCCATTTAGGAGGATCTTCGAGCATCTTTTGATCAGTTCATCTGGAGCTCCTTTCGTCAGGAGTTCATACTTTTGATTTTTCCCTTTTCCCTTTTTACTTACTACTACGCTCATCATCTTCCTTTCACTATCGAAAGGCACTTCTTGTGCGATCTGTAGTTTCGCTATCGTAGTTTTCTCAGCAGCTTCCAGTTTTTTTTGAGCTAATGTCAGCAAGGCTCCTTCTGTTGGATCTCCGATGACTCTGTAGGCGGACCCTTTTTTCTCTAAAACTGCCTCTGAGCAATACTGAGCTACTTCTCTCAACTTTTGGAGATTCTCTTTTTGAAACTTGGCTGATGTTTCTTTCGAGTTCCCAATGTGATTTTTAGCAATTTTTCCAGCATTTGGATTATACCCACTTCCCTTCACATCTAAGAGTTGATCTATTCCTAAGACGAGTTTCGTCACTGTCATCTCATTTTGAGTCAAGGTCCCTGTCTTATCACTACAGATGACGGTCGTAGAGCCAAGTGTTTCTATAGATGATAATCGCTTCACCACGGCATTCTTTTTGACCATTTTTTGTACGCCCAATGCTAAGGCAACAGTGATCGTAGCTGGCAAACCTTCTGGTACTGCTGCAACGGCTACAGATACCGCGAAGAGAAGGGAGTTGATGAAGCTTTGACCTTGGATAAACACTCCTGTGAGGATGAGAATGGCTGAGATCCCCAAGGTCACTTTTGTGACAAAGACTCCGATGTGAAAGAGTTCTTTTTGGAGAGGCGATTCATCTTTTACGGTGGTGGTGGTGAGATGTGCTATACGTCCAAATCTTGTTTTCATCCCTATCTCTGTCACTTTCATTTTCCCAGATCCTGCTACAACAGTGGTCCCCATCGAGAGTTCATCTTTTATTTGTTTATGCACTGGTACTGATTCACCTGTGAGAGGAGCTTCATCGACTTTTATTTCATTAGACTCTATCATCACTCCATCAGCTGCGATTTTATCTCCAGCAGCCAATACGATGATATCCCCAGGGACGACATTTTCTGCTTTTATTTGCTGCTTCTGACCATTCCTTATCACTAAAGTCGTTGGAGAAATGAGCTTTTGTAGTGCTTCAAGGGCTTTCTCTGCTTTGAATTCCTGGAAGAACCCAATCCCTGCATTGATGATCACAATCGCAAAAATCACCAAACCATCAATCAAACCGCCTTCTTCACCTTCGAAAAGACCAAATGCAATCGCAATCAGTGCAGAAACCATCAATAAGATTACCATTAAGTCCGTAAACTGACGATAGAGCATCTTCCACCAAGGGTTTGGATTTACAGCTGTGAGGACATTTTTGCCGTATTTTTTTTGCAATTTTCGTACAGCAGCATTGTCGAGACCTTCCATGAGAGATTTTTTAGAAAACATTTTGTCTATTTTCTCATAAGCCTTCGAAATTCGGAATGAAGCGGGCTTGAAGTGGGGGAGTGAGTAGTGGGTAGTATGTAGTGAGCTTCAAAAATTCTGAAAATTTGAAAATTGATACTTCTTTCCTACAGTCAATTTCACATGATTGATTCAGTATCAAAAACAGCTAAAGTAGATACCCTATGAGAGTATTTTGTACACTTGACGAAATATAAACATTTGTATATATTTATTGTGAATATTTTGTAATAGATGAACCATGGCACTTACCAAAGAGGACATATCACAGATCTCAGAGCTTTTCAATCAAGGCTTCGAGCAACTGATTTTACCTCGTTTTGATATAATAGATCATCGCTTTGATAAAGTTGATGAACGTTTAAATAAGCTTGAGAAAGGTCAGAAGTCTTTACAGAAAAGCCTTCATGATCATGTTTTTGATAATGAAGAGAAATATCAAGAAGCTTATAAAAGTATTGGTCATTATAGAGAAAACACTCCTTCGCGAGACGAATTTAAAAGCTTAAAAGAAAGAGTCTTCAGATTAGAAAAACATCATCAATAACATTTCTACAATCAATAATTGATAATTTCAGAAGATCTTGTACTATTTCTTTACGAATTATTCTTTTAGAGTTTTGAGCTATGGCCTATGTCATCTTCGATACAGAAACGACTGGTTTTACTCCTCAAACAGGTGATCGTATCATCGAAATAGCCGCAGTAAGAGTACATAATGGAGTAGTGACAGAGGAAACTTTTGATGAGTTAATCAATCCACATCGTCCTATTCCTATGGATTCATTTAAGGTCCACGGGATTAGTAATGAGATGCTTGTAGGAGCAGCAGATGCTGCTGAGGTAATCCCACGTTTTTTGGATTTTGTGGGACAAGACACCCTCGTGGCACATAATGCAGAGTTTGATATGGCTTTCCTTCACCATGAGATGAGTCTTTTACATCTTGATATCTCTCAACTGCCAAATACCATCTGTACTGTTAGGATGTCTCGAAAAGAATTACCTGATCTGCCCAGACACAATCTTGATGCCTTAACAAAACACTTTGGAATAAACGTAGAGAGAAGACATAGGGCCTTAGATGACGTGATAGCGACTGCCGAGATTTTCTTGAAGATTCATAAAGAGGAGCCGACATTATTTTAAAGGAGAAGAATTTATACAGGCCAAAATTCATAAGGTACAAGGTCCAAATTCCAAGTTCCAAGGAAAGTCCGAAGCTCAATATCCAAAAAAAATCTTGCTAGCCCTTCTTTTTTGAAAAAGAGAAGGGCAGCCGATGCGAAGCAAGGCGGGATGAGAGTATTAAGGACCAAGTGTTAAGGTCCAAAGATAAAGGATACCTTAAGCATTCTTCATTTTGTAAATAGGACAGTTTCTAGTTATCCATCGTATGTAAGCTATCCTTCTTTATATGGACACCCAAATGGATCGAAAAACTCAAAGAGCTCTGCAATTCGCCATCAAGTCCATCATGTATAAGCGCCAAAGTGTCGCAGAAATGACAGAACGTCTCGAAGAACGCCATCCCGGTGCTGATGGAGTAGCAGTAATCCAACGCTTAATAGAGCTTGATTACCTGAATGACCAAGCCTATTGCTCTGCTTTTATCAGACATAGGAGTCTCAGCTCTCCGAGGGGGAAATACCTTCTCTCTCAGGAACTCCGGAGGAAAGGGATAGGGTCTGATGAGATTACTTTGAGCTTAGAGAGCTTTGAAGAGAAGGAAATCATCCATGACTTAGCGCTTAATAAATGGAACAAACTCCATCGTTCTCCTTTAAAAAAACGTAAAGATCAATTGATGAGATTCCTTGCGAGTAGAGGTTTTGCTATCTCAGAGGTAATAAACACCGTAAATACAATTGCCCAAGAAGGAGAAGAATGATATACTTACTACGTAATGATGATTAGAAGTGAATCAGACTCCTCGTGAGTGTGGTTTTTTTGTTGTTTCTTTATTACTTATCAATTTTCCTTTCTAACTTAACAGATATGCAATCAAAATTTATGGCTGCCATTAATCAGTTGGCATCCGAAAAAAATCTTCCTAAAGAAAAAGTCGTCGATATCGTAACCCATGCTCTCCGAGCGGCTTACCGTAAAGACTATGGGAACCGAGAACAAAATATCAAAGTCACTATCGATGAAGATACAGCGATAGCGACGGTATATATGATCAAAGAAGTCATCGGAGATGATGATGAGATGGAGTTTCCAGATCGACAGGCCACTGTGACTGAAGCGAAAAAATTTAAAAAAGATGCTAAGGTAGGGGATATCATAGAAATGGATGTCACACCTGCTGATTATGGTCGTATCGCTGCACAAAGTGCGAAACAAGTGATCATCCAACGAATACAAGAAGCTGAAAAAGATATCATCACTGATATGTATAAAGATCGAGAACATGAAATCCTCAACGGATATGTGAATCGTGTTGAAGGACCTAATGTCTATGTCGATCTTGACCGTACTCAAGCTATCTTACGCCCACAAGATCAGATTCGACGTGAAAACTATAGCAATGGACAGCGTATTAAAGTCTATCTAGAGAAAGTGGTTGCATCTCCAAAAGGTCCTCGTCTTCTTATTTCACGTTCTCATCCAAAACTCGTGAACTGTTTGCTAGAGCTGGAAATCCCAGAAGTCAGAGAAGGAGTCGTTGAAATCAAAAATGTTGCTCGAGAAGCTGGTGTTAGATCTAAAGTAACGGTGACCTCAAATGATCCAAATGTAGACCCTATTGGAGCTTGTGTTGGACAAAAAGGGGTTCGTATTCAGAGTATTATGGAAGAGTTTAATGGAGAACGAATCGATATCATCCAGCACTCTGAAGATGAGATCGTCATGCTTAATGCAGCTCTTGCTCCAGCAAAAATCTCTCATATTAACCTTGATGAAACCAATAAAAGAGCTCAAGTCTTCGTGCCTGTAGAGGAGAGAGCACTTGCTATCGGTAAAGGTGGTCAAAATGTTCGTTTAGCTTCAATGCTTACTGGATGGGAAATAGATATCATCGATCTCGATAAGCTTGATACTGCTACTCTTGATGAAGTGAAGAAGAAGCAGGTTGAAAACAAACTTAAAGGAGAAGATGCAAAAGGACCAAAAGCAAAACAAGAAAAAGTTGTTATGCCTGTGGCTGCTGAAGATATTAAAGACCTTCCAGGGGTTTCAGCTGAAGTTGCTGAAAAACTTGAAGCTGCTGGATTTATGAAGAGTATCCAACTGATGGGGCTTAACGCAGCTGCTATGACAGCTATCGAAGGGATCACTCAAGAAGAAGCTGAAATGGTTGAACAAGCTTTGAAAGGAAAACCAGAAGAACCAGCAGAAAAGGAAGCTAAAGAAAATGTTGAAACTGAAGAAAATGCAGCTGAACCTGAAGCGGCTGAAGAAGAAGTAAAGGAAAAGAAAGCAAAGAAGGTGAAAAAGGAGGAGAAGGAGGAGAAAGAGGAGAAAGAGGATGGTGAGGAAAAAGAAGAAGAGAAATAAGACTTGATCAAAAAAGACGGGGATGTATATCCTCGTCTTTTTTTGATAGAGAAAAACCATATATCACCTAACAATTAAAGATTCTCTATTACCTACACGATGACGAACTATGCAGACAACAGTATATCTCTCTAAAAACACCTCTTTACTTTTTTAGCTGACTTTGAAGAGCTATACTTCTCACAAATCACTCACTCAAATGCACAGAAATTCTATCATGATGATGATGCCTGTACTGCTCGACCCGAGCTAGAGTGTTTGTGAAAATTAACTTTCCTCATTCTCTTAGCTTGGCTAAGAGGAGTTTTTTATTTTATTTTTTCTTATGTCACTTTCAAATTCACGTCTTTCATTTTTAGACGCTAACAGTAAGGATAAAGCTGTGGTGCCCAGTTCTTCTACTCAGGCTCTTCGAAATATCCCAGGACAGCTAAGCGGATGGGCATCTATACAGGATCCAGATATCCAGGGTGCTATGACCGAGCTCCATCTCCAAGATCTTCAAGCTGGAGCGAGCTTCGCTGTGACTGGCACCTGCGGTATGGGAGTAAGAAGAGTGAGAGAAAAAAATGATCTTCAGTCCTTTCCAAAAGGGATCCAAACTCTAAGTGGTCTGGAAGACTTCGTCTCTGACTCCAACGAGAAAGCCCTCAAGTCAGCACTAAGTGCTCGAGACCAATATGAACAAGAACATCAAGAAGCAGCTGCTGTGCTTGGCTCAATCGTCACGAGTAGTGATTGCTATGACCCGAGGAAGAAAAAGCCTTTTGATCTTGGTAAGCATGGATCTCATGAGTCGGTGATAAATGCCTATAGAGAAGATCACATTGCCCAAATATCCGGTCTCACGAGTGACCCAAACAGGAAAGTGGATGCTCTTTTAATCGAAGCTGGAGGTGTTTCATTTCATGAGCTTTTAGCTATCGCTATGCTCTCAAGTGAATCTGAAACTCCGCTTATCGCAAGCTTAGTAGTGAATGATCAAGGAGACATCTTAGATCCTGATTTCACAGGAAGCTTGGAAGGTATTTCTCGAGAGCTACGAAGTATACTCGGCCCTCTTTTTCTTGGACTTGGACTGAACTGCAATAGCCATGAGGCCACTTTACAGGCATTACGAAAAGACAAGTCTTCTGAAATCAGGATGGTCTACCCTAACCAAGCACAGTTGAATACTGATCAAAGAGCGCGACATGCCTTTACGGAAGCTCGTAGTGCTTCAATTGATGAAGAAGTACAATTTGCGGAGACTCTTTTGAAAGATTTTGAGCATGTATGTGTGATTGGTTGCTGTTGTAGAGATGAAAGAAGTGAAGTTCTAATTCACTCCTTTCGACAGCTGATTGAAACTCGTTTTGCACCGATAAAGCAGCTCAGGTTCTCCTAGTATGATATACTATTGACCCTCTAATACTCCTTATGAGTCACCTTTCTGTCACAAAAATTTTTGAATTTGCTGCATCACATTTCCTTACCAAATATCATGGAAAATGTGAAAACTTACATGGCCACAACTATAAACTAGAAGTGACTGTAGTAGGTGAATTAAATGAAGATGACTTGGTGCTGGACTTTGTTCTTTTGAAAAAAATAGTCAAAGAGAAGATCATAGATAAGCTCGATCATACTCACTTGAATGATACATTTGACAACCCTTCGGCAGAAGTTATCGCCATATGGATCTGGGAGCAACTTGAGTCAGAGCTCAGTTTGCATGAGATCAAACTCTGGGAAACGTCGACCTGTTTTGTCACTTACCGTGGAAAAAATGGATTCAATAGTCCTCAGCCTGGGAACAAATAAAGGAGATCGAGAAGCTTATCTAGAGCAAGCTCATGAGCTTCTCAAAGGTAAAGGGATCTCTGTCCTTAAAGCATCTTCAGTCTACGAATCAGAACCTGTTGGGTATGCTGATCAGGGTGACTTTTTAAATCAGCTCCTTATAGTAGAGACGACATTAAAGTCAGAAGAGTTGCTCAAAACTTGTCTTGGCATAGAATCAGAAATGGGAAGAGTAAGAAGCATTAAAAATGGCCCAAGAGTCATTGATATAGACCTTCTTTTTTATCATGATGAAGTATCTGACAAGGAAGATCTTATCTTACCTCACCCTAGGATATCAGAACGTCTCTTTGTCTTAATCCCATTAGTGGAATTACTCGCTCATGAAATACACCCAATAATAGGGGTCAGCTCTCAAAAATTATTAGAGAACTGCAAAGATCAGAGCAAAGTGGAAAAATACAAGTAAGTAAGAGCTTCAATATGCTCAGTATTTTTTCTCTAAGAGTTTTAAGATGATTACTTCAATGACATTTAAAAATTGAAATATACTTAATTTATCGTATACTTAAGCCTCAAAATACTCTTCCATCATGAACCATTCTCTCAAACAGATTGTAGAAAAGATGCCAACTCCTGGAATGAGTGAAGAGACTTTTAAAGAATGGATTCGATCACTTGGAGAAGATCCTGAAAGAGAAGGTCTCCAAGATACCTATCGCCGTTTCACCGAGAGTCGACAAGAGCTCTTCTCTGGATACCATGTCGACCCCGCTTCAGTGATGACGCTTTTTGATTCTGAAGGATATGATGAGATGGTCATCTGTCGTGACATCGATTTTTTTTCTACCTGTGAGCACCACTTGCTGCCATTTTATGGACGTGCACATATCGGATATATCCCTGATAAGAAGATCGTTGGATTATCTAAATTTTCTCGAGTGATAGACGTCTTCGCAAGACGCATGCAAAACCAAGAACGACTGACTACTCAGATTGCTGACTTCTTCATGGAGCAGCTCAAGCCTAGGGGCCTAGGAGTCATCCTTGAAGCAGAACATCTATGTATCAAATCAAGAGGAGCAGACAAACAAAACTCTGAAGTAACGACTTCATCATTTCAAGGACTCCTCAAGAAACGACCAGAAACCCGCTCAGAGTTTCTTCATCTCGTTCGCAAATCTTAAGTATGAATCTCCAGATTAATCAGCTTGATATTCCTCACAGCCCACGCGAGCTTTTTTTGATGATTCCTGATGAAATTACAGGACTCGTGTACTTCTCTAGTGATGGATCTGAAGGCTCTCGATACAGTGTGATCGCTATGAATCCGGTAGAACAGTTCCGCTATGATGGTTCTCAAGTGTGGAGAAATGGGGAAAAAAGTGACAGAAGTTTTCATGAACTCATGAATGAGATCCTACGAGAGAGAAAAATCACAGCAAAGAGTCATCTCCCTTTTTTGGGAGGGCTGATTGGATCGATCGACTATGAATATGGATACGAATTAATGCAGCTGCCTAAAGCTCCAATGGGAGATCATCAAGTCTTCTGGAATGTCTACGACCATCTGCTTATCTTTGATCACCAAGAGAGTATATGGTCAGAAGTACTGAGATCCGAGACGCCAGCTTTTGCTTGGAGAGAATGGCCTGAGAGAAGAGAGAAGAAAAATCATGCTCTACAACTACAAGCCCTTTGGGATGAAGAGCAATATACCGAAGCCTTTCAAGAGGTCCATAAAAATATCCAAAAAGGGGAGATCTACCAGGCTTGTTTAAGCTTTCCTTTTGAAGGACCACAAGTACAGAGACCCCGGGAATCTTTTACTGAATTGATCGAGAGAAACCCAGCACCCATGGCAGCTTATCTCGAGCAAGGGGACCGACAAATCCTCAGCCTGTCTCCAGAACGGTTCCTTCATTGGGATGGCTCTCGTATAGAAACAAAACCCATCAAAGGGACTCGACCTCGTTCTTCAGATCCTTCAGAAGACTTGAAAATGCAGAAAGAACTTTTAGAAGATGAGAAAGAACGAGCTGAACTCAATATGATCACTGATTTATTGAGGAATGATCTGTCCCAAGTCTGTGAAGCTGGCACCGTGCAAGTCTTGCTTCATCATGCCTTACAGACTTGTCCTAGTATCTGGCATACTTATTCACATATCGTCGGTAAAACGAAGCAGGGGATATCAGCTTGGGATATCATTCGGAAGACTTTCCCTGGAGGGTCTATCAGTGGATGTCCGAAGAGAAGAGCTTTAGAGATCCTAAGAGACTTAGAACATTCTCCTCGAGGGGTTTATACCGGTTGTATCGGATATATCAGTGACCATGGTCAGATGGACTTGAATATTGCCATTCGCACACTAGAAAACAAGCCAACAGCAGTACGAGCAAGTTTTGGAGGAGGTATCGTCTACGATTCAGAAGCTAAAAGGGAATATCAGGAATGTTATGATAAGGCTCGCATTTTTTTATAGAGTTCATTGATACCCAAAGAACTCCATACCTTTATTTGCTGGGATTCCTCTGAAAAATACACTACGACCTCATAAGGGGGAATAAGAAGGAAATGCCGTTGGGCTATTTCTCTTAAGAGATCTTCTAGACGTGTTGTATGGAAGTTTATTTCTTTTAGGATAGAAGGGATGTACGCGATGGATTGCTTGTATTCTCTTTCAAATCTTTCTTTACCGATACAGACACAGAGTTCATAGTTTGATTTTTTTGATTTGAGCATGCTGGCAAGTGCTCCTTCTTCCGCTCTACTGAGGACTGGGATTCTCTTTAACCTTTTTCCATCCGCTTCTTTTTCTTCTTGCACCTCTCCAATAGGGGAAAGCATCCAATCGGACTCCAATAAAGTTCTTCTTTGCAGCAGCCATGCTTTTACGTTCCCGATAGCTTCTGAGACTTGTAATTCTTCCAAGCTCATTTCATTACTGCAGCTAGGTTCACTTGATAAAGCTTTATCTGATAATAATTCTTTTTTTGACATTTGTTGGTATGACATAACGACAATTATTTCGCCAATATAGTATCTATTTTTCTTGAAAAATCCAGCCCAGTCTCTTCAGCTTGGAGATGAGAAGCTTTCTTCTTATAATAAGAGTCAGTTTTTTCTCTTTCTTATGCAGCAAATCTATACTTACTTCGTTCCAAAAGGTTCATCGGAAGATCCTGATGGAGTCCTGAAAAATGATGCAGACTATCAGTTAGGAAAAGCTGTTTATACCTCTATCAGAACATATGCAGGAAAGCCTTTTCGCTTAGAGAAGCATATGCTTCGATTACAAGCATCAGCTCAGTTATTAGGTATTGAGCTCAAACACCCTCTTGAAGAGATAAAAAAAGCACTTCAAGTACTGGTTTCAAAAAACACAAAAACTGAGCATTTTTTGAAAATAAGCCTCACTCCCAATAATGTCGTCATCATCTCTCGGCCTCTTCATATCGATGAATCTATATACAAAGGTGTTTCTTTAGGGGTAGCAGAGCTTGAGAGAGAAATTGTTGAAGCCAAGACCTTTCCTACAGAGAACATCAAAATGGCTTATGAGAAGGCTGCTTTGTCTGGTCATCATGATGTCTTACTAGTAGATAAGAAGGGAAATATCACTGAAGGATCACGATCAAATATCCTTTGGATCAAAGGAAATGCTTTGTATTTTTGTTCTCATGCACTTGGAGGCATCACTCAGGAGGAAGTCATACGTTGCGCAGCTGATCTTTTTGATACAGGAATAATCGAATGCATTCAAAAAACTTCTACAGGTCTTCCTCTTGATGAACTTGGCAACATAGATGAACTCTTCCTCACTCAAACGAGTCGAGGAATTGTACCAGTGACTCGAGTAGGGGATATCAGTATAGCGAATGGAAAAGTTGGCCCTAAAACACTAATCCTTCGTCAGCAATTTCAAAAAAATACTCAGCACACACTATGACGATCGACTTTAAAAAAAGGCTCTTAATGGGCATCTTGAATATCACTCCTGATTCTTTTTCAGACGGAGCTCAATTTATTGAAGAGAAAGAGGCTCTTCGTCGTATCGGAGAAATGCTCGAAGAGGGAGCTGATATCATCGATATCGGAGCTGAGTCTACTTTTGGACCTGAATCTCAGATCAGCCCTGAAGTAGAGTGGGAACGACTTAAACCAGTGCTCACTCAGATCGACTATGATCGGGCATTTGTTTCTTTAGATACTTCTAAAGCAGCTGTTGCTGAGCAGGGACTCAAACTCGGTGTGCAAATGATCAATGATGTGACAGCTTTACATGGAGACGAGAGCATGATCGATGTTTTGCTGAAATACACACCCTATATCTGCTTGATGTATTCAGCTGATAAGAGCCCATATGCGACTCGGACAGATCATCAATATGATGATGTGATTGAAACAGTTTCACAATTTTTGAAGAAACAGGCTGATCTTTTGATGAGAGCTGATTTCCCTCAAGAAAAGATCATCATTGATCCTGGCTTGGGATTCTTTCTTTCCTCAGATCCGGCTGTCAGCTGGGAAGTGATCGATCGCTTAAAGGAACTGCGAGAGCTTGGCTTTCCTATCCTCATCGGTCCTTCTATGAAGTCTTTCTTAGGTGGAGAGATCGCTGATCGCGGACCAGCATCTGTGCTAGCCGCTCAGAAATGTTTTGAAAATGGAGCTAGCATCCTGAGGATTCATGATGTATCAGCTCATAGAGTTTTACAATAGGCCCCTAAAGCTTGACGAAAACTCACAACACTTGCTACACTCATGTCTTGTTTGATTTACATCATCATATGCTCAAAAAAGCTGAGTCGCTCTTGAACTATAAAGTTCCTATTATAAAAGAAGAGGGTGCTTGCACTGGTTCTGACTGCATGGGCTCTTTTAATGCTGAAGAGTATCTTCCCTTTCTCCTTGATGAAGATAAGAGTGAACTCCTATTTGCAATGGATGACTTGATGGAAGAGATGTTTGCTCTAGAGAATGTTGACTGGTGTGGAGTCTATATGAGTATACCTGCTCGAGAGCACCTTGAAGTCTATGATCCTTGTTTACTCAAGATAAGCTACAGAGGAGCTATTAGCCGTGGTCTTTTCCCACTCACTGAAGCCTTTGCAGAAAAAAGCAATAATTCAACAGTGGCTCTCAGCGCAAAACCTGTCACGGTAGATGATGTCCAAGACTATGTGACTTCCGGAGGTTGTTATTATGAATGTGATATGAGAGTTCGTTCGGAGTACTGTCATCCGCTCTTTGCTCATGATGGCAAGGTCGTTGGTATCGTCGATGTCGAATCGTTTACTCCGAATACTTTTTCTGATGAGGAAAGAATGCAAAAAATCCATCAGATGCTCGAATGCATAGAAGCCTTATTGAGAGCTTTTAGTGCTGATCAGTAAAGAAAAAACTGTTACAATGAGGCTACTTTTTGCCTCTTTTTTTGTATTACATGTCAGATACTGATTCAAAGACTTTTTCGATTACTACAGCTATTGCCTATGTGAATGGAGCTCCGCACATCGGACATGCTTTAGAATTCGTAGAAGCTGATTGCCTGGCTCGATACCATCGAATGATTGGAGATGATGTGTATTTTTTGACGGGTACTGATGAACATGGATCGAAAATCGTTGCAACGGCAGAGAAACAAGGAGTGAGCGTAGAAGAACTGGTAGATACCAATGCTCAGAAATTCAAAGATATGATGAGTCAGTATGCCATCCAATATGATCAATTTATCCGTACCTCTGACCAAGAAAAACACTGGCCTTCAGTGCATAAGATCTGGGAAAAGATGGCTGAAAAAGGTGATATCTACAAAGGTGAATACAAAGGTCTCTACTGTGTCGGATGTGAAGAATACAAACTTGAAAAGGACCTCGTGGAAGGGAACTGTCCGAATCATGATACGGCTCCTGAAGAGGTCGAACAGGAAAACTATTTTTTCAAACTCTCGAAGTATTCTGATCAAATTGCGGAGCTTTTGAAGTCCAAGAAACTTCGTATTGTTCCAGAGTACCGAGCGAATGAGATCATTGCTATGTGTGAGCAAGGACTAGAAGACGTGAGTTTCTCTCGCCCAAAAGAACAACTTTCATGGGGAGTACCTGTCCCAGGTGATGAAGATCAGGTCATGTATGTCTGGTGCGATGCCCTGACGAATTATATTTCTGGGCTTGATTATGCCAATGAAGGAGAGCTATATAAGAAATACTGGCCGACTGACTGCCATGTGATTGGAAAAGATATCTTGAGATTTCACGCTGGGATCTGGATTGGGATGCTTCTCTCTGCTGAGCTTCCACTACCGAAGGCTGAGCTCGTCCATGGATGGATTCATTTTGAAGGGGGACGGATGAGTAAATCTAAGGGGAATGTGGTTGATCCGATCGAACTCGCAAATATCTATGGAGTAGATGCTACTCGTTATTATTTATTGGCAGAGATCCCAGTAGGAGGAGATGGGAATTTTGGATATGAGATCTTCACTAATAAAATCAACGCTGATCTGGCAAATAATCTCGGAAATTTTATCAATCGAGTGCTCTCTATGACTGAGAGATATCTGGAAGGGAAGGTCCCCGCTCAGAAACAAGATACTCCTTCTGAGATTGATGACCTGTGGCAAGAATATCACGCTGCTTTTGTAGATTTTGATCATCAGAAAGCTGCTCAGTCACTCATCCAAGTCGTGAATATAGGGAATAAACTTATCGCTGATCTCAAACCTTGGGAAATTGCAAAAGATGAGTCACTACAAGAAGAGCTCGCTCAACTCCTGAGAAGACTGCTCAAATTTGTACTGCATGTCGCTTTCATGCTAGAACCTTTTTGCCCAGAGAAAGCTCAGCAGATCGCTGCAAGCTTCGAGCTTGATGACCAGCTAGATGCTACGGGACTGAAGAAATTGCAACAGAATACTTTACTTGATGAAGTCAAAATGGTCACAAAAGGAGATATTCTTTTCAATCGTGTCGAAGTACCTGAACCTTCTGAAAATGAGTAAACTTAGCGACATCGTTGATTTCATCTTTGAAATAGGTCAGCTCAAACGCATACCACATATTGGCTGGTTTCATGCTGGTGTGCCAAATCCTGAGCGGGTAGGGGAACATGCCTTCAGGGCATCGCAGATGGCCTATATCCTCGCTGATATGGAAGGAGCTGATGGGATGAAGACCACTCTGATGACCTTAATCCATGATAATGGAGAGGCTCGAATAGGGGACCATGATCTGGTGACTCAACAATATATCGATGCTAAAGCTGCCGAACAAAAGGCTTTTGAAGACCAGTGTAATAAATTGCCAGATCATATCGGTGGACTCTGGGTGGACTTATTTCGTGAACGCGAAGCGAAAGAGAGCATCGAAGCGAAGTGCTCTAAGGATGCCGATATGCTTGAGCAGGCCTTCCAAGCCAAGGAATATTTAGAACAAGGTTTCCAAAATGCTCAAAAATGGATCGATAATATTCAAGACTCTTTGCATACTGACTCAGCTCGAGAACTCCTGGAAGAAATGAAAAAACGAAGTTTTATGGATTGGGCTGATTTTGCTCAGCGGACCAAAGCTAAAGGCTAATGGCCAATAGCTGATAGCTCCACCAATCAGTCTCCCAAATTTAAAGAAAACAGTTCGTTACGATATTTTTGAAACCCCAATCTTTCATATAGTTGCATTGCTCTATAGTTGTCTGGAGTGACTTCGAGCTGGATCATTACTGCGTTCTTAAACTTTGATTTTTTAATATATTCTATAAATCCAGAAGCTACTCCTTGAGATCTATATTTTTTCTTCACATATACCTCATCTATTGTCAGAATATTTCCACCAAATTCATTGCTCCAAAAATAAATAAGTATAGCATAACCGATCACTAATGCTTCTTTTTCAAAGACCACTATGCTTCCTCTTTCTGGTTCTTTATGAAGCACTTCAAGAGTTTTTTTAGCCTTCTTATCTGTGAAGGTCTCAGTGCCTGGATCCTCGATATAAAGAGACTTCATCATCTCTTTAAGCTCTTTGAAGTCTGTAAGTCTAAATATTCTATAATTGACTTTCATAAATCTCTTTTAGCGATATATGAAAGATTTTACATTACTATGCCTTACTGTGTCTTCTACATTTCAGAATTTTCAGAATTTTAATTTCACCATCTGAACATTGCCTTTTTATAGGTATAACTGCTTGCTTAAAAGAAAGCGAATAATGGACAGATAATTGCTTGAATATGGAGTATACAGTCTGCCAAAAGCAATCAACATGACATAACGCTTTACACAGATATCTTCTCGAAAATCTTTTTGATACCCTTGTATGAATGACTGAAGACAAATAACTTCTTCTTGGTTTTCACTCTCAGTCAAGCTTCCTTCTGCCATATCGACCCAAGCAATAGCAAGATCTAATAGAGGATCACCTGAAAAAATATCAGGATTTTTATCAAAAAGAACAAGCTCTGCATCTTTTATAAGGACATTATTACTATGGATATCTGCATGAATGAGAGAATACTGATCATCGTTTCGCTCTAACAAAGGCTCTATAAAAAGCTCAATTTTTTTCAGTTCTTCTTTGTTTAACCCATAAGCCTTATGCTCATGGCATTTTTTCCAGGCTTTTTTTCTTTTCTTCTCTAAATATGCTGACCATGTTTGCACTTCTTTTTCAGCATTTTCTTTATAATAAAAGCATTCTTTATAATGTATTTGATGTATCTTTTGAAGAACTTCACCCCATTTTCTACAGTTTTTTGGAGTAAATCGATCTGATAGAGTTATTGAACCCTCTATATATTCAAGAAGTATCTCATTTTTTCTTAGAGACTTATCAGTGAAACTCCTTAAGGAAGGAAGCTTATGTTGAGAAAGTGTTTGATGAAAAAGAAGCTCTGTGATGAGTTCATTTTTTTCTCCACGCTTTAAGATCATTTTTTTCCCTTCTTTTTCAACGAGGAAAAGCTCAGATGAAAAACTCCCCGGCATGCTCTGAATAATTTTCATTTCATAGATATTAAGGTTTAAGAGGTGCTTCTTACAGTGTAAACCTCTCAAGGAAAATGTCATCTTTCCTTCTCTACACTTCCTTATTGTGTCGTATTACATTTCGATTGAAGAGGCAATTTGTTAGATGGGAAATTGAAAATTGATCATGCTATACTCTCCCTACTTAATCGCTTCTAGCTACCAGCCTCAAGCTATTAGCCACCAGCCCTCTATGAAAACCCTCTACATCGATATCGACGAACAGATCACTGAAGTGTTGAAGAAAGTTTCTGCTCTAAAAGGAAAACAAATCCTTTTGGTCATCCCTCGTAAGGCGGTGCTTTTTAATAATGTGATTCATTTTAAACTCCTTAAAAAAACAGCCAATAAAGAAGGGAAGGAGCTCCAGATATTCACAAATGATGATAAAGGGCTCCTCATGATCGAAAAAGCTGGTATTAAAAAATACGAAGGACATGCTAAAAAAAGAAAAACCCTCAAAAGTGCTCAGATAGCACGTCTCCCCAAAGAAGCCCCGCAACAGATGGGAACGAAAATTTCTATCACTGAGGTCTCTGAAAAATCTCGAAAGGATTCTCGCAGTCATTTAGCTTCTAGTCCACAAAAGAAGCGGAAGAAAAAAGAACAGAGAGAATGGACCACCTTCTTTCTCTTCAATACTTTGCGAAAAAAAACATTACTGGGCTTTTCGGCAGTGGCTTTGTTATTTTTCTTTTTAGTCCTTTATATCGCTATTCCTTCAGCAACTATCTCACTCACTCCGTCGTCCAATGTCTTGGAAGGAACAGTAAATGTCATCTTCGCGGACGCAGCTAATCGTGAAGATTTGTTTCGAAACCCTAGTAATCACAGTATCCCTACACTGCCTTTGGATCTTACTTTTGAGCAGCAAATCCTCTATAAACCTACTGGTAAAGTGTTTACTGGTTCTTTGTCGCGCTGCAATATCAAGATCTACAACGAACGGACTTCAGCCTGGAACTTGATTCCAAAAACGCGTTTGAAAGATAATACAGGAGTGATCTTTAGGACAAAAGATGACCTAGAAGTTCCCGCAGCTCGATTTGAAGTCGTGAAAGATGAAAATGGCAATGCCTCACGACAAAAAGTACCCGGAAGCTTGATTGTTTCGGTCGTAGCTGATGAATTCGATGAAAATGAAAATATCATCGGAGCTCGAGGAAATCTCCCTGCTGAGACAAAATTTTTCCTTCCGGGACTCTCGACCTTTAACCAGTCCCTGTTGTATGGCGTAAATGAAAAACCTTGCCTCGGTGGAGTGACAGAATTTTATCCTATCGTCACAGAAAACGATGTCATAGCCTCTCAAGAAAAAATCATCCAAGAGTTAGAAGCCTCAGCTCTCCAGTATTTGAGAGATTTCATCGAAGGAGAAAATGTCAAAAGAGCCGAATCAGAACAAGAAGGGGAAGCCCTTTCTAAGATTGCCCTTTTTGATACCCCACAAGCCATTAAATATGAAATACTCGACACAAAAGTACCACCTGATCTGGTAGGAGAAAGGATGAGCGAATTTAGTGTTTCTGGTGAAATGAGGGTTCAAGGTATCGCTTATGAAGAACAAAGTTTCTTTGAACTCCTCGAGCAAGGACTGCTCTCCAGAGTGCACCCTCAAAAAGTCCTCTCGAGGATTGATTTTGAATCTGCTACTCAAAATATCGTGTATAGTGATTCTAATCTTGAGAGCCTGGATATGATCAAGGTGTCTGTCACTGTCAGGGGAGTAGAAGAATATAATTTTGATCCACGGACCGATGAAGGGAAAAGAGTGGTGGAGCGAATAATGCAGTATGTTCCTGGTAAAACCAGCCTAGATGCTCATTACTTCATCGCAAATCTGGAGCAAATCCAAAAAGCGAGCATCAGTATCTGGCCTTTTTGGAAAGGAGAACTACCGACCAGAAGGTCGAGTATCTCGATAAATGTGAAATAGAAACATCGTGAATAAAGTGCCCGTACACTTAACCTTCACTTAATGTCTGAAGAGTATCTTGAGAGTATTCTTAATTTCATACTATGAAATCCCCTCATTCTTTTCGCAAACTTATTGTTTGGCAGAAGGCAAAAGAGCTCAGCCTCTATGTCTATGACAATATGTATTCATTTCCAAAGTCAGAACAACATGCTCTCTGTCCTCAGTTAAAAAGCGTCAGTTACTCCATCGTTGCCAACATTGCAGAAGGGAACAATAGAAAGTTAAAAAAAGACAGAGCTCATTTTTTTACTCTTGCTCTCTCTTCTCTGACAGAACTCGATTGCCTACTAGAGCTCAGTCACGATCTTCGATACCTGAGTGACGATGCTTATGAAGTGTTTTTAGAGGAACTCAATAAAACTCAATACCTTCTGCAAAGACTCATCAAGGGTACAGATAAAAAACTCTCTAAAAGTTCCTAAAGTTCTTTAGTTCTATTTCCCTAAAGTTTTCACAAGACGAAACAAACCTCTCCTTAAGAAGAGAAATACTACTGCTCCATAAATCCCTGCTCCCAGTGTCGTCATGAGGATGATCTGAGAGATAAGCATGAGAGTACCATCAGCATAAGAGAAGCTATTGGAAATGGAGGAGAGGATGAAAGTCATCACTCCTGAGGCAATCAAGAATATTAGGGTGTTTTTAAAAGGGAAAAAAGAATGCCCTTTTAGATATTTTTTTGTCAAAATAAAAGTCAGTACTATGACGGCTAGACTACTCGTGATAGAGCTAGAAAGCCCAATCCCGATCACTCCCATCCTTTGTGAGAGATACCAAGCTAAAACAGTATTCACTATCACTGTCACGAGCATGACGTAAAAAGGTCGAACAGTATCGTGAAAAGCAAAGAACACTCGTGTCACAAGAGGCATTACTGCTGCCGCTACCAGTCCTATACAGAGATAGGCGAGTGTACTAGAGGTCATCAGGACTGCTTGATCATCGAACACACCACCTTCTAAGATGAGCTTCACGATCGGTATGCGTAATACATAGAGTCCGAAGGCAGCTGGAATCATCAGTAAAAAGAGATGATCAAGTTTATCGCGAAGATAATCTGATAACTTCAGGTACTGCTCATCTATCACGAAATGACTCAACACAGAAAAACTACTAACTGCTATTGAAATGCCAATGATACCGATTGGGAAAGACTGGATATCCTGAGCGTAACGAAGAACGGTTAAATTCCCAGCGAAGAGGAGTGTAGCGATGACTCCTTCTATAAAAAAGTTCACCTGGAAGCTTGCCATACTGAGGATACGAGGAATCGCTGTGACGAGTAGTTTTTTAAACTCGGGGCTCCAATGAAGTGTTGGTCTCCATCTGAAGCCAAGTTTTAATGCTGGATAGAACTGTACAGATGCATGAAAGAAGGCTCCTAAAACCACTCCATAAGCTACACCATTCACCCCATACTGAGGAGCTAATACGAGAATCCCAAAAATAATCCCGATATTATAAACGATTGGAGCGAGGGCATATCCCCAAAAAGTCCTAAAAGCGTTTTGAATACCTGCAAAAAGTGAGGAACAAGTAAAAAAGAGAGGAGAGAAGAGCATTATCCTTAAGAGTTGTACTGTTTGCTCTTGATTTTCAGCAGAGAAAGCCGGGTAAAGTAACTCTACGAATGGTTTTGCAAAAAGAAAGACCAGTACTGAAATGAGTGCAATGAAGAGAAGAAAGCCATTCATGACTGATGAAACGAATTCTTGAGCTTTTTTGCTGTCTTTTTTTTGTAAAGAAAGGAATAAAGGAACAAAAGATGCGGATATTGCTCCAAAGACCAACAAACGATATAATGTGTCAGGTACTTGAAATGCTGCAAAATAAGCATCACTAAGCTCTGTAGCACCAAAAGAATCAGCAAGAGCGTGATTTCTATAGACTCCTAGAAGTCTTGAAAGAAGAGAGGACAGAGCCAGAAGAAAGGTCATTGTCGTTGTAAATCGCAGTATAAAAGTCATCTGATTGTAGCATATACATAAGGAATACAGCTTGAACATTGAGTATTTACCCAAAAAATGGTATAATAAATAGAAAATTTGCAGTATTGGGTTCATGAAGAGTAATTCTTTGGATCCCTCACTCCTTTTGTTAATTGGAATTTTTCCTCACATATGGCTGACACTCCAAACACTCTCGAGAATAAAGAAGAAGTAAAAGCTGCTCCAAAGCAGTCACAAGCTGTCGAATCACCTAGCTCTCCGCAAGGTTTAGATTCAAGTCGTCAAAATATTGCTGGTGCTCTAGAAGGAGCAGCTGAAGGAGGAGATAGCGTAGATAGCATGGAGAGCTCTGAAAAAGTCAGTGAGATGGCCGCTGAAGGGCGAGAGAGAAAAGGGGATGGCTTTAAAAAAGGATCAAAAAAAGATGATGGGAAGAAAGACGATGGAGATGGGAAAAAAGACGATCAGTTTGTGTTTGATGAAACAAACCTTCCTCCAGCTCCAGCAATGATCAAAAAAATCGAGAAACAATTAAGAACTGATATCTCAATGTTAGAAAAAGAAGCTCGCAAATATCAAGGAGGGCTCTTTAGAAAAGCGAATTACTCGAAATACTCTGAGACAATGATAGAAATAAGGAAAAAAACTATCCTGCTCAAAAGACTTGTCAGTATGGCTGCTGATCAACTCAAAAAAATGTTTTTGCATATGTTTGGAAAGAAAGAAGCTTAGTTTTTTATCACTTTGTAAGACTTGTCACTGCTTTTTTGATTTGCACTTCGAAATCATCATCCATGTTTAATACGTTGAAGCTCATTCTATTGGCTTCTTTTTTTAAGGAATCTCCATAATATTTTACCATCATTGCTATCTTAAAGAATGTTTCCTCATTCTTTGTTTTGTTCAAAATCCAATCATTTGGAGTCGAACTTTTTCTGACATTTTCTACGAATTTTTCTCTATCTGATTTTACAAGAAAAACAACCTTGAAGTTCTCAATGCCGTACTTTTTTATTAAGAATGCAACAAGCTGAGGGGTCACATGATATCCTTCTATGATGTAATCATTTCCATCTTTAATTTCACATATAGAAAACATCTCAATTGCTAAGTAACTGCTTTCAGCTTGTTGCATATATTTTTTGGCTATTTCTACTGGAGTAGCAGCAGCATAGGTTTCGTCATTGGTTTCCCCATTCATTAAGCTATGCGGGTAGAGATCATTTATATTTTTTGGTGCATACTTCTTGGTATATTCCTTAGCGACTACTTCTAAAGTATCAGAGGATACCCATGGAATAGAGAGTTTCTTTGCGAGTTGTTTTGCAAGGGTAGTTTTACCACATTTTGGAGGCCCACCTATGAGATATATCATACTTTTTTTAAAGAAATCGATAGTAGTATGTCATACATTGCACTCACTACTCCATATTTTCATAGTTTAGCACTATGAAACGCTGTAGAGAGCTCTTCTGTTTGTTAAAATAGGACAAGCTCTTTATTTGATGTTTCTCAAAGATGAAAAAACGCAACCTCGTCCCTCTCGTTCTCTTTTGTATTATATTTCTGGCCTACAGCCTGTACTTCGTAAAGGTCATCAATACTACGGAGCAACTTGAGCCAAACTCTATCGCAAAGACTATCAAAAAAGCCCTAGAAAATAGGGCCACAACAGACAACAATATCGACACTCCCAAGATAGCTGAACCTCTCAGTGAACCTCTTAAGCGCTATGTCAATTACCGTTGGCTCAATGTCCGTGAAAATCCAGTGATCGGAAGTAAAGTCATTGAGAAAATTTATATGAATGATGAAGTGAGTGTTCTTTCTTATCCCACTTCTGGATGGGCTTTGATCGAGACTGGAGATGGTAACAAAGGATATGTTGCTAGAGATTATCTCAGCGATAAACTTCCACAGACTGCTCCGATAGTGACTACTCCAGAAGTACCTAAAGTCACTGAAGTGGTAGATACTCCAGATGTCCCTGTGATTGATAGCATTGCTGAAGATCCTGAAACAAGTATTGTTAGCCAACAAGGAGAACAAGTCATTTACGATCTCCCTGTTATAATCTACCACCATATTTCTGATGAAACACAACTCTATCCACCGAGTATGGTTTTGCCTGAGATTAATTTCTTCGCACAACTCGACTATTTAGTAGAGAATGGATTTAAAGCCGTCACATTCAGAGAGCTTGATGCTGCGAGGAAAGGATCACAAGCACTTTCTTCTAAAAGTGTGATCATTACTTTTAATGGAGGATATGATGATGCTTATGTAGCTGCACAACATCTGAATGGTAAAGGATTAAAAGGAGTTTTCTTCATCACGACAGACAAGATCGGGACTGAAGGTCATCTTGACTGGAGACAAGTGAAAAAAATGCACGAATGGGGTATGGAAATAGGATCAGCTGGAGTAACGGGAGCGAGTCTTCTTTCTTCAGGAGAATTCTATGTGCGTGATGAGATCTTTAGATCAAAACAAATCATCGACGAGCAACTTGGTAAACCGATCATTACTTTCGCTTACTCAAATGGTGCCTTTAATAATTCTGTAAAAGAAATCGTAGAAGAAGCAGGCTACCTCTTTGCTCGGAGCTCAAACGATGGAAGCCGTTATTCTAATAAACAATTCTTTGAAATACCTACACTGCGAGTGTTCTTCCCTGCAGGTGCGAATCAGTTCCGAGTATGGTTAGGACAATAATTATATACATTTGAATATATTTTTTACTAGCTGAAAAAGAGAATAAAATATAAAGTAGCTCTGAAATACGAGCTACTTTTTTGATGAATAAGAGATGAATAATGAAACGATTGCTTTAGCATGCCTCCGAGAGATAGGACTGACTCCGAGCACACTGTGGAGACTTAGAGAATTTTTTGGTGAGCTTAAGAGTGCTTGGGAAAGCACTTCTTTTGCAGGCTTACAGCTAAAAGACAAGGAACTGCAAGCCCTCTCATTACGTAGTCCGGAGCTTTGGCAGAAGATAGGTCAAAAAGTAAAGAACTATCAAGTATCAAGTCTTCACAGAGAAGACGAATATTTTCCTCTTCTCTTAAAAGAAATTTCTTCAACTCCTCCTTTTCTCTTTGCAAGAGGGGATCTCAATGCCTTAATGGCGAAGCATCCTATAGCTGTGGTGGGGACTCGTGAGATGTCTTCCTATGGAGAACGAGTACTGCGCCGTATCATTCCTCCGCTGGTGAAGGCTGGAGCTACGATCGTCTCAGGTCTTGCTTATGGGATCGATGCACTCTCTCATGAGATTGCTCTAGAGTATGGTGGCACTTGTATAGCGGTCTTTGGATCTGGAGTGGATGTGATCTACCCAAGGAAGAACAAAGCCCTGGCTGATCGTATCCTTTTGAATGGAGGAGTCTTGTTATCAGAACAAGGCTTAGGAGTGAGACCACAAGCTTCATTCTTCCCAGCAAGAAACCGTATCATCTCTGGCCTCTCCAAAGCGACTCTTGTCATCGAGGCTAAAAAAAAGTCTGGATCCTTGATCACGGCGAGATTTGCATTGGATCAAAATCGAGATGTCTACTCAGTCCCAGGTTCGATCTTCGAAGACAAGCAAGCAGGTACTAATCAACTCATTGCGCAAGGTGCATACCCTCTCATAGATGAAGAATCCTTCATCAAGCAATTAGGCTTGGAGATGGAGAAAGAAGCTGTCAGTACTCAAGTCTTGAGTTTTGATACTCCTGTGGAGCAACAGCTCTACGAACTCTTAAAAGAGGTCTTAGACCTCGATACCTTGTGTAGAAAGACTGGACTAGCTGCCTCTCAGATCAATCAAACACTCTCACTGATGGAGCTGAAGGGGATGTTGAGATCTGTGCAGGGAAGGAGATATGTGCGCATGTAGCGAATAAGCTTCGAGTGGAACTCACCCCGCCTAACGGCTTTCCCTCTCTTCTGCCGAGAGAGGGACTATCATTGGTTGAAACTCACCCTTCCGCTCTTACGAGCTCCCTCCCTCTCTTCTGTCGAGAGAGGGACTCTGATTGTTTAAGATTGTTATGAAGGATTCAAAATATTTATCGAGAAAACTCCGTAGATTTCAAACGAAGGCTGAGAAAAAACTTTGGTATTTGATAAGAAATAAAGCCCTAGAAGATACACGTTTTACCAGGCAACATCCTCTCCATGTCATAGTAGACCAAAAAAAGAGGTTCTTTATTGCAGATTTTTACTGTCCTGAACAAAAGCTTGTCATAGAAATCGATGGAAAGATTCATGAGAAACAAAAAGAATATGATGCATATAGAACTGATTGTTTATGCCTTATTGGGCTTCAAGTAGTTCGATTTACGAATGAGGAAGCAATAGAAAATCCTGAACTTGTCCTACATTCACTCCGAAACACTCTACGTTCCCTCTCTCGGCAGAAGAGAGGGAAAGAATCCGTAAGGATGAAAGGGCGCGTCCTTCCGTAGCTAGAGATGGTTTTGGGGAGGGAGCGAAGGAGGATGAGTTCCAATAAATCTAAGTCTCATCTTGTCCCTTTCCTCTTGAAGAATCTCTTAATTTCCGTAGAATTATCCTCGCAATTTACTTTGTTTAAGCCATCTTAGCTCAGGGGTAGAGCACACCCATGGTAAGGGTGGGGTCCCGGGTTCAATTCCCGGAGATGGCTCCAGAAGAATATATTAGAAAACCTAAGGTTAATGATTATTTATCTGTAAACTCCATTACTGTTCATCAAATTAGATTTTGATTATCTAACATCAATAAATATTTCATCATCTGAACTATGACTCCTAGAAAAATTATATTTCTCAATCTCATGATTTCTTTTCTTTTTGCGATTGCCATTCTCTTCTCCGATTATTTGGCTGGAGAGCAATATGATCCAGAGTTCATTAGGAATATGCTGATCGCTCTCTGGTTTATTCCTTTTTCCTTTCTTTCCGTATTAGGAACCAAATAATCTCTTGGTGACTGTTGCTAAACAGTACAACTTGCGCAGAGTCCATAAAACTCCAGACTATGAGACATCACTCGAAAATTTCTTTTTTTCTGAATAGATGATTCTACTGATTCGAGATGTTTATCCATTTCAAAAGCTTGAATTGATTCACAAGAGTTACACACGAGATGATGGTGATGTTGACCTTCTTTGTATTCATAACGTATGACTCCATCTTTCAAAACCACTTCTTGAGCAATATCTTGTTGATTTAAAAACTGTAACTCTCGATAGATTGTAGAGATATTTGGATTTAACTCCTGCTTCTTAAGCAGATTTAGGATGTCTTGAGCAGAAAGGGCACAGTGCTCATCCATTAAGTGCTTTAGGATAGCCAAGCGAACTTTGGTCATTCGAAAGCCTGATTTTCTCAAGCGAGCTGTAAGGGCTTCTAGTGAAATCATATCCTTTTCCCTTTAAAAATAAACGAAAGACAAAAACAAATCAACGCGACCAATACAATAGTCCCTCCGCTCGCAAGATCTAAGTAAAAAGAACTATAGAGTCCTGTGAAGGTAGCAAAGACTGATACCAAAAGCGCTATCAGTAGTGTTGACTTAAAATCTTTTCTCCATAAAAAGGCCGTAAGCGCTGGTATCACCATCAAGGCTCCTATCAAAAGGACTCCTACTATCTGGATGGAAAGTGACACCGTGACAGCAGCAAGTGTGATCAAAAGGATATTGTATCTTTCGACAGCAATACCTTCTACCTGAGCAAGATCTTCATCGAAACTCAACAAAAAGAATCGTTCATAGTTCCAGTATAAGATCCCCAGTATACTCACCGTCAAAGCAGCGATGATCCCGAGTTCATCCCATGAGATGGTCGTAATGCTCCCGAAGAGAAAGCTGAAAAGATCGCTATTGAATCCATCTGCCAGGCTTATCAAGACTACTGAGATCGCTAAGCTACCAGAGAGAAACAAAGCTAACAATGACTCTCCAAAAAGCCCATGATAGTGCCTGAGCTTTTCGATGGCAAAAGAAGCTATCAAGGTGACTACAAGTGCTCCTAATAGGGGACTGACATTAAGTAATAATCCTCCTGCTACACCGACAAGAGAAACATGTGCAAGGGTATCTGCCATATATGAATACCTCCGGATCACCAGAAAAGTCCCTATCAAAGGAGCTATAGTGGCGATCATCAAGCCCCCAAGGAAGGCTCTGAGCATGAAGTCATAGGAGAATATTTCTAACATTATTTGTGTTTATGGATATGGGAATGGTCTATTTTTTTCATATTTGATCCGTAGAGTTTTTTTAGAGCTTCATCATTGACAATGTCTTTCGGGGTCCCATGACATACGAGAGTTTGATTTAAACAAAAGACGTGTTTGACATGTAGTGCGATAGTATCGATATCATGAGATATCAGGATGATACTGATCCCTTGTTTGTTGAGATCTGAGAGGAAATCATAAAATTCATTTTTCCCTGAGATATCTATGGCGAGTGTTGGCTCATCCAATATCAAAACTTCTGGTTTACCGATCAAGGCTCTTGCGATCAAGACTCTTTGCAGTTGCCCTCCAGAAAGTTCTCCTATCAATTGATCTCTTATATCCCAAACCCCAGCTCTTTTAAGAGCTTTCTCGACTTCTTTCATTTTTGCTTTTTTGCCTCTTTGTGGATAGGCATGGATTTTGACGACTTCTTCGACAGTTGCTGGGAAGTTTCTGGTGCCTTCTCCCATCAATTGGGGGACGTAACCGATACGATGCCCGAGATGTCGTTTATCACTACAAGCACAACGAACCTTGCCTTTTGTAGGGTTGATCAGTCCAAGGAGGATTTTTATCAGAGTCGTTTTACCACCACCATTAGGTCCGATGATACCGACGTAATCACCTTTTTCGATCTCAAAACTGACATCCTTGAGGACCCATTCTTTATCGTACTTGAAGGAAAGATCTTTGACCGATATGCATGAGTCATTTACTGACATTGGAGAGCTATTTTAAGATTTGTGAGGTTTTCTCGCATCAGAGAGAGGTAATCGACACCGGCATCAGCTTGATCTGGAGTGAGTCCTTCTATTGGGTTTAAAACCAAGATCTCCGCATTGGCTTCAGCAGCGATCGTCGTAGCCAGTTTATCACTGACGAGTGTTTCGAAGAAGACATGTTGTATTCCTTTGTCCTGAGCAAGATCAGTCAACTCTGCCATGTGCTTAGCTGATGGCTCTGACTGAGGAGAAATACCAGAAATAGAATGAAAATCGATATCGTAACGAGCTCCTAAATACGCAAAAGCATCGTGACTAACGATCACTTCACTGAGTGCACAGCTGCTGAATGCTGCAGTAAAGTCTTGGTCCAAAGACTCTAAACTTTGCAGATACTCTGCCGCATTTTGTTGATAGATATCGCTGTGTTCTGGATCAATCTTGCTAAGTGTATCCATGATGATAGTGATCTGCTCTTGGGCTAATACTGGATCCAACCAGATATGTGGATCGAATTCTCCATGATTGTGTTCGTCATGATCTTCATGATCTTCTTCATCCTCGTGTTCATCTTCATGTTCATCATGGTTCTCTTCGTGCTCATCATCCTCGTGTTCATCTTCATGTTCATCATGGTTCTCTTCGTGCTCATCATCCTCGTGTTCATCATGGTCTTCTTTCTCTTCTTCATGTTTCATAAGCTCGAGTTTTTGACTTATTTCGAGAGTGTTTTTGAGTGCAATACTCTTCTGTGCATCTTCTGCCCACGGCTCAAAACTCGCTCCCATGTAGACAAAAAGATCTGCTGCTTGTAGTTCCGCGAGTTCACGTGGAGAAGGTTCGAAATCGTGAGGCTCTCCTCCTACAGGAGTCATGTTTGTAACTTGTACTCGATCTCCTCCCACTTTTGCAGTGAAGTGAGCAAGTGGGTAAAAGCTGGCCATTATTTGTAAAGGACCATCGCTATCGACTTGAGAGAGTTCTTGGTTTTCCTGTTCATTCTCGTGACCACGTCCGTCTTCATCATGGTGAATATCCGCTTGGCAAGCGCTTAAGAGGAGAGAGAATGTGAGAAAAGGAATGAGTAATTTTTTCATAAAACATATTAAAAGACTGCCCTAGTATAAGGCGATTATTCTTTTTTGCAAATGATTTGCATTATGATTATTCCTTAGTGAAGCTCCACCTCATAGAAATGAGAGTAGCAGGCTGGAGCACCTCGGCCACCCGATAGGGTGAGTTTTGTCAGCTTAAATTGCAACTGTTCTGCAGTATCTAAAGCGTCAAAGAAGGCTTGAGCATCTTCTCCGCTTATCTCTCTACTAGCAAAGCCTTGTTCATCGGAGTCATTGGAATACACAATACTTGAGTCTTCTCGACATCCGATCATGATCTCTGCGAGCGCTCCTTCGTTTGAAGGACGAGCATAAGCGTTTCCACTGTTTTCTTTTAAAAACTCTTCAAATTGTTTATTACCCGTTTCTGTGACTTTGAGAAAAATTGCTTCATAATTTGTTTCACAAGGTTCTTCACAAAAAGCTTCTGGGATGGTTTTTTGTATTAATGATCCTGCTACATAGAGTTCTCCAAAAAAATTCCCATACTCGTTGAATTCAAAATTCCCCTCAGGGAGTACTACTGCTGATTTATCTTGTATTAATTCCTGAGTTTCAGTGCCCTTTTCTTTATCAGAAACACTCATATTAGAAGGGGACTCTGAAATAGAGCTACATGCCGTAAGGCTAAACAAAGCGAGAACGATAACATATTTTTTCATAATAGAGGTGAGGGATACTTTTTCATCATTAGAGTTTGAAGCAGTTTTTGAAACTTACTTTTTATAGCGAATCAAATAGATCGCCTCAGCTGCATCATCTGAAACTAAGAGTGACCCGTCAGGCATTACTTCCACATCTACTGGTCTTCCCCAAGCAGATTGTCCTTGCAGCCATCCTTCTGCGAAAGGCTCATATGAGATAGCTTTTCCATCTTCCAGTCGAACAAGACTTATACGGTAGCCAGTTTTTTCACTGCGATTCCAAGATCCATGTTCAGCGATGAAGATTTGTTGATCATACTCAGTAGGGAACTGTTCTCCTGTATAAAACCTCATACCGAGTGCAGCGACATGTGGACCGAGGAGTTGTTCTGGTGCTGTAAATTCTTCGCATTCTCTCCCCCTGGCATAGTTCTCATCGAGGAGATAACCAGCATGACAAACAGGGAATCCGAAATGTTCTCCAAGCTCTGAAACTCGATTTAATTCGTCAGCAGGTTGATCATCTCCTAACCAGTCTGCACCATTTTCTGTAAACCAGAGCTGATCAGTGTCTGGATGCCAATCAAAACCAACGGTATTGCGAATACCAGCAGCTACCATTTCGAAGTCTGTGCCATCAAGATTCATCCTATGAAGAGCAGAGTAAATGGGTGCTGATTCACAGATATTACAAGGAGCTCCTACGGGGATATAGATCTTGTTCTCTGGTCCTAGGCGGATAAATTTCCAGCCATGGTGTGCGTCTGTTGGAAGGTCATCTTTGATCACTACTGGCCTAGGAGGAGACGATAAGTTGTTTTCTATATCGTCAAAGCGAATGATCCTACTGATCTCGGCAACGTAAAGACTGCCATCCTTGATGACGACTCCATTTGGACTATTTAAGCCTGAAGCGATGGTGAAGAACTGATCAGCCTTACCATCTTGATCCAGATCTTTAAGAGCATAGACTTTACCGGTCTTACGCGTTCCTACGAAGAGAGTTCCTTCAGGGCTGAGAGCCATAGACCTGGCACCATCTACACCTGATGCGAAGAGAGAGATCTCAAAACCTTCTGGAAGGACTATCTGATCCAGAGGAAGTGAATGTACTTGGAGTTTTGCTTCTATTTCTTCTGCTTCGGCATCGTTTTCTATGATGATGGGATAAGCAGGTGCATCTACAAAAGTCGATGGTGTACAGGCAGAGAGTAAGATACTCACGAAGAGCAGGAGGGATTTTTTCATAAAAATTGTTGAGGAGTTGAAATTCCTTAAAAGTCTCTTTTAGCTTACAAGACTGCTTAGGAGTCCTCAAGTTTTGCCACATAGCTAAGTATTGTCTTGAGATTTGAGAGCTTAGGAATACCAACTAACGCCTTACTAGCGACCCAATCTTCTCCCACAAACTCATTTTCCCTAGACTCGGTCTTACTGCTCTCTTATACCTTTTAAAAGTATGAGGTACTCCAGCTCTTAGTTTCCGTTGCTTCTCTATCGGCATCAGCGAGATTTTTTTACACTTTGGCGTGCAAGCGTGATTCATTTGCTCTCCACACTTTTCACATTGGATGAACAGGAGATTACACATTGCATTAGAGCAGTTTACATATCTATCACAATCCTCTCCACATTGATCACAATCTGCTAAAACGTCATCTGTGATGGTCTCTGCTATACGATCATCGAAGACAAAATTTTTCCCTACAAATCGAGACTTTTGACCTTTCTGAGCCATCTCATGAGCGTAGTTGATGATTCCTCCGTGCAGTTGGTTGACGTCATTAAAACCTTGTTTTTTTAAGTAGGCTGAAGCTTTTTCACAGCGAATACCGCCAGTACAGTAGAGGAGGACTTTCTGATCTTCTTTGCCTTTCAGCATCTCTTTTACCATTGGGAGCTCTTCTCGGAAGGTATCGACATCAGGAGTAAGCGCATTTTCGAATTTTCCGATACGGCTCTCATAGTGATTCCTCATATCTACACAGATCGCTCCATTTTCGAGTTCTTTATTAAATTCCTCTGGATCGAGGTGCTTGCCGACATTGGTTACATCGTAGTCTTCTTCGGTCAGACCATCAGCTACGATTTGTTTTTTGACTTTGATGGTCAGTTTCCAAAATGATTCAGCAGGTTCTTCTACAGCTATTTTAAAAGGCATGTTTTTGAATTCTGGATGAGCGAAAAGCTTTGCTACAAATTCATCCCAATGTGGCTCTGGCACACAGATCTGAGCGTTAATCCCTTCACGCGCGACATAGGTACGACCAAGAACTCCTAGATCTTGCCATTCTTCATACAGCTTGTCTCTCATCTGTTGAGCGTCTTCGACGATGACATATCGATAAAAAGAGAGCGTTTTTCTGCTAAAGTTTTCTTGAGAGATTTTCTCAAGGGCTTGTTCTTTATTTAATCGGTTGAAGAGCAGACTCATAATCATATTTCGTTAAAGACAAGCCTATTTTAGGCATTTTTCAGTATTCTGCAAGCGTCTCGTAAGCTTTACATATCTTGGTTTTACCATTATAATAGGCTCCTTTTTCATTCTTATGGAAAAACTAGAGAGAACTGCAATGACGGCTAGGGGGCTTGAGTCTTTAGATACAGCTAAAAACACAGCTGAATCAGCTGTGTTGAATGAACTTTCTGAGCAAGTCCGCGTACAGTCTGAGATCATCTTAGATCAATCAAAAGATGCTTTGATGTTCTTTTTGAGTATCTTGAGCTCACTTGCCGTACTTTTCAAAGAAAACCCACAGAAACTCCGGCTGCTTATGCCAGTGCTCCTGATGCTATTTTCTCAAGGCTGTATGTATGCCCCAAAGTATGAGGACTATTATGACGAATCAATACAAGACGTCGAATACCAAGAGCAACACACACGCAAGAATCGAATCG
The DNA here is from genome assembly GCA_964352145.1 of uncultured Candidatus Peribacteria bacterium. Lineage (GTDB taxonomy): Bacteria > Patescibacteriota > Gracilibacteria > JAUYGZ01 > JAUYGZ01 > CAYGQA01. Next base: position 192,608 of record CAYGQA010000001.1, read on the forward strand.
TAAGACTCACCGCTAATGCTGATGTAAACGGTGAAGATATTGCTGCTGTTACTACAGAAATCAACCCTTGCCAGAGACAACGGATCATAGAGAATATGGAAACAATGATCAAAGACATCTCCAAAGAAGACTTCGAAGAATACTTAAGTCTCTGCGAGAAGGCAAAAAGAGTCTGTGGGATCATGAATCCAGATCGCTACTCTCCTCGATTATTGGAAGAAGTCGTGAAGAACTATGAATCTCGAGAACATAATGCTGGACTCAAACAAGTCCTCATACTTACTTCTCGTAAAGACGTCGAAAAGACTTTCGATATCCAAGCTCTTAGCGTTCAGAGTCATGAAGTGGAAGAGCTCACAAAATACTATAAAGTCATCCTGATAGAGACAGGATCAGAAAGTGAACTACAGACTCATCTCAATATCTTGCATAGAGATGGCATCCTGGAAAGAGCTCAACTGAGATCAGTGCTTGTGATCTCTCATGGAAATCCTAGCACTACAGAAAATGGTATTACGGAGAAAAACATAGGGATGCTCAGAAGACTGAATCAACTTTGGGTTCCTGGTCAAGAATCTTCATTTGTCTTCTTCTCCTGTCGCTCAGCTGAAGGAGGTCATGACAGGATCAATCTTGCCAATCGAGCATCTATTATGTTTCCTAATACCAAAGTATTTGGATGTACTACTGTCGTAGAATCTGTAAATTATGATTTAGATGAACAGGGGAGACTGGTAAAGGGATCACTCGAGATGTCTACGTTCTTTAGTATTGGTAGTGACACTTTCCGACCAGACAGAAAGAAAGCGGTAAAGAAGACTGCTCAAGCTCTCCAGGAAGAACTCCGAACAAATAAAAAGACTCAATGTCAGAGAAAGTTTGAATTTTTTCATGAAGCGGTTCAACTCGGTATCATTGACACAGAATCTCTCACAAATATCTGCACGGAAAACCTTGACATGAAGAGTTATTCCATCTTACAGGCTGCAGGATGGATGAAGAGCGAGCTAAAAAACTATGATAAAAAAGTAGATATACCTCTTGAAATAGCCTGTGCATATGCCTCAGAAGGAGTAAGAGGAAGGTCTGGGATGATGAAACTTTATGAAAATGAAATAAGCCCAGCAGAATTTTCTTTTCTTAGAGAAGCAGCTAGGTCTTCCCGGCTAAATAGAAACATTATCCACCCAGCTGCCTTGGCGATGTTTAAAAAAAACAGTGTCAAGCCACAAGATCTGGTCAGATTCATCTATCAAAGAGAAATGGATCCTCTTAAAATCATTAAGCAAGTTCATAGCGATCGATTATTGGCTCAAGCAAAAAGAAATCAACAATACTCTGTAGTCAGTAGTGATTAGAAGAATGATATACTGTATTGGCTTCTTTCTTTTTATGAAACATCTCAACATCATCATCACTGGCCTTGTCCAAGGCGTCTGCTTCAGAGCTCGTACTTTAGAAAAGGCTAAAGAACTAGGGGTTCGTGGTTTTGTAAGGAATGAAGCCGATGGATCAGTTTTAATTGAAGCTGAAGGAGGTGATGATGCTCTACAAGTATTTGTTGATTGGGTGAATGTGGGGCCAGAGAGGGCTGAGGTCGGATCTGTGAGTGTGGAGGAAGGGGAGTTGGTTTCATACTCAAACTTTGTTATTGATCGTTCATGAAGAAACGCTTATTTATAGGTATACCTGTCTCTGAAGATATTGAGAAGTTTTCTAAGCAAGTAGATGAGAAGAATAGTCATCAGGTCAATGCTCGATGGACTCCACGAAAAAATCTGCATATGACAGTTGTTTTCCTCGGATCTGTAGAAGAAGATGATATCCCAAAGCTAGCATCAGATCTTCATGATCTTGCAAAATCCCTCAAATCTTTTTCTTTGGAATGGTCACATTGTAGTACTGCTCCAGCTCGTACAAATCCTCCCACTATGATCTGGTCACAGTATAATTCAAGCCTTGCGTGGGAAAAACTTGTGGATGCTGTGAGAAAGATTGTTGCGCCATATATGCAAAAAGCTGACTTTCGCCAACAACAAATCCCTCATATCACCTTAGCTCGTTTTAGAAGTGCAGCTTTTGTAAAAGATGCAAGATTTGAAGGTCTAACACTAGAGAATACGCCTTTTACTATTGAAAAATTTTGTCTTTATAAATCCATACCTTCAGCATCTGGATCTAGATATCATGTTCTCAATTCCTTCGATTTACAAGGATGAACCAATACAAACAAGAACGAAGAGGGGAATTGATGGTCTTGGGACAAGCATTTGTCTATGGCCTCTTCCCGGTGATCCTCAGTTATTCGGGTGGGAAGATACCTCCCTTGTTTTTTGCGGGTCTCTCTACACTCATCTCAGGGACGGTTATTTTGATGTATTTGATCTACAGCAAAAAAACTCATGAGCTTTGGAATATAAAAGCTTGGCCATATATCCTGAAACTCTGCCTGTTTATGGTAATTGGATATTGTTTTATGTATATCGGAGGCAGTCAGACGACCGGTATTAATATTTCCATATTAGCTCAAGCTGAGATAGTCTTTACCTTTTTCTTCGCTGGACTCTTTTTTGGAGAAAGAATGCCCCGTAAGAAGGCTTTAGCAGGTCTCTTGGTTATCTTTGGTACGATTATGGTGGTCTACAATGGTGCCTTCAATCTCAACCCTGGCGACCTTATGATACTAGCAGCGACGGCTATTTTCCCTTTTGGAAACAAGAATGCAAAAAAAGCTATGGACCACGTCTCTCCACAGACCGTTTTAACGATCAGATCATTTATAAGTTCAGCAGCATTTTTGAGTTTGAGTTTTCTTTTTGAAACAGCACTCACTGATGTACACAATATCATTGTAAGCAATTGGGAGATTATTCTCATCAATGGGATTATCATCTTTTCATTAACCAAAGTCATGTGGTACGAAGGACTAAAGAGACTAGAGCTCTCCAAAGCGATCACTCTTGGGATGACCTTCACTGCCTTTGGAGTCGCCTATTCTATGCTTCTTCTGAATGAAGTTCCCTCAATCTACCAACTCATAGGATTCGTCATCGTGATGCTTGGGGTATTCATCATCACGAGGAAGGAAAGGGGAGTGACATCTTTTGATGTACTTGAGGAAATCTAATTGATAATGACCAATCTGTAGCAATGAGCCATCAATGATCAATGTTTTTTTGATAATTGATGCTTGGGATTTTATTGATAATTGTGATTTGATCATTGATCATTACTCCGAAGGAGTACTACCAGCGTACCCAAGACTTCTTCCCAAACAAGGATTTCTCAACCCCCATCTCATAGTAGAGAGGCTTCGGAATACCAATGTCGAGGATGTAGATTTCTCCAGCCCGTTCACGAGCTTCTTTCGAAGCGAAAACCTCTTTAGGGATCGTAAATGTCAGTGTCGAATCTGCCTGAACCGTAAGACTTTCTCCTTTGAACTCGATGGACTCCATTCCCGAAGGGAGATCACAGGACATAATCTTAGCGTGTTGAGCATTCATCCATTTGATCAGCAACTCATGATCTTTTTTGAGTTCTCCTTTGAAACCAAAACCAAAGAGGCAGTCAACTATGAGACTGGGTTCTGGTTCTTCTATTTGCTCTGCGCATTCTATACCGAGCTTATGACAAGATTCTAAGTTTTGTTTTACTACGCCCTCATAAGCTTCCTCTGGGAAAGCAAGAAGCACTGAAACCTTTGCTCCCCAGTTGTGAAGTACGCGAGCACAGACTAAGCCATCTCCTCCATTATTTCCCTTCCCACAGATGATCAAGATCTCCTTCTGAGCTATCGGAGCATACCTCTCTCTCAAAAAACCCGCCATCCGAGCTCCAGCGACCTCCATCAGCTGAAGAAGGCTAATGCCATACTCCGACTCAGCTTTTTCATCGATTTTTTTAAGAGTTTTGCCGTTTACGTAGGGGATCATAACTTAGTAATTACCAATTATCACTTACCAATTTTCAATCAATATTCAAGTTTCAAATCCCAAGAACCGTATGAATCTAACAAATCTCACCCTCCTAATACTCTCCATTCTCTTAATACTCTCAATACTCTTACTAGAGTAACACCGGCTGCACATGCCCATCTCCACTCAACTCATGCTCATCAATGACGTTTTGATTAGCGAGGAGAGCCTTAGGGACCTCTATGTTGATCCCAACCGGACAATGATCACTTCCCATCACATCAGGCAGGATAAACCCATCCCTTACTTTATCTTTGATATTGTCTGAGCAATAGAAATAATCAATCCTCCAGCCGACGTTACGGCCTCTAGATCCTGCACGCATACTCCACCACGAGTAGTGGTCTGGTTCTTCTGGGTGAAAGATCCTGAAAGTGTCATGAAAACCAGCCCCTTCAAAGCGGTCCATCCAATCTCTTTCCATCGGCAGAAACCCAGAGATCTTTATATTATCTTTAGGGCGAGCGAGATCGATCGGATGATGAGCAGTATTCACATCACCACACATGATCACTTTTTTTCCCTTCTTCACTTCTTCCATGGCACGCTTCTGGAAGGCTTCGTAGAAGCCCATCTTAAACTCCAGTCTCTCAGGGCTTCCTTTCCCATTAGGGAAGTAAATATTGAAGAGGACTATATCTCCGAACTCTGCAATGAGCGTACGTCCTTCTTGGTCGAATTCTTCTACGCCAAGTCCATATGAGATACGGTCTGGCTTCCATTTGGTGAAGATTGCAGTACCGCTGTATCCCTTTTTACCTTTCGAAGAGTTCCAATAGGTCGTATATCCATCAGGAAGAAGAAGCTCTTCATCAAGCTGTTCTTTTTCAGCTTTGGTTTCTTGGAGACAGACGATGTCTGGTTGCTTTGATTGAAGCCATTCTAAAAAACCTTTTCGTTGTGCGGCTCTGACGCCGTTGACATTCCAGGAGAGGATCTTGATGTTTTGCATAATGAAGAAATTTTTATAAAGAGACTATAAGCAATTCCCTTAAATCATGCAAAGAGACTCTTCACTGCACTAAAACCTCTATTTTCTTTCTCCTTGCTGGCACCTCTAATCTCTCCATGGCTTTTGTTTCTATTAGACGTACTTGTTCTCTACTACAGCCTAAAATTTTCCCTATCTTCACTAAACTGATTCTACCTGAAGAATATAAACCATTCCTCATGCATAATACTTCCCTTTGAAGGAATGTGAGTTCATTAAGGACAGCCCTAAACCTTTTCTTTATTTCTTCTCTTTCTATTTGATCAGGCACTTTTTCTTGCTTGTAGGCTATACAGTCTTTGAGTTTCACCGGTCTTTGATCGACTTCTTGTTCATCATGTACTTCTTTCGGTGACTTTGCTTTTTCTTCGAAAGAAAAGAGGTGTGCAGTTGCTATCATGACTCGTATGATTCGCTGTCGAGGCTTGTCAAAATTTCTTGCGATATCATCAAAACAAGCCCTTTCTCCATTTTCTGCAAAGGACTCAATGTAATCATCATATTGGCGTATTTCTCTGTAATAATTATTATTGATTTTAAGCATATATTTAGTAACTCCGATGAAATTCATCATTTTTCCTATTATACATCTGTATGCATAAGTAATAAATGATACCTCCAAGTTTCCTTGAAAGCTTACTACAGCTTCTATAAGAGCTATATTTCCTTCTTGCACAAGATCCATACGATCCCATTCGTTTCTCTTTCGAAATTTATTTGCAATTGATACAACGAGCCTTGAATATTGATGTACTACCTTTTCAGTAAGTATATCAATATTTATCCATTGATCGATAATAAATTGACTTAATCCGTTTTCTGGATTTTCTCTCACATACTGATCACATAGCCCTCTGAGTTCAGCCTCTTTGAGCTTTGAACCTTCAATAGAAGCTTTTTCATTTTCAGGACCCAGAGCTTGCTCATGGAGATTCGATGTATCTCTGTCTTCTGGATTTGTATTTTGATTTTTTTGATGAAGATTAAGTAATCCAAGAAAAAATGGATGAGCATAAACTTTCTTAAAAAGCTCGTCTTTATGTGTTTTTCTTTTACATAAAAGCTCTAAAACTTGTTCATTACTCAGACGTTCCTTGACAGGGCCAATACTTTCGAAGTAATCATCTAAGTCATTTTGGTAGATGTTCTCTTTCATTCGATTATTTACGAAAATTTCTTAAAAAAGTATCATAATGTAATATGTTTTTTATGAATTCGCCACTCTTAAAAGAGAGAAGGTGCTGTTATTTATAATCAACTAATCAAAGAGAAAGCTCAACCAGTACCAGCTATACGCCAAGTATTCCCGACTAAGTCTTGCTTTCGTGTTCGCTCTGGCATCCTCTACGGGAATCATACGTCCTACCTTGATCCCGAGATGAGATGCAGTCATGTTTGCTCTGGCAAGATGAAAGTCATGACTAAGGATATCTACACTGTCGCATGCTTGTTGGCGAATGAGTGACTTACTGAAGGTCAGATTTTCCAGAGTGCTTGTACTCTTATCTTCGAGGATGAGTTTCTCTTCGGATATACCTGAGATGATCAGCTGTTCTTTCATCACTTCAGCTTCTGTTTTTTCTTCATCAAGACTCCCTCCCGTGAGGATGACAGACTGGACTTCATCCTTGATGACTTTCTGCGCCATAGATAGCCGCTCCCTCATCATCAAACCTGGGATACCTCCAGGCAAACTTCGAGAGCCTAATATGATCAAGCACTCAGAGGGATTCTTGTCTTCCCATTGAGGATTGTAATGGTTTACCTGATATACACTGTGTCCAAAAATCAGAACAGGACTGATAAGTGTAGCGATAATCAAACTGGTCACGTATTTCTTCATAAAAAAGGTAGCTCGATTATAGGCGAGCGCTTGAGATGAGCAATACGAATCTGTGATTTATGCTGCCTTTTGCTTGAGCACTTGTAAAACACTTGTTCTGGTCGCATCCGAGAAGCGAATAATGGGTTTCTGCAAAGGTGTGAACGCTTTCGAAACCCGGAAGGGGACTAGCTGACCATCATTCTTAGAAACGTGTGATTTTTCATCTAAATGGTACCCATTTTCCCCAGCTTCTAGATCCTTGAAAGACTGTTTTCCCATGGTGACGGCCATCCCTCTCTTCACAGCTAGTTTTACGACTGAGAGTTGCGTCGTTTCGATCATAAGTGAATAGCGGAGAGCATCTCTATTCGAAAGAGCTTGAACTCGTTGCTCGAGAGCGTAGAGCATCTCTGTACCGATCCCTTGTCCTCTGAATGCAGGATTGACGATACGATGCGAGACATTGATGAGACCAGATACCTCTTCCCATATCAGGTGGAAGACGTCTAGATTTTTGTAAGAAAGAAGCGCTGAATATCCTGATTGAGGCAAAGGAAAGAATCGGAACTCAAGATTTTCTCCGAGCTGCACACATTGATAGGCTTCACTCGTTTTCATGACCTGTTTGATCTTCTCCCAGTGTGTAGGAGTTAATTGTAGTGTTTCGTTTTGGTTTTTTTGTTTTTCCATGGTTGGCTCGAAGCTTGAAGCAAGAAGCGAGAGGCTTGATGCTTGAAGCAGAATTCGGATTTTTTTTATTTTTTGACTTCTTTTTTTGAAATTTGGAAACCGAAAATTGCTCAGATTTCTTATTATTATACCATTTTTATTATTCTTAGCCCATTGTGCTTTCTGTACTTATTCTTTAAAATGTTGCGGAGTTATAATTGAGATATTTGAGAATAATGAGTCGCTTCAAGCTTCCAGCCTCAAGCAAAATTTTTCCTAATTAGTCCAATTCAATCCTAGAGTATCCAAAAAACATCATGAAAATTTTAAGTACCAACAAAAAGGCCAAATTTGATTACGAAATCGTCGAAGAATACTCGGCTGGTATTAAGCTAGAAGGACGAGAAATCAAATCGCTACGCAATCAAAAACCCGCTTTTGCAGGGAGTTATGTCACGATCAGCAATGGAAAACCTATGCTCCATGATCTGAATATCCCTCGATATAAGCACGACCCTTCTCCAGAATATGATCCAAAGAGGGAACGTCTGCTTCTTTTGAAGCAATCAGAAATCAACCGTATCCAAGGAAAACTCAAAGAACAGGGAGTGACTGTGGTACCCATCGCGATCGGACTTGAGCGGCAATGGGCCAAGGTGACGATAGGTATCGTCCGTGGTAAAAAGCAGCATGACAAAAGACAGACCATCCGTGACCGTGAAGATAAGCGAAAAATGCAACGAGTGATGAAGCAATATTAAAATGTTTATATTTATATCAAGGAGAAGCTAATATGGGCAAAAAAGAAAAACAATTTTATCTTTGGTGGAGAGATCGTGTCTCTCTTTCAGAGAAATTAAGAATAATGTCAATTGAAAGCTCTGTAGTGATTAAAATGATGCAAACTGTTGATATTTTTTTAATTGATCCTGGTAAAAACCTCCCTGAAAAATTCAATACTTTTCACTGACTAAAGTAATAAAGAAAAATCTCATACTGCTTTTTTAGATTATCTTAAGCCTTACAAAAGCTCAGTCAATCTAAGCCCTTCTCTTGAGGCAAGAGAGGAAAGCCTTTAGGCAGGGTGAGTTCATCAGCGGCGAAGACGATCCACAAATAAGCTCAACTATTTTTAAAATAGTAAAATTGTGCCTCGCTACCACACAGACCTGAGTCCCTACGAGGGATACAGTGAAGTATGGACAGCGAGGCGATGCTCTCTGCTAGTTTTCGATGTTTGCCATTTTTGAATTTACAATTCTTCTTAAACGTATAAATAAAGAGGCAAATTTTGGCATTAAATCCTCCTTATTTTCGGCTGCTAATTCTCTATCGAGAAAACTTTTTGCTATGGTTAGAAGAGCAAGTGAATCTACAAAACCTAGGTAATATTTGTAGAGAAAATCATCCATATCCTCAATCTCTTTCTGTGAGAGATCTTTAGGATTTAGCATTGCGTTCTGTATCACTTCTAAACTAACTTTCTTTTTTTCTTCTTTTTTTTCTCGAGCTTCTGCTTCTTCATCGAGAACTTTTTGAGCCTCCTTAATCAAAAGTTTTTTTAAATTAGTTTCAATTTCGGAGTTTGGAACTAATCCTTTTTTTTCTTCATCTGCTTCTACAACCAATTCTGAATTATAATCCATTACATAATATGTAAAGTTTTTTTCCAAAGGAATTTCCGAAGAATATTTTTGAAGGAGCTCCTTGAAGGGTTTTGTTTTTTCAGTACTTAAACTATCCCCTCTAGTAAGAGCCTCTAAACTCAGTCCGGACTCTTCTTTTCTTGAAAAAGAGATTTCTAAAATTATTGGATTCATCACATTACCAACCAGCAGAGAGCGAACTCCCTGCGGCCTTTTCATATATATTTTTTACAAATGAATACCCAAAGCAGAAGCTTTGAATGAGGCTCCACACGGAGTTCTCTGAATACTGATTGGTTCGATTTTTCAAGGTTCTTTAAAAATGCGTGCCTCGCTGCCATACCGGTCTGGCTCCCACGAAGGGAGGAGATATGGTCAACGAGGCGTGGCCTCTGCTGTTAGTCGTCTTTCTTGAGCATAATTCTTATCAAATCAAGTTGTGCTGCTACTTGATTGTGAAGAGTAAGATCCTTGTCTTCTGTGCAGTCTCCATATTCTTTCATTTCATCAAGATCTTTTTCAATCTGAACTGCGACGGGCAATATCCTGAGGATATCTGTAAGTAAGTCAGGTATATTTACCCCATCTGTTTTATCTCTCAAAGAGAAATTCACTATGTCACTTATTATGTCTTCCATTCTTTTACTAGTTTCTTTTATCTCTTGATCTTCCAAGTCTGATAGAATTGTTTTCGTAGTGTTTACGAGAAAAGCACCCAAATCTTTGAGAAAATCATCAGATAAATTTCCTCCTTGAGTTGCTTTTTCAGAACTCAAAAGACCTGAATCACTTGAGTAAACAAGAAAATCAAACTCTATTTCTGCAGGAATGTTATCCTTGTTTTGACAGAGAAAATGCTGGAATATATTTAGTTTTGCAGGATTTAACACTTCTTTTTCTTTGATGGTTAAGCTCACCATCATTCCTTTTTCTACTTTCTTACAGAAGCAAAGCCTTAAAACCTCTTCAGATGAATTTCCGCGTACTACCATCACATCACCAACCAGCAGAGAGCGAACTCCCTGCGGCCCTTTCATATATATTTTTTACAAATGAATACCCAAAGCCGAAGCTTTGAATGAGGCTCCACACGGAGTTCTCTGAATACTGATTGGCCCGTTTTTTCAAGGTTCTTAATAAAGTTGTGCCATCGCTGCCATATCGGTTCTTCTCCCTCGGAGGGAGGAGATATGGACAGCGAGGCGATGCCTCTGCTGTTAGTCGTCTTGACTTAAAAGTTCTCTAAGCTCCTGAATAAGCTTCTTTGTTTTTGAAAGAGTCGGAATTTCGGAGATGAATTTTTTCTCATCTGCATCTAACTTACCTGTTACATCTTTCAAGTCACAAAAAAGAGACTCCGCTCTAAGTGCATTATCAATTTCTGCTAAACAAGTCTTCAATTTGTCTGCAAAAGCACAATCAAGAGCCTCAATATCTAAAACACTCACCCCTCTTAACTTCTTCGTAGCTTTTTCAAGATTTACTTCTTTTTCATCAAGACGCTGAAGTAAATTTGAAGCTAAAGTGAGCATACGCCCACGAAGTCTTTTGCAAAATTTTGAAGCAGACTTTATGCTGCCTTCGATTTTTCTAAAAGACAAAGCCTCTGTGTCGAGTACTACCTCAAAACTGTATATCTCCTCGGATTCAAACTCTTCTTTGTTCTTGTTTATGAACGCTTCCATGCGTTCCAAGCTGGTTTCAATAAGCTCTTTCTCTTTACAAGAAAAAGTTACTTCTACGTTCCTTGAGCCTTTTCTTCTGAAAAAAGATACATGAAGTACTTGATCGTCTTCATAAAGCTGTCCTTCAGAAAAATCTCCAATTACTACCATCACATTACCAACCAGCAGAGAGCGAACTCCCTGTGGCCCTTCATACGCATAACTTACAAATGAATACCCAAAGTCGAAACTTTGAGTGAGGCTCCACACGGAGTTCTCTGAATACTGATTGGTTCGATTTTTCAAAGTACACCAAAAGAGTGCACAGTTTACTTTACATCTCATATTATGTCAATAATTTCTGACATTATAAAAAGTTGTGCGTCGCTGCCATACGTTCGATTCCCTACGAGGGAGGAGGTATGGACAGCGAGGCATGTGCCTCTGCTGTTAATTTAAGTTCTCTTCTTTGCTTGATCAAACTACTGATTCATTCTCATTCCAAGGTTGATGGCATGCGCATACAGTTGATGCAGAATATCAGACGACATACTCAAAAGATTCTCGTTTGGTTTTACAGCAATTCCACCATCATGAGGTTCATATACCTCAATACTGATTACTTTCCCTATAGGAAAGTTCTCAATATTCTGTTCGATATACTCCACTAAAAATTTTTGAACTTCTTTTAAAGAATCTGGAATCTCCTGTGAGAAGTTGATATCAAATTCTTTGGAAGATTTTTTTCTGAGAATCTCAATTCGGATGAGTTCTTTTTTAGTCCCCATTCTTTTTACCAACCAGCAGAGAGCGAACTCCCTGCGGCCCTTTCTTTACACTTGTTTCTAAAAACAACATAAAACCCAAAGCAGAAGCTTTGAATGAGGCTCCACACGGAGTTCTCTGAATACTGATTGGTTCGATTTTTCAAAGTACACCAAAAGAGTGCACAGTTTACTTTACATTTATAATTCTGTCAACAATCTCTGACATTTAATCTGAAAAATGTCTTAAGGAGCCAGACGGTTCATAAGACGAGGGAAGGGGATGGTCTCTCTGACATGCTTCAATCCGCACATCCATCCGACGATACGCTCGAGTCCATAACCAAATCCAGAGTGAGGAACTGATCCGTATCGACGTAAGTCCATATACCATTCAAGGCCTTTTTCAGGGACATTATGCTCAGACATCCATTTTTTCATGAGCTCTAGATCATCTTCTCGTTGTGAACCTCCGATGATTTCTCCGTATCCTTCAGGAGCAAGAAGATCGACACAGAGACAATTTTGTTCATCTTCAGTTCTCTTCATGTAGAAGGCTTTTACCTTCGCTGGGTAATGAGTGACGAAGATTGGTTGGTCATATTTTTTTGTCAGGATAGTCTCATCATCACCTCCAAGGTCTCTATCAGCGGTGATATCAGAGCCCATTGATTGCAGCTCAGCGACTGCCTCAGCGTGAGTCATACGTTTGAAAGGACCTTTGATCTTTTTCAGTGGCTCGAGATCTCTTTCGAGAGTGAGCAGTTCTTTTTCTTTATTTTCCAAGACTCTTTTGATGACATGCAACATGAGGGATTCTTGGATATCGATGATTCCTTCGAGGTCACAGAAGGTAGCCTCAGCATCCATCATCCAAAACTCTGTCAGGTGACGTCTTGTCTTTGATTTCTCTGAACGAAATACTGGTCCAAAATCAAAACCACGTCCACAACTCATCACGGCTGCCTCAAGGTAGAGTTGTCCAGATTGAGCGAGATAAGCTTGTCCTTCGTCGAAGTATTCCATTTCAAAGAGTTCTGTTGAACCTTCACAGGCATTATTCGTCATGATCGGTGTATCGACTTTCATAAAGCCGTTTGTATGCATCCATTCGAAGGTGGCTCGGATGACTTCGTCACGGACTCTTTGTACTGCGAGTTGTTTTTGAGAGCGAAGCCAGAGATGTCTATTGTCGAGGAGGAACTCCGGACCATGTTCTTTTTTTCCAATTGGGTATTCTTCCGCTATTTGGATGATTTCTATATCAGAAACCTGTATTTCAAACACATCCTCTTTTTTTGGATGTTGAGAGATGGTACCAGTCACTCGTACAGATGATTCGATAGTCAGTTGTTCTGCTTTTTCCATGACTTCTGGAGCGACTGCAGAAGCCTCTACGACTCCTTGCATTACCCCGGTCCCATCACGTAGCTGAAGGAAGGCAATCTTCCCAGACCCTCGCTTGTTGTACATCCATCCTTGGATAGTGACCGTTTGGTCGACGAAATCTTTAGCATCTTTAATGAAAAAACTCATGGAAAACAATAAAAAAAACAGTGATAGCAGTATAATGGAGCCTTCATAAATACCAAAAGAGAATGCGTCGTTTTATTACGGTGACAAAGTAAACTCCTCTAAAGATTCTTGCCAAAGATGAAGTTCAGATGAAGACTATAGATCATTTTATTGAAGACCTTGAGAGGCAGGCGTAGGATAAATATCCATTATGAATAAACACAGGAATCATGAGCCTTACGAAAAATGATCTCCAGCAGATCAAAAATGTCGTCACTGAAGTGATCGATGAAAAAGTCCCGAAGATGATAGATGAAGGTATAGAAAGGAAAGTGCCAAAAATGATAGAAGATGCTATCGATAAGAAGGTACCTAAAATGATAGAAGACGCTATCGACAAGAAAGTGCCTGCAATGATCCAAGAAGGAGCTTCTGAAGTTTTTGTACAAGGCTTCGAGAATTATGTCATCCCATATGTAGACTCAAAATTTAATGAACTAAAAGGAGAAATGGATCACAGATTTGAAAAAATGGATATTAGGTTTGAAAAAGTAGATGAGACATTCAAAAAACTCAACAACAATATGGATAAGCATGTCTTAAGTCTTCACGAAAGAATCGATGACTCAATAACACTTAATGATCGTTATTATTACGACTGTGCCACAAAGAACGAGCATAAAGCTCTTATCACAGGAGTGAATCGACTTGAATCTGCTCTTTAATTGCTCTGCTGCCACATCACCTCGAAGAGACTTGATAAGATATCGTAAGCAGCTTGAGAATCCAGGATGAAACCAAACATCTCTTGTTTTTTGAATGAGCTTATAGAAACCTTACTAGCTCCGAAAAGCAGTAACTCTATATATAACTCTTTTTGCGAAAGAGAATCTAAAAGTCGATGTTCTGTATAAATCCCGGGATCATCTTTTTTGATCTTTTGATTCTTTTTTGTGTTGGGGCATATAAGCCTAGCGAAGTTCTTTCGATCTTTTCTCATCGGGATGATTTCTTTTCTGATGTACTCAAAAAGCGCCGCTGGCATATGACTATAATCAGTAAAACCCATCGTTTCACCTTTTTCATGACCCAACTCTAAGAGGATCTCTTTCATTCCTTCTAAACCGTCGAAGAAACGTATACGAGGTTTTAGAGGGCTTTCAAAAGCCATATCTATCAACTGAGGAAGCATATTTTCAGCGAGCGCTGCTGATTGTTTAAAACGATTCACTAAAATCTGAGGATTAAGTGCAGAAGCATACTTCACTCCTTTTTTCTTTATCGTTTTAACAACAGCTTTTTTTTCTAAAACTTCTATGACGGGGTAAACAGTACTTCTTTTGATCCCAGTTTTTGCTGCGACTTGAGAGTAGGGGAGCTCTCCCATGCTTAAAATGGCTAAATAAATCTTCGCTTCTTTTTCTGAGAAACCGTTTTTTATCAGGATGTCTTGTATCATACTTTTATTCTATATTTCCTCCTCTATCCTTAACAACTGATTATACTTCGCAATCCTATCTGTCCGACTCAAGCTTCCCGTCTTGATTTGTCCTGAATTCAAGCCTACAGCAAGATCGGCGATACTGGTGTCTTCTGACTCCCCAGAACGATGTGATACGATTACATTCATACCATTATTTTGTGCCATTTGGATAGCGTCTATGGTTTCTGAAAGGGTACCGATTTGATTAAATTTGATGAGGATAGCATTACAGGCCTTCTTATCGATCGCTTCTTTGAGTTTTTTAACATTTGTAACCAATAGATCATCTCCTACGATTTGTACTTTATCACCGAGTTTCTCAGTAATCTTGATCCAGCCTTCCCAGTCATCTTCATGGAGAGGATCTTCGATAGAAACAATGGGGAACTTCTCACACAAGTAAGCGTAATACTCTATTAGTTTTTCAGATTCCGTTTCTTCTCCTTCGATGATATAGACTCCTTTTTCCGGATGATAAAATTCAGAAGCTGCTGCATCGAGAGCGAATTCCATTTGATCCATATGTCCTGCAGCTTCGCTTGCTTCTACCATCACAGCTAGAGCTTCCTCATGAGTATGTAAGTTTGGCGCGAAACCTCCCTCATCTCCGACGGAAGTCGCCATATTTTTTGTTTGGAGGATCTTCCTCATATGATGGAAAACTTCAGCTCCGATACGGAGATTTTCTGAGAAAGTGTCAGCCTTTGGAAAAAGCATAAACTCTTGGATGTCCAAAGTATTGTCAGCATGCTCTCCTCCATTGATGACATTCATCATCGGTCGAGGAAGACTCATTTTTTTAGTTTCTGATATTTCTGCAAGGTACTGATAAAACTTTTGCCCTTTTTCCATAGCACTGAGTCGAGCATAGGCGAGTGAGACCCCTAAGATAGCATTCGCACCTAAGCGTCCTTTATTTTCAGTCCCATCTACATCATTCAAATGTTGGTCAAGATCTCGTTGCAGTCCTAGCTCCATCCCCATGATTGAGTCTTTTATCTCTGTATTTACATTCTGAACTGCCTTTAAGACACCCTTTCCTCTATATACTGACTCATCTCCATCTCGAAGCTCAACAGCCTCATAAGCTCCTGTAGATGCTCCGCTAGGGACGATAGCCCAGGCCTTATGATTCTCAGAAAAAATCTCTACTTCAACAGTAGGATTACCTCGGCTATCGAGGACTTGGCGGGCTTTGAGATCGGTGATTGTTGGCATGGATTATTAGGAATTAGGAGGTAGGGGATTAGCTCGTAGCTTGTAGAGAGAGCAGTAAATAGTAGATAGTAACTAGTGGGAACAGTGTTTGAGTTTTGAAATTTTGGTGTTTGTGATTTGAATGAAAATTAGAAATTGAAAATTGAAAATTCTTGCTATGGAGCCAGCTCTACTTCCCGCTCACACTTAGCAATAAGCGTTGCCTTACTCATCTCAGTACAGATACTCTCGTCTTTTTTTTCTACCGCTAACCTCATGTAGCAATTATTCGCAGCATTTTGACTGAGTTTCTCACAATCATCCGTCTCTGTGATCTCTTCTGCTACTGGAGGGACTTGATTGAGTACTTGTGTCTGGAGTTGCTGACCATTGATCAAATATGCAGAGCTTCCTACTACGATAAGGACCATACCGACAATGAGATACGAAGGGTGTTTCATAAGAAGGTATTATGCTTTCTTAAGCGCTGCTTGAGCTGCTGCAAGACGAGCGATCGGGACTCGAAAAGGTGAGCAAGAGACATAGTCAAAACCAAGTGATATACAGAACTCTACTGAGCTTGGCTCACCTCCATGCTCTCCACAGATACCTAGCTTGATATCTGGACGTACTGAGCGTCCTTTTTCGACTGCCATTTGCATGAGCGCTCCGATACCAGACTGGTCGATGACCGCAAATGGATCGTTTTTGAGGATGCCTTTTTCTTGATATAACCCGATGAACTTCCCAGCATCATCTCGAGAGAAGCCGAAGGCCATTTGTGTCAGATCGTTGGTACCAAAAGAGAAAAACTCTGCTTTTTTAGCGATACTATCAGCGACCAGGCAGGCTCTAGGGATTTCGATCATCGTCCCTACTTTATATTCTAGTTCAATTCCTGATTCTTCGATCAATTGATCTGCAAACTTTCGTATCTTCTTTTCAAGATGGTCGAACTCTTCTGAAATGGCTACCAAAGGCACCATGATCTCAGGATAGACGTCCTTCCCTGTTTTTTTCACTTCTATAGCTGCCATGATAATGGCCTTTGCTTGCATGATTGGGATCTCTGGATAGCTGATCGCCAGTCGACATCCACGATGCCCAAGCATAGGATTGACTTCATGGAGACCTTTAATCTTTTCTTTCACATCCTCAGCAGAAAGATTGAGCTCATGAGCTACTGCAGAGATCTCTTCATCTTCTTGAGGGAGGAATTCGTGAAGTGGTGGATCAAGCAGACGGATAGTTACAGGACGTCCATCCATAATGTCAAAAATTTGTACGAAATCATCTTTTTGATAGGGGAGCAGCTTGTCGATAGCCATGATCCTTTTTTCAATCGTATCAGAAAGAATCATTTCACGGACATGAAGTATTCTTTGGGTGTCGAAGAACATGTGCTCTGTCCGACAAAGCCCAATCCCTTCTGCTCCAAACTTTATCGCATTTTTACAATCATTTGGTGTCTCAGCATTTGTCCTGACTTTGATAGTCCGTGCTTCATCTACCCATTTCATCAGTGTTTCGAAATGTTCTCCTAGCTGAGGTGCAACCGTCTTCACTTCTCCTTCGATCACCTCACCAGTATTCCCTGAGAGAGTGATCACATCACCTTTTTTAAAAGTTTTCCCGTCGACAGAAAAGGTCTCTTCTTTATAATTAATCTTCACCTCTCCAGCTCCAGACACACAACATTTCCCCATACCACGAGCAACGACCGCTGCATGAGAAGTCATCCCTCCAGTCGAAGTCAGGATCCCTTCAGCTGCGTGCATCCCAGCGATATCTTCTGGAGAAGTCTCGTGTCGCACTAAGACTACTTTTTCTTTATTTGAGTGTGCTTCAACTGCTGCTTCTGTTGTAAACACTACTTTCCCACAGGCTGCCCCAGGAGATGCTGGGAGACCTTTGGTAAGCACTGTTTTCTCTGCATTTGGATCTATATCGTCGTGAAGCATTGGCTCGAGACAATTTGGGTCTATACGAAGGATAGCTGTTTGTTGATCGATAAGTCCTTCGGAAACCATATCTACGGCGATACGTACCGCTGACTGACCTGTCCTTTTACCAGTACGAGTTTGGAGGAGGAAAAGCCGTCCTTTTTCGATCGTAAACTCGATATCTTGCATATCGTGGTAGTGCTTTTCAAGTTTTTCAAAGATATCCGTTAGCTCTTTATAGACTTCCGGCATTTGTTGATTGAGATCATCGATTTTGTTTGGTGTACGGGTCCCTGCTACTACATCTTCACCCTGAGCATTCATGAGGTACTCTCCATAATAATGGTTTTCACCAGTGGCAGGATCTCTTGTAAAAGCCACTCCTGTCCCAGAATCTTCTCCCATATTTCCAAAAACCATTGATTGGACGTTCACTGCTGTACCCCAATCATGAGCGATCTTGTTGATATTTCGGTAAGTAATCGCACGTTTGTTGTTCCAAGAGCTGAAGACAGCGTCGATAGCACCTGTGAGTTGATCCCATGGATCCTCAGGGAAGTCCTTACCAGAATGTTCTTTTACGACAGCTTTTAAGGTAGCGACTAATCCTTTCAAATCTTCAGCTGTCAGATCTGTATCTGCAGTCACTCCTTTGGCAGCTTTGAGCTCATTAAGTTTTTCTTCGAAATGATGACCATTGAGTCCCATCACAACATTTCCATACATAGAAATAAAACGGCGATACGCATCATAGGCGAATCGCTCGTTGTTTGTTTCTGAGATAAGTCCTTGGACAGTGAGGTCGTTTAGACCGAGATTTAACACCGTGTCCATCATTCCTGGCATGCTCACGCGAGCACCAGACCGTACTGAGACCAAGAGAGGATTTGATTGATCACCGAATTTTTTTCCCATCTCTTGCTCTACTCCAGAGATGTACTTTTTCACTTCTTCTTCAAAACCTTCGACGTGTTTTTCTTCTTTTAAATACTCAATGCAGTACTCTGTACTGATGGTGAATCCTTGTGGAACAGGTAAGCCTAAGCCAGTCATTTCTGACAAATTGGCCCCTTTACCACCAAGGAGATTTTTGAGTTCTTTGCTCCCTTCAGCGAAGGAGTAAATGTATTTGTCCATTCGATTACGAGTTATGCTTGATTATGTATGAGGATTTTTGCAGGACTACTTTAGCATTTTTGTTCGGTTTGTGAAGAAGAATAAGTGAGTTGGGTGACAGGATACGTCAAGGGTCGAGAGTCAAGGGTCGAGAGCATCACTTGACTCTCGACCCTTGACTCTGGACCGTAATAAACACTTTCTAAAACTCGTAAAATCAACAAAATCCTCTATACTGGAACCCCATTATTCCCTTAGGAATCACCTCATGTTCTCCTGGTCTGACTATAATAACGACAAACCTGCTATCATCCACTCTCCGATGTCTGGCTATACTGATTCGGCATGCAAGCAGATTTCAAGGATGGTTGCACCTGACTGCATTGTCGTGACGGAGTTTTTATCAACGGATGCGATTTTTTATAACTCGAAAAAGACGCTTAAGATGATGGCTATCGACGAATCTGAGCATCCTGTCATACTTCAAGTGTTTGGGAAGAATCCAGAGCGCTTCGTCCATGCTGCGAAGATGGCGGAGGAAATGGGCTACGATGGTGTCGATATCAACATGGGTTGTCCTGCGAAAAAAATCATTGGTTCAGATCACGGATCAGCTTTAGTGAAAATTAAAAACAGGTGTACGGCTATGAAGATCGTCTCTGACATGGCAAAAGCCGTGAAAATACCAATCTCAGTGAAAACTCGTATTGGCTGGGACAACTACGATGATTTGGTAAATTTTTGTCTAGAACTAGAAAAAAATGGCTGCGCTTCTGTCGGGATCCACGGAAGAACTACTAAACAAGCCTATACTGGTATGGCCAACTGGGATCCAATCTACGAAGTCAAAAGACAGCTCAAAATCCCCGTCATGGGTAATGGTGACGTCATGTCTGTCAGTGCTTATCGTGAACGAATAGGGGATCTTGATGGTGTATTCGTCGCCCGTGGGACCTTCGGTGATCCATGGATTTTGGCTGATATCCTAGAATACACGAAGAACAAAGAAGAATTTGATAAACTTTCAGATGAAGAGCTAGATGCTCGTTTCCCTCGAGCAGGGGATATCCCATGGGAACGGAAAAAACCTGTCGCTATCGCTCACTGCGAAGTATCTGTGAAAACTAAAGGAGAGAAGCTGGGTATGCTTGAAATGCGAAAGCACTTAGCGGCGTATATCAAAGGAATCCCAAATGCGAAAGAGTATCGAGAAAAACTCGTCCGAGTCGAAAGCTTGGATGAGGCGGTGAAGATTATTGAGGGGATCTAGTGGGAAGCCGGAATATTTTTTATCGTAGAGGCGTTGCAATGCAAGGCCTCTACGATAAAAAATATTCCTACAACTGTTCCTCATTGAAAATCCATCCGTTCTTGATTTAATCTTTCTTTTAAAGATTTCAGCACCTCAAATAACCAACACCTTCATTTATCAAGCGAATAAAGCTCCTACATTTTTGCTTCATCTACAACCCAGCCATTGAGTTTCTTTATTCTCTTACTATTTTCCATACTGGTATCTCCCATACCACTGCTATTAAGCGAACCAATAACCTCAGCACCCCAAGAATGCTGACTTGCTAAACTCTTCACATGATTCATAAAAGAGCCCATCACTTTCTTCCACTGACCAGCAGGGTCGAACGTTTCCTTATTATATGGAGTATATGAGCTTCGATCTGCTTTACCTGTCTCTGGATTTACTCCTAAACTCTTCACCATGTGAAACCCTGCCATATACTTGAAATCTCTACGAAGCTCAGATGACATGCTATCGATACCATCAAGATGTTCACTACTTTGTCCCATTCTTTGATGAGGCCCTGTTGCACCCTCAAGGATAAGTTTCTCAAAATTTGTTGTACCAGAGGAAGCTCTTTCTTCTTTGTGTTTACTTTCAAAATTTGGTGAACCATCCAAAGTGTTCATATTATAATCTTTTGTTCGTCCTTTCTGTCGAGTCATAAAAGAGGCATAAGCTTGAGTCTTACAGATTGATTTGTAAGCGTTCCATACTGTTCTCTTGAAGGTCAAAGCATCTTTCATCTTCGATTTGTCTCCCATGGCTTCCATATAGGCTCCAAATTCATAATGAATCCCACGATAAGCAGCTACGATATCATGAGGTCTTGCTTCGATATTCCCCTGAGTATTTGGTGAAAGAGCATTTTCAATCTGAGCCCATTCATAACACGGTGAGAAAATACCAATACACGAGTTATCCATTTTTCTATGAAACTCTGGTTGAGCTTCACGATATGCCTGCAGTTGATGAACCGTGACTTCGATATCTTCTAATGATTTATCCTCCTCTGCAGCTTTTTTTTGCTTGTCTGTCACCAAAAATTTCCATTTTCCAGAAGCTCTTATACCCTTCAATGGGAGAGTACTTTGACCTTGGTAAAAGAGGACCACTGGATTGTCGTAATCTAAACTATGACCACCAGCAAGAGCTTTCTTAATATGATCACTTAAACCACAAATTTCTGCCTGTTTTGGCTCGAGGAGAGCATGTATTGGTAAATCATTTGTATGAGCTGTCTGGAGACGGCGAACATGATCAAGCTTCACAATCCCCATGGAGATCATAGCCTGCATGATGGCAAAATTTGTCCCTGAATCATTATCTCCTTGCTCGAGATCTTGTTCAATATTTCCCACTAATTCTCCTGGATGCATTTTCTTTAGTTCTGCTATACCAGAGTCGGTTTTGAGGAGCTCCCAGTAATGCTCATAGTATCGTGCTTTTTCACGCCCACTATTACCAGAAAAATTATCCCAAGACTCTTTTCGTTTTGATTCATATTTGCTCGCTGATGCTGAACGCCAAGACTGCCAGGTACCATCTCCCCAGATATCATCCATCGCTGAACGCAAATGCTCGATCATCTTAAATCTTACCTCTTCATCGGACTCCATATCTGCTTCAGACACATTCATTGGAATGGTCATGCCTTTGGTATAGAGGTTTAATTGCTTGAAAAATCTTCTATCGAGTAAGTCTTCTAAAGTGATAACCCCTCTATTCTCCATACCTTCGAGTAGAGCTGCCTTGAGTTCAAATTGATCTGATGCTGTGTAAATTTTTTCTATGACTTGATCATGACCAAAATCCCCGAAAGCATCTTTAAACTCATTTACACGCTTATCCTCTTCTCCTTGATAAAGCTTTGTAAACTCATTCCCGACCAGAGTTCCAGCGAAGACATTCATGAGGAGCTCGTAGGATCCAATCTTCACTCGGAAATCTGCTAAACCGGTAATATGCTCGATCATCTGGTCAGTAGCCATCCAGATATGCTGGGGCGAGTACCAATCCATTTTCTTCCAAAAATCATTTAATACTTCTCCCGGTAAGTCCCTAGCAAAGCGCCCTACATTTAAACCCATCTGCGCTGCCATCTCAGCGCCTCCTACCGTACCTCCGAGGACCATACTGTTAAACTGAGCCATACGCCCAGCCATGACGGGGTAGTCTTTGGCTATCTCTCTGAGTTTTTCTTCAGATATCTTTGTCCCACCAGGAATCCCAAGACCACGACATTCTTTATCCGATTCAATGCCCATAACATAGTCCTGAAGCCCATCAAAAGCATCTAATGAAGCCTCTTCATTTACTGTCCCGTCTTCGTTGTAAACGATGGCCTCTTGATAGTTTGCGATTGCTTCGATCTGCATATTTTCGTTGTTCGCTCCGAAACTCATCTGAAAAGCCCCTTCATCTATCAATGAATTGGAAATATTTTGCAACTCCTCAAACTCACGTTCCCTTTTAAAGGTTCCATCTTTTCCTTCCAAACTCATGTACTTTTTATCGAAAAAGTTGCGATCCTTAGCAGAGCTGATCCGATCATCATCGATGACCCAAGCTATCTGAGTATCTTTTCGTTCTTCCTTATAAAAAGTCTTTAAAGTGGCATCAGGACTTTTTAAGGTCATCAACGGAAAGAATGAAGCATCTATAAAAAGTCTGTCTCCAATCTGCCCTCTCTCAAAGAGCTTCTCAAGTTGTACATAATTCCCTTGGAGGATGTATTCTTGAGCTACCCTTAGTAAATGCCTGGATCGATCTAAATAGGTCGCAGGATTAGGCTCACCTGGGACTCTATGTATTTGGTAGCCTCCATTGTTCATCATGGGCACCTTGTTGGTAGAGTGGAACCTGATCGCTGTCAGCGGGTGATCCATACTCATCACCTTACTGAGCATTTTGAGTTGAGTGTGACCTTTGTTCACTTCATGAAATCCTCCAAAAAGTGCCTCCATCCCTTCTCGGACATTATTTGGATTATTAAAATCTGCATCGAGCTTGAAAAATTTTGCTTTACGAAGCTCTTCTACGTGAGCATACCTTTCTTGATGCTCTCGGGCATTCATGAGACTTTCGAGCTGTTGTTTCTCTAAGATTGGCAGGTCTTGCTGAGCCCAGCTGACTTCTGTCACTCTCTGAGTACCCATGTAGAGTGGTTTCCCTTTATCATCATAGACTGGCTCATCAATTTTAAATTGTTGGACCTTTAATGTTTTTTGAAGATATCTACGAGAATCGTCGAAGGCATCCTTATCATGATCTTCAGAAAACTCTCTATCAACGATCTCCTGCATTTGTTCTAGATGAGTTCTGATGTCATCGAGCACAACTGGATTCACAATGATAGGACTGTTCTCGTTATCAATCTTCTCTTCTTTTTCTTCTTTCTTCTTCCCAAGAGGGGATTGAGGATTCTCTTTTTTCCATTTATGAAAGAAACTAAAGAGATTGAAGTAAGGGTCAATTTTTTTAAATTTTTTGATCTGATCTTCATCGACAGCTCTCTCTCCTAGGTAAGCGATCACATCTTGCTCAGCTAACTCTAGAATGCCATTGATATCTTCATCTGAGCTGGCAGCAGCGAGTCGAATAAGAATAGGCTTCATTGGTCCTTCATCTTTTTCAACTTCTTTCCCATCTAGAGCTTCATCGATATCAGTATCCTTCTCATTCTTTTTGATCCCATAGACAAATTTTAGAGCCTTCAAAGCTTGCTTGAGTTCGCTACGCTTCTGGAAACTCATCCAATCACTCTGATCTTCTACTGCCTGATCAGTGTTATAGATCTCTTCTCGGAAGTGTTGGATTTGTTTTTTAAGAGCTGACATTTCTCCGTTTATTTGATCCAAGTATCTATCAATCATTGTTTGATTGTGCATTTCCACAGGTAGCATTCTATTCAAAGCGATCTGATACTTTGCCATCTCTATATTCTGAAGACCTCTCCCTATAAGCTCTTGATAGCTCACTCCCTCAGCATTTGTGAAATAACTTCTTTCTCCAGATTTCAGATAATGAGGAGTGAAAATCAGCCCCATTTCTTTTTGAGTTATCGCTAATTCAGGAGCATATTTTTCAAAGCTTGATTGAGTCATTTTTTCTCTTTCTAACAAACTCATTACCTTCAGCTGGGTGCTCATTTCTGTCACGATACGTTCGCTTTCTGAAGCATCTTCAGCTTCCAGACTTTCTAGGACACGCTCATAAAGCGTACTAATAAGCTCTGCTCCCTCGTCAGACTGTATTTGATTGAGTAAATGAGCTTTTGTAAATTCCTTGGCTCCATGGAGATCATCTACATGAGAAACGACAAAATCGATCAAGAAATTGGCCTTCCCGTGGATTGACCGAATTTTCTCTTCTTCATTCAGCTGACTCTCTGCACTGGCAATGCCCGCTATCTGCTCACGAAGCTCATGTTGTACGAGCTCTCTGTATCCTTTGACATACTCTTCATCGATCTTGATATGTAAGCCTTCAAAATCTGCTATTCCTCTAGCATTTCTCAGTTCTCGTATGGCATTTCCATCAATATCTGTCTCATGACCAATGAGTCCTACTACTTTTTCACGAAATTTTTCTGAAAAATAGTCTTCAATATTTTCTTCAGGGATATCTGAGATGCTTGAAAAAGACCAACCGTAAGTCGATGCCATCTCTTCTCTCACATTCTGTGTCATATCTCCAATACGTGTCTCCACTGTCTTAGACAAAGTGTCTTCTATACGCTTGAGATACATCAGATCTTTAACCTGCTTCAATTGCTTAAGGAGTTCTTTTTTTAGTGTTTGATAAGCTCCACTCGTCCCATATATTTCATGAATGATTTCTTTGTTTTCAACATAAAATTTCCTTAAAAAAGGATAGAGATTGTTTTCTTTATCTTCAGATTGCGTTCCTCTTTTATCTGATTCAGACAGTTCTTTGGGTTTTCTTCCTTTATTCCTCTCTTCTATACTGATCTCTTCCTCTTGCATCAGATCCCGCACCATTTTAGCTGAAAAGAATTGGTACTTACCCCATTCCTCATGCTTTCCTGTCTCTTCTTGATTAAAGAGTTCGAATTCAAGTTGAGAGAGCTTTGATTGCTCTTTCTCCGGTTTTTCTTGTCGTGATACCATAGCGATTTTAAAGCGCAAAAATGACGAGAAATCTTATTATTATACCAAAAAATGACCATTTTAGCAATGGCCACAAGGTCTTCTCTCTGCGCGTTCACTTCGTTATTTCTATTTAACGCTGTTTTGTCAAATTTGTCTATTGGTGTTCGTGACTTGGGTCACACTTCTGGTGAAGATTTAGGGATATTGGATTGGACATGAAAGTACTAGGCCCTTTAGGGATGTTAGGAATCTTAGGCTTTTAAGAATACTTTTTCTACTCTTAAGATCCATAAAGTCCCTAAGCTTGGACCCTTTTATTGGACCCTTTTATTGGACCTTGTGATTTGGACCTTTTTCTTCTTTGGTCATTGTGATTTGGTCATTGCTCATTACTACTCATCATCATCCTCGTCGTCCTCATCCTCATCATCCATCGGATCTTGGCTTGGATCGGGTAGGAGACCGCGTTTATCAGCTAAGAGGTGTAGTCTTTTCAAGGCATCACGCCAATAGGCATTCGAAAATTCTTTGGTTCTCTCCATATCCATTTCTTGTCCATTATCATCGAAATACTTCTTCACCATGAAAGAAGTGAGTTGGATCATATTGTGGTCTACTCCGTGATGATGAGCTAGAGCTAAGATACTCTTCATAGGACGGAAAGAAGCATGCGTGAAGATTCTTCGAGTCCATTCTGATAGTGATTGAGCCATTTCCTTACCATATTCAACCATTGCTTGTTGTCCTTTTTCAGCTTCTGCATCACTTTGCACTATTGGCCTCTTATCCGGCATTACCTCCATCTCTTCTTCTAAGTAATTTTCGAGAGCTTCTAAGACCTCTGGATAATTGAGGCTCAATACTGCAAGAAGTACCGCAGCTGGACAGTTTCTCTGAAAAAGACGACTCATCAGAAGGGCGATCTTATCATCTCTATGAGCCCCATTAATGAAATTTCGAATAATATCAGCTAATTTATCTTCTCTGCCTTTCACCTTTCTCTCCTCTTTTTTCTGCTTTTTTGCTGCTTTCCGCGTAGCTTTTCGTTCTTCTGCGGCTTGTTCAGCAGCTTGTTCAGAGACTCCAGCTCCACCCTCACCGCCTTCGTCAGGAGCCATGCCTTCAGGAGCTCCATCTGAGAAGTAGAGGAAACGGGATTCGAACCAGTCGTTCTGTTGTGTGCGGAGTTTTGTGATCATATGGATATCATACTATATAATTTTCAGAATTTTCAGAATTTTCGAAATTATCTCATCATAGATTCAGAAAACTTCGAAAATTTCACCCCGCAGGACTATAAGAGCTGCGGGGTTGATAATTAAAGTGCCCCAAGCTGCTTTTCGCACTCAGCCAATGAAGTCTTGGCTGTTTCGAGACGTTCCTTCTCAGCTTCCACTACTTCTGCCGGAGCATTGTCTACGAATTTTGAGTTTCCGAGCTTAGTCTCGAGTCCGGTCACATATCCAGAGAGTTTCTTGATTTCTTTTTCCAAACGAGCTTTTTCTTTAGCTGGATCAATCATTCCTTCCAATGGAAGATAGATGCTCATCCCGTCGATGACTGAAGATGCTGAACCTTCAGGACCATTACCTGACCCTAAAATGGTCAAGCTTTCCAAGCGCGCCAAATGTTTGATGATCTCAGCATTTTCATCCAAAATATTTTGAAACTGATCACTCACAATTTCTGCTTCAATTTTTTTAGCTGGCTCGACTTGGTATTCCGCTCTGAGATTTCTTATAGAACTGATCGCGTCTTGTAAGACTTGAAAGGCTTTCTGAGCATCATTATTTACCAGCTCTTCGACTGTCTCAGGCCATGCTGTGGTCATGAGCTGTTCTTCATTTCCTTCTGGTCGAACATGTTTCCAGAGTTCTTCAGTCACGAATGGAGTGAAAGGATGCCAAAGCTTTAAGAGGGTTCTCAAGATATACATCAAGATTTGATCTGTATTCTTCTTCATTTCCTCATTACCTTGTTTCTGTATCTTTGTAACCTCTAAGTACCAGTCTGCTAGTTCGTTCCAGGTGAAGGCATAAAGGTCCTCAGCAGCTTGAGAAAACTTAAATTCTTTGATGTTTTTGGAAGTGCTTTCTACTATCGCTTGCAGCTGTCCTAAAATCCATCGATCGGCTAGGGTTTGGGTCGAAGGAATGCCATCCTTCTCTACAATTTTTGGGTCTACTGACATTAAAATGTATCGAGCTACATTCCAGAGCTTATTGACGAAGTTTCGATATCCGGCGATCTTTTCATCATAAAGACGAGAGTCATTACCAGGAGTAGATCCAACGAAGAGAGAGAGACGTAGAGCATCAGCCCCGTATTCTGGAATAATCTCTAAAGGATCGATACATGTAGATGGATCTGACTTACTCATTTTCTTCCCTTCACGAGTCCGGATGAGTCCGTGTAAGTACACTTTTTCAAATGGAATCTGTCCAGTCACATAGGTTGTCATCAGGATCATCCGAGCCACCCAGAAGAACAAGATGTCATACCCTGTTTCTAAAACTTGAGTCGGATGGAATCGTTTGAAATCTTCATCGCCATCGATCCATTTCAAAGGAGAGAAAGTAAAGAGTCCTGCAGAAAACCAGGTATCGAGTGTGTCAGAATCTCTTTCCCAATCCTCACCAGGGGACTCTTCTTGAACCTTTACATTATCTGGATCCTTCGGATCAAACCAGACTGGGATCTGGTGTCCCCACCAGAGTTGTCGAGAAATACACCAATCACGGAGATTTTCGATCCACTGGAAGTAAGTTTTATTGAAGCGGTCAGGGATGATCTCGATCTGTTCACCACGTACTACATGGAGCATCACCTGCTTGAGCGAGTAATCTTTGCCTTTCTCAAGTTTGAGGTTCTCATAATCCCAAGAATTCACTGGATGATTGACATCGATGAACCATTGCTTGGAAACAAGCGGTTGGATAGGTGTTTTGGAACGAGAACATATCGAGAGATTCTGAGGAATTTCCTCCTCATTGATCATCAGTCCTGCTGCCTTGAGGTCTTCAGCTACTTGAAGCTTGGCTTTTTCTACCTGCATCCCCGAATATTTACCAAAGTTTTTACCAATTGTTCCATCTTCCATAATGACTTGAATCCTCTCTAAACCATGATCCCTAGCCATTTGATCATCAACAATACTGTGGTTTGGGGTCACTCCGAGTGCGCCTGTACCGAATTCCATGTCGATGTTTTCATCTCCTATCACCACGAGTTTTAATTTCTGTCCGAGGAAATCTGCTTCGAGAGTTTGGCCAATATAATGCTTATATCTTTTGTCATCAGGATGAACTGCTACAGCAGTATCACCGAGTTTTGTTTCTGGTCGAGTAGTCGCAATCTCAATCGGGAAGTCTTTGTCATATTTAAAAGTGTAAATCTTTGCCGTCGTTTCTTTATAATCCACCTCATCATCTGAAATAGTCGACGAACATTGGGTACACCAGTTGACGATACGATCTCCTCGATAGATGAGCCCTTCTTCAAACATTTTTTTGAAAGTCGAATGAACGGTACGACTCAGACTATCGTCGAGAGAATAATACTCGCGCGACCAATCGCAGGAAGCTCCCATTTTACGGGTTTGATTTCGGATCGTACTTTGTGATCCAGCGACGAACTCTTCGATCATTTTCACAAAAGTCTCACGTCCATAATCATGTCTCGTCTTGCCTTCCTTCTCCATGATATCTTTTTCTACTTTGTTTTGAGTAGCGATCCCAGCGTGATCTGTCCCTGGTACCCAGAGGGTAGGGTGACCATTCATCCGGTGAAATCGGATCATGATGTCCTCTACAGCTAACATCACAGCGTGTCCAAGGTGCAGTGTACCGGTAGCATTCGGTGGCGGCATAGTGATCACAAAAGGCTTCTTTCCGTTGTCTTCACAAGGTGCAAATTTGCCAGAATCCTCCCATTGTTTGTAAATGGCGTCTTCGTAGTCTTTGGCGACGTAAGCTTTTGGGAGTTCGTTTGGCATAATTTTTGGAATGTTTTAAATAAAGAATTTTTGTCTAGAGTCTAGGGTCCAGGGTCGAGGTATTCATTCGTCTCGACTCTCGACTCTCGACTCTCGACTCTTGACCCTCGACTTTGTCGATAGAATAAATGACTTCTACTGCCTTTTCAATTAGAATAAGACCACTTTTTTAGGAAGAATATGCGCATTTTAGCCATCGAAACATCTTGTGACGAAACTGCCTGTGCCATCGTGGAAGATGGATGGAAGGTGCATGCCAATGTGATCGCTTCATCTCTTGATCTCCATAAGAAAACTGGAGGAGTGGTCCCCGAGGTGGCAGCTAGGGCTCACATCCAGTCTATCATTCCAGTTATTCAAGAAGCCTTAAGCGAAGCGGGGCTCCTAGATTCTATATTCGATATTCATCATTCAAACATCGACGCTATCGCCTATACTGCCGAACCAGGCCTGCAAACCTCACTCCTCGTCGGAAAAGAAACGGCTAAATGGCTGTCTTATCTCTGGGAGAAACCACTTATCCCGGTGAATCATATCCGAGGTCATGTGTATGCGAACTGGTTGGAGTGTGATCCTCAAGAAGAAGAAATACAATTCCCGGTACTCTGCCTAAGTGTCTCTGGAGGACACAATGAACTGATCCTGCTGCGTAGCCACGATGACTGGGAAGTCTTAGGGGAGTCGCAAGATGATGCGGCTGGAGAGGCTTTTGATAAGGTAGCGAGAATCCTTGGACTTGGATACCCAGGAGGACCACTGATAGAAAAAGAAGCTGAGATGATGATTCAAATGGCGCCGAATATTGAAGATATTGAAGGTCCAAGGGCCAAGGTCCAAGGGCCAAAGCTTACATTACCGCGTGCCTGGCTGAACCAAAATAACTCTAATAAATGGGATGGGACATCTTATGACTTTTCTTTTTCTGGACTGAAATCGGAAGTACTTCGACAAGTGCAGAAACGATCAGAGCAGGGGAGACTGCATGCTCAAGAGACTGCTCTCATTGCCTTTGCTTTTCAAGAAGCTGTCTTCGATGTGTTGGTCACAAAGTTGATTGGAGCTGCTAAAGAATACCAAGTCAAAGAAATCCATATCGCTGGAGGTGTATCGGCAAACAAGCGCTTACGTGGACTCATTCAAGAACGTTGGCGAGGAGCATTCCGGCACCCTAAACAGATGACTTACTGCACTGATAACGCGGCGATGATAGGGGCTTCAGCTTTCTACACCAAACCAAGCCATAAATAACACAAAAATAATTACCAAATATGCGTATGGAATAAGAGCACAGAGCTTCTTGCTCTTTTTTGAACTAAGCTTAAAAAAAGCAATCAAAGAAGCTATATAAACAACAGGATAAAGCGTACTTCCCCAAAGAAAACCTTCAGTAAGGATCAGCAAAATAATGCTCTCCGAATCTACTGTTCCGGCTGCGAACGTCATTAGATTAGCAAGAAGGATTCCAGGATAAATAAGCAGAGGTAATGCAGATCCAATGAATGAAAATATGAAGAGTTTTTTCATAGAATGATCATACCTGATTGGATCTAGAAAAGAAGCCTCGACAGCCAACCAGTAAACACGGAATTAAAGAATGTCTCTGGAAGGGTGAAGGGTTAGCCTCTTTTCTCCGTCTTGGCGAAGATACCATGGTCCTAGCCGAAGCTAGAGTGAACGATCAGGGATCGATCTTCAGGAACAATACCGTACTGTTACCGCTATTCGCCGGCTGTCCAGTAGAGGGATTTGCCAAAGTCTTCGCCTGCTGGAAGTGTTGCTTGACTCCTCCTGTAGTCGTCTCACTGGCCTTGAAGTTGATGAGCATAAAGTCAGACCACTCGACACTCGCACCAGGTCCTGGTGCGACAACGAATTGACCGAAAGTCGCTTCGTTTGATCCAGCTGCTCCCACTGAGAACTTGATTGGATTGTCCTTCAGCACCTTGCTGTTGTCCAGTAGGGAGCCTTGGACTTCGATGTCGAGCTGCTTCGTTGTCAGATTGCCAGTCGAGGCATCCCTGACCTCCACAGTGACACTGTCACCCTTTTGAGGATCCACATGATCCGTGAGAGTGATCTTAAGGATGCGACCTCCCGTGATGAAGTCGATCTCCTTGATCTCCTCCTTCACCGCACCGTTTGCTCCGGTGATCTCGACCTTCACATATTTCTTTCCTGGAAGGGTATTGCTGGCATATGTCAGCGTGGTGATTGCAGCAGTGTCATCCTGGAAGCTCACCTCTACAAGTGGGTTGTTGGAAGTATCCAAGAGCGGACCTCCCTGAGCATTCGTTTCAGACCACTTGTACTTGGCACCAGGTTCTTTCGCCTGAACCACCACTCTTGCTGTAATCCCAGGCGCCATCACTGCCGGAACTTCTAGCCTGCTAGTGACAGGCGCCGCTGCACTTCCTGTGCCCGTCCCTCCCGTTCCTCCTCCTGTTCCCGGATTCGTAGCGGGAGGAATTCCACTTGTCGAAGTCCCTCCTCCACAACTGGAAACCAGTATTCCTATCGCCAGGGCGATGACATACAAAACTTTTTTCTTCAGACTTCACACTTCCTTTCCCTTTCGGGATTTGTTTGACTCAGAAACCAAGGAAGAAGTTCAACGACCTCTTTCCTGATTTCTGAGGAAACATTCTTAATATTATTGATTGGCTGTCAAGGTACAGGCTCTAAGGTGTTGTCACAACCTTAAAACAGTGCGAGGGTATACCCTTTAGCACATTATAAGCAAGCTTAAGCAGCTTTCGATTTATCTTTTTTTATGAGTTTCTTGATCTGAAGTAGACAGGCATTGATCCCACAACAGAGGTAGAGACCGATGACACCTGCAACTGCAGCTCCAAACACCATACTGTCTCCCAGTTTTCTTATGGAAGCTCGGAGTTGTAATTGACGCTCTTGGATTGGAGATGTAAGTGCTCCTAAAATCTCTTCATCATTTGGAGAGATCTTAGGATTCTGATTTTTTTCAGGAACTTTCATAGTACTACAGAATTGCTTTTTTGAGCTTGTCCCAGAAACCGAGATCGATTTCCCCAGAGCAAGCTCCTGGATCTGGATGTTCGTTATGATAATGAGCATTATCAGAGAGAGTAGGGAATTGCTCCTGAATGACCTCTTCGATTGACTCTGTACCATAACTGATCAGTACTTGATCTTCACTCTTCATCAAGCTATTTGCTAAGCTCTCTATTTGTTCACCATTAACGATGAACTTGAGCGTCTGAATTTCGCTATTGGCATAGATCGATCCATCATCTGTAATCAAAGCCACATCACTCAAGCTAAAATTAATGTTTGAAAAGAAATGTCCCCAGGTAACCCCTTCATCGTGGACATGAGCGACTACGTCTTCATTGCTGTGCATATGCACCCGTTCTCGAGGTTGCAAAGGAACAAAATCAGGTTTACAGCCTTCAACATCTTCCATATATTTATCAGCTGTTAGATCGAGTCGTTCACCATTGATGAAGACAGCAAAGTTTGCATGATGATGAGTAGCAAGTTCTCCTTGGACGAAGAGTAAACGAGCGAGGATAAGGAAGAGTGCACCGAGAAGGATTCCAAGTATAAGTGTTGTTTTTTTTGAGGCTTGCATAGTTTAGTGAGTAGTGAGTAGTTGGTAGTTAGCTTGAAGCTGGAGTCTAGAAGCTAGAAGCTAGAAGCTAGAAGCTAGAAGCTTTTTAATTATTTATTGATCTTTGGGATTTGAAATTTCATTGATCATTGAAGGGCATTGCTACAGATTGGTCATTGCACCCTCGAGTACTTTCACCAATGCCTCTTTCGTCAAAGCTCCCTGATATAACTCACCATTGAGATAGAAGGCAGGCACTCCTGTGAGTCCCCAAGCTCGACCTGTATCACGATCATCTTTGATCTCTGCTATTGCATCAGGACTATTGTAATCTCTTTTAAACTGATCTTCATCCAACCCGAGGAGATCTGCCGTTTGGACGAAAAACTCTTCTGGTCTTTCGTTTGCCACCCAATCGGACTGAGTATCATAGAGCTGTCTGTGCATATCTAAGTAGCGATTCTGTTGTTGAGCAGCAGAAGCAGCCATGTGAGCTGAAAGACTGTTGATGTGCTTGGCGAGAGGGAAGTCTCGAAATTGTATTTGAAGTTTCCCAGAACTTATCCATTCTTCTTCAAGTTCGTCTAAGTAACTAGCATTCTGCTTGCAAAATGGACACTGAAAGTCGGAGAAGAGAACCATCTGTAGGGGAGCTGAAGCTTCACCCCAGATAGGATCGTCTGTACTGAAGCTTCCGACTTCAGACCTGAATGCTTCCTCCGACTGAATCAAGTCATCGTTTGGATCCTCCAATACTGGTGCTTGATTTGCACAGGCAGTGATTGAGAACAAGATTATTCCTGCCAAAATGATGCGAGTTTTTTTCATAAGAAAAGTATAAAGCCTGCGCTAGGAATATCCTAGCGCAGGAAAAGAATTATTTATTGAGCTTCTCTTCTTCGTACTTGTAATTGAAGTAATAAGCTCCAATCAATGCGATCATAGAAGGAAGGTACTCCGTACCAATCTTTGCAGTGTTTTCATTATACATCTGGCCGAAAATAAAGGTCAGATAGATGACTGCTAAAGTCTGAAAAGCGAGGAATGTGTACTTGTTGATGATCAAGAGGATCCCAGCTCCTACTTGAACAAATGGAAGTATATAACCGTAAGCCATCAATAGGATATGTGGAAATTCTTTCACCATATTGGTGTCCGCTGTGACCAGAGATTCAGCAAATTCTCCAATTCCCATTCTAAACTTTTTGATTCCTACGAAAAGAAAGAGAATACCGAAAGCGAGTCGGAAAACCTGAGCTGGGAACTTATAAGGATCAGTGTTTGGGTGTGCAACGTGTTTTTTCATGGTAACTCATTAATATGAATAAATAAGCAATGGTGGACATTGCAGTGATATTGATTTGGAATGGGATTCCTTAACAAGGAGGAATCATCTTGGATCTATTCACGCTGCACGCGGCTAAGTTGTCGGGATGCTATTCGTACTGGAGCTGGAGTGAATGTACTGCCAGAAGCTCTCAGGGTCGATCCCATGATGACTGTCAAGATGACTACTGTTGGAAGAATAAAAAAGAGGGGAGACACAGGAGCTGTCATACCTTCTTCATACCAGATACAGGATTCCTTTTCATCGCTACAAGCCATCGGCAGACTAAACTGAGCCGTCGTCCAGATTTGCTGGCTAAAGGCTACGAGGAGGAAAAGCGTTGCAAAGAGAGCTTTTGAAAATTTCATGTACACATTCTATTCTTCTAGAGGGATGATTTCCAATCATTTTGTGTAGCCTAGAATGCAATTTTTGTAATTATCAAATTTTCGGAATTTTCGGAATGTGGGAAACAATGATTTAATCCGTAGAGGCGTTGCAATGCAACGCCTCTACGCTAAATTCATTCGAATGATTGTTTCCCATCCGAAAATTTGATAATTCGATAATTGTATCTCTTCTTTAAGATCTTTATACTCCTTAAGCTCTTTAAGATCCTTATGCAAAACAACATCCACATCATCGGCTTCGCGGGTACCGAAGGGGCAGCTCTTCTGAATTATTTGTATCAAAAGCACCCAAAAGGAAAACTCACCGCTCACAACTTCTGTCCTGAGCAGCAATTTCTGAAGCATTTTCGGACCGCTCATTTAGCGCTGGGGAAAGAGGAATCCTTAGAGGCTGGGAAGGCTATCTTAGATTTAGAAGGAGTTGAGTATCGTTTTGAAGATCGTTATCTAGAAGGGATTGAGGTAGCTGATATTATTTATGTTCCTCAATCTTGGTATCTTTACCCTGAGAATGAAGGTCTCAAGGCTCATAAAGAGAAATTTCGATCGATCACTCGTCTTTACTTCGACCTCTTCCCTGGAAAAATCATCGGTGTGACTGGGAGTAATGGGAAAACCACGACGACAAATCTGATTGCTCAGATCATGAAACAGGCTTTCCCTTCCACACTTTTTTCTGGGAATGACCGAAGGTCCAGCCAGGTCCTCGACCAGATCGAAGAAGCCGATGAAAATGACTGGTTGGTTTTGGAAATTTCGAATCGTCAGCTCATGGTCGATCTTGGCAAAAGTCCTGATATTTCGATCATTACAAATATCACGCCGAATCATCTGAATGAATATGAAAGCTTCGCAGAATACGCCAAAGGAAAGGCCAGTATGCTGCAATACCAGACTGAAGACCAGTGGTCTGTTTTGAATGTCGATGATCCTGAATCATCAAAATTAATCGAAATCGATGGGGGAGAGACTCTCCCTTTTTCGACTGAGGAAGAGCTCTCAAGAGGAGTCTTTGAGCACTTTGGAAATATCGTCATCAAGCATGCTGACAAAGAAGAAATAGTCATGCCAGTGGAGGATTTTCCTCTCAAAGGAAAACATAATCTCTCGAATGCTTTAGCGGCTACCGCTGCCTGCTATCTTGCTGGAGTGCCTGTAGAAGAAATTGCACAGACACTAAGAAGTGTAGAAGCGGTGCCTCAACGAATGGAACTTATAAACACTGTGAATGAGGTGGAATATTATAATGACTCGGCATCAACCGTACCTGAATCGACCATAGCAGCTATAGAAAGTCTAAAAACTGAGAATAATCGTCTTTTCCTGATTGCAGGTGGGCGAAGTAAAGGGTCTGACTACCAAGCTCTGAATGAATCTATCCAAAGCCATGTAGATCAGACTTATCTTTTGCAAAGCCCACTCAGTGATGAATTAGTTAATATCGAATCTCAGTCTTGTGAATCACTGCAAGAAGCCGTCCAAAAAGCCACTAAACAAGCTCAAGAAGGAGATGTTATCCTCTTTTCACCGGCAGCCGAATACTTTGTGTACTTCAAAGACCACATGACTGATTATAAGCAGTTTCGACACATAGTAGGCTCACTAAGGGGAGAATGACCAATTACCAAATCCCAATTATCAAAAATTTTTTATTGATCATTGATAGGCCTTGATACAGATTGATCATTACTTCTCCTCCTCCAGCACCGCAACCTTTGCAGGGTTGAGTTCCGTGACGGTCATCTCACAAGCACAGGTCTCACACTCGAGATAATCTCCTATTTCACCTCCTTCTACATTGATTTCGAAGAGGCAATCTGGACATTTGATGATATTGGTATTTTCTTCCATATTTTTTATGTGAGAGAATGAGCTTTTAACTCTTCGCGAACAAACTTATACTTAATTGGCTTTGAAAACAAAGTCAACAGCCACAGCTCATTTTTAAGATATTGCATAGATGGGGTCAACCCCTCTTTCTGAAAAATCCTTCATGAATAGTTCTCCTACACCAATTTTCCAATTTCCAGAAGATAGCCCCTTCTCGAATATTATCCTCAAACGAGAAGACGAATCTCCATTCGGTTCTCATAAGTTTCGCTATTTAGAGGATCTTTTTGAAAAGCTTAAAAGAGAAGGAGTCTCTCGAGTCGTCCTGTCTACTACTGGAAATGCTGGTATCACTGCTAGCTTGATTGGGAAGTTCTTAGGGGTGTCTGTCATTTGCCTCATGTCAGACAAAGGAAGTAACACTAAAGCTGCTCAAATAGAAGCTGCTGGAGGATTACTGATCCAAACTCCACGTCCAATTCGTTTTTCTAAATATATTGCTAAGAAATATCAGATGCCACTTATCAGGATGTCTTCTGATGATACGGCTGTCATAAATTATTCATCACTGGGTCAAGAAATCATTGATCAAGTACCTGGAGCTGATGCAATCGTCAACTTTGCTACTTCAGGGACATCGAGTCTTGGGATCATGGAAGCCTATGGAGACAAGTGTCCTAGCCTTCATATAGTTCAATCTGGCAAGAGCTGCTCGATAGTACGAGAACTCCATCCAGAACAAATCGACCACCTCGAAGAAGAAAAAAGTATCGGTCTCTCAAATACTCCTCATCGTGAAGAACTTTTAGAATGGATCAATAAAAGTGAAGGAGATGCTCACTACATCAGTCAGGAGTACCGTAAAAAAAGAGGTATTACTGAAATATTAAAAGACTCTGGTATTGAGACTTCTTGGGAAGGGGAGTGTTCCTTTGCAGCAGCAATGAAGATTGCCTCTCAATATAAGAAGCTTGTAGTCGTTTTATCTGGAAAGCAGTGGCCTGATGGAAAAATCAAAAACCCTCATATAGCGGTAAGTTTTGGGGATATAGATGAATTAATGGAAGAGTGCAAAATCTGATGAACAAGGTCATTTTTTACAATCTTGTGCTATTATTTGAGCCTCAAAAACACTTCCATGAATGACCCTCAACTCATCTACCTTAGCCTCGATCTCAGACGCTCTTTATGGCTTACAAAAGCTACTGGAGCGAAGATTGTATGTGCTTACTCATCAGATCTCCTAAAGCCCATGAGAGAGATGGGAGCTGATATCTGGTGTTTTGAGGAAGAATACCCTGAGGCTGAGGTCCCGAGAAGTACCTTCATGCTCCTGAGCAGAGCTCTCACACTGAATATGCTGAGAGAACTAGGAAAAAAACTCCAATTCATCGTTTTCAAACCATCTACTAAACTCAAAAACTGGGCTGAGAATGAAGGCTGGGAACTTCTCTCTGCACCTATAAAGACTTGCAGACTTTTGGAGGACAAGATTAGCTTCGCTGAGCTCGCTGAGAAGCACAAAATCACCGTGCCTAAGCATGAGGTTTTACTGTGGGATGAGTCTGAATTAAGTACTTATCAAGCTGAGTTTGGAGAAAAATTTATCGTCCAAGGACGGATGGGACATGCTGGGAACTGCACTTATGTGATTGATTCCGGCAAAGCTCTTCCCGAACTCGCTGCAGGAAGCCGCGTCAAAATCAGTCAATGGGTCGAAGGGAAAACCTATACAGTAAATGCCTCTTATAACTCAGGTGAATTAAGATTTGGACCCATCTGGCAACAAATTATGCATGTCCACGAGTGGAATAGCTATGAGATGGGAACTGTCGGTGTGAGTCCAGCGGATTCTGAACTTTCTGATGAAGAGAAAAACTCTCTTAACAAGACCATGAATCAATTAAAACCTGCCTTAGAAGAAGTATCTTACTTTGGCTTCTTCGGAGTCGATCTTATCCTAGATGAAAATGGAAAATGGTGGATCATCGAAATCAACCCCCGACTCACCGCCTCCATTAGCCTCCAATGCTTCATCGACTTCACCCAAGAAAGAAAACCAATCCTAACTCCTCCAAATTCACTTGAGGCTGCGAAAGCAGACCGAGCTCTCGACTCTCGACTCTCGACCTCTTTTGGGCAAATCCTCCTCCGCAATTCCCTCAAACGCCCCTGGAAAACTCCTAAAACCCTCAAGTCTGGTATTTACCGACAAGAAGACGGTCACTGGAAGCTTATCAATAGAAGCCCTGATGCTCGTGAACTTCAGCAAGGAGATATCCTGCTACTGTTATCTCGCAAAGCGGGTACGAAGATCGATCCTGGCTCTGATTATGCTTCACTCCAGTTCAGTGGCTCTGCTTATGGTGAGGCAGGTGAACTACATGATCGATTCTTTGATTTTTATGAGCGAGTGGTGATGGAGAGGAAAATTAGAGAAAAAGACCTTTGGACTGGTCAATATGCTCGGTTGGAATCCTACCCTCATTCTCCGATTTTTTTACTGAGAAAGCCTGTCGCTGACCCTCGGGAAAGAGGAAAAGATGTCCCTGCAAAACTTCGGCAAACGGAGTTAAAGATCGATGAATCACTGCAGCTCCTCGGGGAAATAGAGACAGCCTTCCTCGTACAAAAAGCTGACGGAAGCAGAGGTTGGTTGGCAAAACCTGCTGAGTTAGAAAAGCAAAATGATGGCAGTACTCATGAACTACCTGGTAAAGCCTCTAAAACCTCTAAAGCATTCTTCGATCACTGGATCGCTAAACCTTACCTTTTGGGAGGGAATAGTGAGCAAGGTATTGATTGCTCAGCCTTTGTCCAACGATACTTCTGGGAAGTAAAAGGAATATTGCTCCCGAAATACTCTCAAGACCAGCGAGCAGCCTGTGAGCAAGCTTTAAGCTTGGATAAACTGGAAGATGACGACCTGCTCTTCATGCATTCGAAAGATAAGCCTTACGACCATGTAGGTGTCTGTAAGGATGGCAAGGTATGGCATTCAAGCCTGGAGACCGGTGTGGTTTGTCAGACCCTTGATGAAGTATCAGAACGATATGTGATCGAGGAGGGGAGGCGAGCAGGAGAGTAGGAGTATTGAGAGTATTGAGAGTATTGAGAGTATTGAGAGTATTGAGAGTATTGAGAGAAATCATTCAAAGCTCTTGAAGTATCTCAATCATTCAAGAACCCCTCTCTCGGCAGAAGAGAGGGAAGGAGCGTAAGCGACAGGGTGAGTTTCAATCGATCCAACAAATCCCATTAAATCTTCATCTTAGTTCGTGTTGTACTCAGTCCTTCCAAGAAATGAGGTTTTTTCTCACCCTTGCCTTTTCAAGAAAAGCACTTATAATGCGCTCGGTTATTTTCTACTCTTGATTTAAGGGGGGTTTGCCCATGGCAAACGGCAGTTCGAAGCAACGCCGAATATTAAAGGCGAGGCTAAGAAAAAAACAAAAAAGTTCCGGGCGACAGAAGGTCGCCCGTGAACTCCAAGAGCTCAAAGGCACCATTGATCACGATCGGCTTGAAGCAACCAGGGATAACCTAATCCTTTCAAGTGATCACACAGCCACATAGGTCCTTCGGGTCCTAGTGGCAGCTGCGACGCCGGTATTCCCGGCGCGCAGCGAACTTTTTATTATATGACTACAGAGTTTGGCTTCGCATTTTAATCTCACCCTACTCACTATCATTCGCCTCCCTCTCTTTGGCTAAAGAGAAGGACTAAGGATTATTGGAAGAGCGGTATTAGTATCCCAACCTCAACACCACATACACCCCATAAGCTCCCAACATTACTCCAGCTTGCCATTTACTAAGCTGCTTATTCGTCCATAAGAATACCCAACCGAGAGCGGAGATAGCGAACCAAAAAGGCAGATCTATCGAGGTGATAGCTGGATCTACAGGATGCTCTACTATGACAGCTCCAAGACCAACTCCGAGCAGGGGATTGGTGATATTCGAGCCTACTAAGGTCCCTACTGAGAGACCTCTGGCTTTCTTCTTCACGGCGACTAGAGCTGTCGTGAGCTCTGGAAGAGCAGTGCAGACTCCGATCACTACTGCACCGATCAGTGAACCGCTGAGCCCGAAGCTTTCGTTGACTAAGATCGCTGCATCGAGGATGAAATCAGCTGCAGCTATCACGAGGAAGAAGGCTAAAAAGATCATTAATAGTGATTTTGTTGGATGGTAATCAGCATGATCATCAAGTTTTTCATCGATTTCTTCGAGTTGAGTCAAGTACCAAAGGTAAGCCGCATAGCTAAGGATCAAGACCCAGCCTTCCCATCTTTGAATGCTTTGATCAGTGAGAGCGAATACCCAAAGGAGAGCAATCCCAAAAAGCATCATCAGATAATCTCTGAGCATAAAGGCCTTTGTAGACTTCATGTTCCCATAGAGCCCTACCAGACCGACGATAGCTGTTATCTGAACGATATTTGACCCTACGTTTGTCCCGATAGCGATCCCAGCTAATACCTCCTGATTGCTCGGTTCTAAGAGCATTTTGCTCGCTGAAATGATGTGAGTGAAGAGCTCCGGGATCGAAGTCCCGATAGAAATCACCGTCAAACCAATGAAAAACCCTGAAATGCCGAGTTTTTTTGCGATCAGTCGGCCATGTCTGACGATGAGTTCCGCTCCGATGAGCAAAAGAGGGATTGAGAGTATACCGAGTATTATTGTCTGCATAGGAGGATTAAGCGGATTAACTCAAGGGTAACACGCTTAGCTGACAATCCCATTTTTTCAAAAATTTTTAGTATTGACATTTTTTTAGACCATCTATAAAGTCTTCCTGGTTTGAAAGAGATGATATCAAAACATGATATCGTTTTTTTGTGAATAATTTCCTCAATATGACTGATTCAAGCACTTCGCAAGCAGAGCAAAATCAGTCTGAGAAACAGAAAAAATCTCAACAGGCCATTACAAGTACCTTGATGTTTAGTCAACATTTCCGAGTGACCCTGATGGTCGCTCTGATATCCATCACCATGATCGCTCTCTTCTCAGGATCTGGATATCTCCTGGATATACAACTGGACACTGAACCTCTCTTTCTCCTCATTGGAGTAGTCATTTCTTTCCCCCTTTCACAGCTTGCTGTCTATCGATGGGTAAAGAAAAGCTATGTACCAAAAATTACTTCTCAGGACAAAAAATCTTAAGATCCCATTACTGTATTAAGCCTTATGGCCAATATCCCTGAAATAACGCTTCAAACAACGCCTCTGATTGATTTCTATGGCTTGGCTATATCAAATAGTGTAGTGGCGACATTGGGAATTACTTTCGTCATTATGATCTTTGGGATTTTTATGAAAAGATCACTAACAATAGTTCCCGGAAAATTTCAGGTAGCTCTAGAAACCTTTATAGGAGTCTTCATGACTCAACTTAAGTCAGCATGGGGAAGTGAAGAAAGAGCAAAGAAATATGTTTCTTTAATACTCGCTCTTTTTCTCTTTCTCTTGATTGCAAATCAGTTTTCTGTGATCCCACTGGTCTCAAGTATCACTGCTGAAGGTGCTGCTGCTCTGAGAACACCAAGCTCTGACCTTGGACTAACGGTTGCATTGGCATTAGTTGTCATTATCTCAGCGCATGTCATCGCCTTTATCCATCATCCGATCCGTCATATAGGGAACTATATAAAGGTTGCTGAACTCTTAAAAGTTCGAAGCTTTGGAGGATTCTTCAATGCTCTACTAGAAATATTCCTTGGTCTCCTTGATGTCATCGGTGAAATAGCAAAAGTTGTTTCACTCGCTTGTCGTCTCTTTGGGAATATCTTCGCTGGAGAAGTGATGATTGCTGTGATGACTGGTCTCGTAACCTATGTTGTCCCTATGCCTTTTATCGCTATTAGTATTTTCTCAGGGGTCGTTCAGGCCTTTGTCTTTGCTCTGCTCTCGGTACAATACATGGCTGGTATCGTCCAGTCTGCTGAACCGCAGAGCGCATAAATTTGTTTCTATAATTTTTATCTCTTTTATTTTTCTATTATGGAAGTTGCAGCTGTTAAACTCCTCGCCGCAGGTCTTTGTATGGGTCTTGGAGCTCTTGGTCCTGGTATCGGTGAAGGTATGATTGGTTCGAAAGCTATGGAAGCTATGGGTCGAAACCCTGAAGTTTCTGACAAAGTTTTTTCAAATATGATCGTCGCTATGGCGGTTTGTGAATCAACTGGTATCTACGCTCTCGTAGTTTCTTTGATTATTCTTTTCGTAGCATAATGGTCGATAGCTAATGGCCAAGGGCTGTTAGCTTCATCTTTATATTCCTTATATTCTTTTATACTCCTCCACAATGGAAGTACTCGCTAAACTCGGCATCGATATTAACTCTGTGATCATATACTTGGTCAACTTTGGTATTTTGTTAGCCGTGGTTGCCTACTTCATCACTGGACCTATACTAGGTGTCATCACGAAGCGTCAGAAAGAGATTAAAAGAAATATTGCTGAAGCAGAACGCTTGAAAAATGAATTTGCTGAAGAAAAGCAAAAAGCTGATGCAGATAAAGAAGCTCTTAAAGCTGAGATGGAACTGCAAATGTCAAATCTCAAGAAAGAACTCGACACAAAAAGGAAAGAGCAAGAAGAAGAACTTGAAGCTCGTAAGACAAAAATGCTTGATGAAGTACGAGGTATCGTTGCTGATGAGAAAGCAAGTATCCTCAAGAAAGCAGAAGCTCAAACTCTCGAGATTATCGAGAAAGTTGTTCATTATGTCGTTTCAAACAATGTTCCACAAGATATTGTCAAAAGCAGTGTTCAAGAAGCTTGGAAGAAAGTTAACGGATAATTAT
This sequence comes from uncultured Candidatus Peribacteria bacterium, assembly GCA_964352145.1. Taxonomy (GTDB): domain Bacteria; phylum Patescibacteriota; class Gracilibacteria; order JAUYGZ01; family JAUYGZ01; genus CAYGQA01. Next base: position 235,776 of record CAYGQA010000001.1, read on the forward strand.
GATCAAAACTCTTACATCAGCGGCGCTCAAAGATCTTGTTTCCTTTCTTAAGGCAAATAGTGATTTCATGAGTATGAATGAAGAACAAAGAGCTCAAAAAGCTCCTGCTATTGCAGCTATGGTCCAAGGAATGAATGCAGAAGAGCTCCTGAATGATTTGAAAATAACTGTAAAAGTCATCAAAGGATCTGCTCTTGCCGCTGATAGCAAGATTGTTCAATCTATAGGAAGATACTTTGTGAAAGACTTCCCAAAAGCTTTTGACGAACTTACATCAATCTTCTACTCCAGCTCTGCTGCACAGCAAGTCCAAAAACTCGAAGAACTCTTCTCAGAAAAAGCTGAGTTCTTCAAAGCTCTAAAGCAAGTCCTTGCAGTTGAGTCACCTCAAGAAGTGACTGAGCATGTTATTCACTTTTTAACAGAAGTCTTTTCAAGTCCTCGTATACTCGTCCAAAGTCCGCTTGAGTGTGAGCTTGAGACGAAGACCTCTATTAGAGCTCATTATATAAAAGAATACCCACAGTCCTTTGTGGCTTTCTCTGTGAACCCACAGTTGATTGGTGGTATTCGATTCTTCGTAGACGGAGACGTCGTTGACCATTCTTGGTTTGCGAGGATCGGAGACATTAGAAAACTCCGGCACTTAGTCTCTTAAAACCCAGTCCAGTGTCTAGAGTCCAGAGTCGAGGAATTCCTCAGATCTAGACCTTTGACCCTCGACTATAGACTCAATCAATACTTAAAATTCTTCTCAACATTACCCATTAATTCCCCAAGTAACATGTCAGAAGCAACCCTTAATTCATTCCTCGAACAACTCGACGAAGCACTGTTTACCGACAAAGGCGGACAAGAGACTTCAGAAGGGAAGTTTGGGATCATCCAGTCTTTCAAAGATGGAGTTATCCAGATCAAAGGATTACCAGGTCTCCGAATGGGAGAAGTGGTAAAAGTACAAGGAACAGATAATGAAGCCCTTGTCTTGAATCTAGAAAAAGATGAAGCTTTTGCAGTAGTCCTCCAAGATGGTAAAGGAGTACGTGAAGGACTTTTTGTAGAAGCAAGCGGAAACTTCCTCAAAATGCCTGTTTCTGAAAAAATGATCGGACGAGTCGTAGACCCTCTAGGAAAAGCTATTGATGGAGAAGGGGATATCGATGCACAAGATCACTATGCTCATGAAAAGATCGCTCCTGGAGTGATCGAACGAAAACCAGTAGACACACCAGTACAGACTGGGATCATCTCTATCGATGCTCTTGTTCCGATCGGTCGAGGACAACGTGAATTGATCATCGGAGATCGTCAGACAGGGAAGACTGCTGTAGCGATCGATACTATTTTGAATCAAAAAGGAAAAGACATGGTGTGTATCTATGTCTCGGTCGCTCAACGTGAATCTAAAACTGCTCAGGTCGTAGAAACTCTCAAAGCTCATGGAGCGATGGATTACACCATCGTCGTGAATGCTGGTGCTTCTAGCTCTGCAGTGATGCACTTCTTGGCACCATATGCTGGAGCTGCTATCTCTGAGTACTTCATGGATAAGGGAAAGGAATGTCTGATCGTTTATGATGATCTGAGTAAACATGCGGTAGCTTACCGTGAAATGTCACTTCTCCTTCGACGACCACCAGGTCGAGAAGCGTATCCAGGTGATGTGTTCTACCTTCACTCAAGATTACTTGAGCGAGCTGCGAAGCGAAATGAAGAATATGGAGGAGGTTCTGTGACGGCTCTGCCGATCATTGAAACTCAAGCTGGTGATGTATCAGCGTATATTCCTACGAATGTTATTTCCATCACTGATGGACAGATCTTCTTGGAAACAGACCTCTTTAACCGAGGTATCCGTCCGGCGATTAATGTTGGTATCTCAGTATCTCGCGTAGGAGGATCTGCTCAGACAAAGATCATGAAGAAAGTAGCTGGTACGATTAAACTTGAACTTTCTCAGTACTACGAGCTCGAAGCTTTCTCTCAGTTTGCTTCTGATCTTGACGATGCTACGAAGAAAGTCCTTACACGTGGACGACGTATCGTAGAGTCTTTCAAACAAGCTCAAAATAATCCTCTCGGTCTCTGGCAAGAGGTGATGATCATCCGTGCTGCTACTGGAGGATACTTCGATGGCATCGAAGCTGAAGAGACTCAGTCTGAGATTGCAAAGATGTTTGCCTACATGGAAGTCGAGCAAAAAGAACTCACACAAAGTATCGATACAGAAAAGAAACTGACTGATGAAATTGATGCTGGTATGAAAAAAGCTCTCGATTCATTTTTCAAGAAATAGACTCTGATTCAGGATGTATTCATCCTTAGACTCCTTAAGATCCTTACACTCGTTATAATCCTTAAGTAATGGCCTCACTCCTCGAAACTAAGAAAAAGATCAAAGCGACTAAGCAAACTCGTAAGATCACCAAAGCTATGCAACTGGTCTCAGCCAGCAAGATGAAGGTATTTCAACGAAAAGCTGTGGCTTCACGTCAGTATGCTTGGGACTTACTCAATGTCCTTCAAGGAAATCTTTCTGATACTGAGAGATATGCTTATATGGAAGAAAGGGCAGAAGGAAAGACTCTCTTTGTTCTCTATTCCTCAGAAAAAGGTCTCTGTGGTGCTCTCAATACAAAGCTCACGAAAGCCCTCATGACTTCTAAAGAATGGAAAGAAACTCCAGAAGACAAACGTCTATTAGTGACTATCGGACGTAAAGCTGAGGTTTTTGCTGATTATAATGAAATCCCTATTGCTTTGCGTTTTAAAGGACTTAAAGAAAACTTGAGTCCATTTGATGCTTTAGAGTTTATCAAACCTATCCTTGATTACTGGATGAGTGGAGAAGTGAAGCAAATCTTCATGATTGCACCTCACTATAAAAGTGCGATTGCTTTTTATCCATTGATGAAAACTTTCCTTCCTTTCTCTTTTGAGATGATTGGAGAGCATTTAAATGTGGAAAAAGAAACGGAATCTAAAGAGATCCTTCCACAGAAAAACAGCTTTATCTACTTTGATCCAGATAAAGAAAGAGTGATCGAAGGTCTTTTTGAACAGATTATTCAATCATTGTTTCTTCAGTCTTTCTTTGAGCTTAAAGCAGCTGAGTACTCTAGTCGTATGATGGCTATGCAAAACGCAACTGACAATGCAGGTGAGATGATTTATGACCTCACTCTCCAATTGAATAAAGCTCGACAGGCAAAGATTACTCAAGAACTTACTGAAATCGCCGGAGCTATGGCAGCGATGGAGTAGCCTCGCTTCGCGAGACGCCAATAGCTGATAGCCAAAGGCAAAAAAGCTATAAGCCCTAGGCCATTAGCTATCAGCCATTTACACTACATTTACTATTACTTTCTCTTCTCTAATCTCTTAATTTTCTCCCCTATGTCAACCGCTACAGAAACTGCTCCTGCGAAGACTTCCACTGGAAACCCAGTCGGAAAGATCGTCCGAATTATCGGAGTTGTCATCGATGTGTACTTTATGGATCACATCCCAAATACTTACAACGCGATTACTATCAAAAAAGACGATGGTGAACTCCTCACTCTAGAGGTACAAAATCATATGGGGAATGGAGTTGTGCGTACTATCGCTATGTCTACTACTGATGGGCTCTACTGTGGACAAGAAGCGATCGATACTCAAGGTCCAATCTCGGCTCCTGTAGGAGATAAAGTACTCGGAAGAGTATTCGATGTGACTGGAAAGGCTATTGATGGAAAAGCAGACCCTGATACAAAAAAGATGCCAATCCATGCTACTCCACCGAGTTTTACAGAACAATCTGGGAAGATGGAGGTCTTTGAAACTGGTGTGAAAGTGATTGATCTCCTCTGTCCCTTTGTGAAAGGAGGAAAAGTAGCTCTCTTCGGAGGTGCTGGAGTAGGGAAAACTGTGATGATGCAAGAGCTGATCAATAATGTAGCGAAAGCTCATGGTGGATACTCTGTATTTGCTGGAGTAGGAGAACGATCACGTGAAGGAAATGATCTCATCGGAGAAATGGAAGAATCTGGAGTAATCGACAAACTCGCGATGGTCTTCGGACAAATGAATGAACCACCTGGTGCGCGTATGCGTGTGGCTCTTACAGGTCTTACCATGGCAGAAGAATTTCGTGATCAAGGAAAAGATATCTTGATGTTTATTGATAATATCTTCCGATTTACCCAAGCGGGTGCGGAGGTATCAGCTCTCCTCGGTCGTCTGCCTTCTGCTGCTGGGTACCAACCTACGCTTGCTACTGATATGGCGACGCTTCAAGAACGAATTACCTCTACAAAGAAAGGATCTATTACTTCTGTACAAGCGGTTTATGTGCCTGCGGATGATATCACTGATCCTGCTCCTGCGACGACTTTCGGACACCTCGATGCGACTATTGTATTGAGTCGACAACTTGCTTCTCTTGGTATTTACCCAGCGGTAGACCCACTTGATTCAAACTCTGTTGCGCTTAAACCTGAGATCGTAGGAGAAGAGCATTACCGAGTAGCAAATGAAGTCCGTGTGATCCTGCAACGATATAAAGAACTGCAAGATGTGATCGCTATCCTTGGGCTTGATGAGCTTTCTGAAGAAGATAAATCTACTGTAAACAGAGCTCGACGTATCCAAAAATTCCTTTCACAGAATTTCCACGTAGCTGAGCAATTTACAGGTACTCCTGGTCAATATATCAAGAAGGAAGACACCATCCGATCATTTGCAGAAATCCTTGCTGGGAAGTACGACCATATCGCTGAGCAACACTTCTACCTTGCAGGTGAGATCGAAGAAGTGATTGAAAGGCATAAGAAGGGGGAATAGAAGCAATGTTCAATTTTCAGTTCTCAACCCTGCAGCTATTCCTGCGGGCGTGCGGGGTCAATTTTCATTCAATACTCAATTTACAAATGAGCATTGACCAATGGACTTTGAAATTTGATTGGAAATTAAAAATTGCAAAATTGAAAATTCGCATTCAAAAAACTCTAAACACTTACGTTTAACACTATCCATGACCAACACCTTCCACCTTACCGTCCGAACTCCTGAAGCAGAGATTCTCGATCAAGAGAATGTTACCTCACTCCGACTCACTACTGAAGGAGGTGAGATGGAGATCAAAGCTCAACACGCAACGACTGTAGGGACTATTCTTTTCTCAAAGATGATTGTTTCAACTGCAGCAGGTAATGATGAATATATCGTCCAACGAGGAATGCTCTTTGTTTCTCAAGAGAATAAGACGGTACAAGTCCTGGTATACCAATGTAAGAAGGTCGAAGAAATAGAATATAAATCTGCTAAAGAGTATCTCGATTTTGTAGAAAAACAAATCGCTGAAGGAGCTGATCTCAATGACTTCCAAATGAAATATCTACAGAATGAGAAGATTGCGATGGTGAAGCAAGTGGAGCTGGTGGAGGGGAAATAAGAGTATGGGGAGTGTGAAGGAATATGGAGAGCTGAGAAGCTTGGAGAAGGGAGAATAAGGATTTTAAAGAGTATATGGAGTGTAAGGATGATAAGAGATGCTCAGAAATGACTGTCTTTTTCTTTACACTCCTTATTATCGTTACACTCGTTAAAATCCTTTTTTAAGCCACCCAAGTTAGACTAGTTCGTCTCGATGAGTGGCAAATTTACCCCTGGCGTCGGTGTAATCTTAATACCAGCTGAAAGAGCCTCTTGATTGGCCTCGATGGCTGTGATCACTTGTGGGAGACGCTGGGCTAGGGGAGCTAGGCGGTTGAGGATCTCAGCAGTTGAACTGATACGAACTCTCGCTGTTTCAGCGTCCTTACGAGCTTCCAAGTACTGATCGAGGTTTGCATCGATATTATCTGTGATGAACTCAGAGGTTTCATTGCTGAAACCGTCGCTAAACTGTTCTGAGCTCTGACTGGCTTGATCAAATGCTGCCTGATATTCGTCGACGATTCTCGTCATGTTTTCTACTTCAAGATTTGCTTCGTTGGAAAGCTTTTTTAAGTTAAAGAGGTAATTTTGTAAGACTTCAGCTCGTGAATCATTATTTTCACTTAAGAGTTCTTCTAAATTTACATTCAGGGCTGTTTGGATCTGTTGGATGAGTTTTACCTGGAAGGAGAGACTCGCACGCTGTTGATTTACTCGACTCGTTTGTAGACCGTTCAGCATTCCCAATTCAATCCCACGTATTCGGAAGAGTTGCCGGTCGAGGTTATACCAATTTTTACTGGTTAAAAGAGCTGTACGGAGTCCGTACTGATACCCTTTCAATTCATTAATGTTCAAGAGACCAGACTTCCGTATAGAGCTGATATTTGCTGTCTGAACTCCTGAAATAACACCTCTGACAAAGGGGGCAATTTTTGCAACCTTATCCTCTCCCTGAGGAGGAGTCACGTTTCTTGATTGTAGATACTGGAGCGCAAGCTCAGGGTAGACTCTGGTAAACCCTAAAAACATTCCCCCAAGGATGAAGAGAAAAAGAAAGAGCGACACAAAATTTGGAAAAAATCCTGAACCGTGATCTGCAGGCTTTGACATGATTATGGGGTGAAAATGGTCAAGAACAGATAGACCATGACGTATCCAAACATCATGAGGAGCAGTGCTGCGAGTGTGTAAAATGCTGATTTAGCAGCTTTTGAAATACTGTCTGCATCTCCACCAGCAGTGAGGAAAAGGACTCCAGACCAGATCAATGCAAGTACCGCTAGAGCCCCTAAGAAGCCTCCTATCCAACGAGCTAACCCTGGAAGCAGATTATCTCTGATATTTATGAGGCTATAGCGACCAGCACTGCTTTCTTCACCTAGTAAGTCTCCTGTATAGATTGTCGGTATCCTTCTTACATTTGTATTCTCTGAGCTCTCGTTATTCGTCTCTGTACTTTCTTCAGTAGCTGTTTCTCCAGAGCTTTCTACTGTTTCTGAAGGTTCAGCGTTAGTATTGGTATTGTTTGTATTGGCTTGAGCATAACTATGCTGAGGAGATAACAGTGACATCGTTAACAGCAGAGTAAGGACGACAATGCTTCCGATATTCTTAAATATTTTGAGCATACTAAGTAAAGAAGAATGGATTAATCGTGTACAGGATGAATGCAGAGAGGAAAAGGACTACCATCCCCACAAGTGCTCTTAGCACTCGATCCTTTGCAGAGCTTACTTCTTCTTGGCTCAGACCTCCGATAGAGATCTGAATCCCTGAGATAATGATCACTAAAATACAGATCGAACCGACGATCCCGGCAATCCAGTTGTAGACTTGGCTAGCATAGTTACTCAGGAGTCCTAAGCCGTCTTTCCCAGAGACGATGCATTGATTGTAGTCTTTTTGGAGCTCACAAGTGACTAATCCTTCAGCGAGCTTCTGTCCCTTGTACTTTTCTCTCAGACAGTTGACGACTTGTCCGCAACTAAACTCCTGACTCCCTCCACTGATACTCTCTCCAAGGATGACGATGATATCATCATTCCCTCCACCTACTTCGAAATCTCCACCTGGAGCGCACTGTCGAGTCTCATCAGGGTTACGGCTCTTAGAGACAGCCAGGATGTTTGTACAGGCTTCTGAAAGAGATGATGCTGAGTTGTTTGATTCGTTTTGATTGGAGGCTGTTTCTCCTGTTGATCCGGTATTAGCTGTATTGCTTTGAGCATAGACAGTTGAGCTAGTGATACTCATGAAAACCAGTATCGTAAGACTTGTGAGAGCTCTCCTAAACTTTTTCATAAAATGGGCTTATTTATAGGAATATTACTGTTTTCTGTGGATTGAAGCTATTCTTCATCCTTGCGGGTTTTTGGTGAGTAGTTTGTAGTGAGTAGTTTGTAGTGAGTAGACGATGAAGATTGTATAAT
>CAYGQA010000002.1:0-65034 GCA_964352145.1 uncultured Candidatus Peribacteria bacterium
GTCATGTGTTTTCGCTGAACAAGAAGAACAACTCATCCTCAAAGGACAAAGTCATGTCGAGCAGCTCCCTGAAAATATCCAATCAGGAAACATCATCCAACTCGGTAAGGTGATCTCAGCTGTCCAAGAGACCGTCAAAAAATCAGAAAATATGGCCCGCCTTTCTCCTCATCATGTTGTTTTTGGTGTTTCAGGTGAGCTAGTAAAAGGACAAACTATTACTTTGGAATACGAACGTAATGACCCTGCTAGCCGTATCGATGCTCAAGAACTCAAAACCATCATCTATCAGCTACAATGGCAGGCTTTTGAAGAGATACGTAGACAGATCTCAGATGATATGAGTATCTCGGAAATGGACCTGAAGCTTATGAATGCATCCATCATCAGTATCCATGTGGATGGTGAACAAGTCCAAGATCCTAGAGGATACACTGGTTCGAGCGTAAAAATGGAGATCTTCAATTGCTTCGCTCCTCTCCAGCACTTCGGCCAACTCCAATCAGTAGCTGTTGAGCTCCCTTACCATGAGCTGAAAGGCGTCTTCATCCAGAGCTTTGCAGTATGTCATGCTCTGGGATTGAAGAATGCACTTGAGAGTGCAATCGTCATAGATATAGGAGCAGGAACTACCGATATCTGTGTGATGAGTGATGGAAAGATCATTGGAAACCGATCCTTTGGATTAGGAGGTAATAGTCTTACCAAGAGAATCTCTTACGAGCTTTCTACTTCGTTTTCTGAAGCCGAATCGATCAAAATGGGGTATTGCTCCGAGACACTTGAACGTCGCTCTCAGAAGGTTATCGAAGAAGCCTTAGAACCAGATATTGAAATCTGGCTCAGTAGTCTTGAATTTTCACTAAAAGAACTCCCTATCAAAAAACTCCCAGAGAAGATTCTTCTTTGTGGGAAAGCTTCAGCTATGAGGGAATTCCAAACGGCTCTCGAAAAACACGATTGGACCCATCATTTCCCTATAGAAAAGGGGATGGAGGTACGACAGCTCGACTACGCTGATATCCTGGAGGGAGAGATCGACCCCGATGCTTTTGACTTGGAATACTTACCACTCATCGCAGTGGCCTATACGGCTCATGATCTGCTCTATAACAATAGTTCATTAGAAGGGATTTTGAATGCTGTAATAGAGGGGGGGAGTGTGTAAAGACTTGGCTTATAGCTGATGGCTGATAGCCAATGGCTTTTTCAAGCTATCAGCTCTTGGCCATAAGCCCTCAAGACACTATTCAATTGATGCACTTCATGCTAAAATACCACTCTAATAAGCCACTCTCATGAAATACCTCGTCGGCATGTCGGGAGGAGTTGATTCCTCAGTAGCAGCTGTGAAGCTGAAAAAAGAAGGTCACGAAGTGGTCGGGGTTCATATGATCCTCTGGGCTGAAGACCTGCATAAAAACAAATGCTGTAATACCGCTGACCTGATGTTTGCTCGGCAGGTCGCCACGCGGTATGACATTCCTTTTTATACGATGGACTTCCGAGAGGTTTTCAAGAAAAGAATCGTAGAAGATGCGTACTTGAAAGTATATGAGCAAGGTATGACCCCAAATCCTTGTGTAAGCTGCAATAGAAATATCCGCTTTGGCGCCTTGCTTGAAAAGGCCATGGAACTCGGGATGGACAAGGTCTGTACGGGACACTATGCGAAGATCGATGAGGTAGAGGGACTCTATAAACTGCGAGCTGGGAAAGATTCTACAAAGGATCAGAGTTACTTCCTCCATCGAGTCACTCAAGAGAAGCTCAATAAGATGCACTTCCCGCTGGGGGATATGCTGAAATCCGAAGTGATTAAGCTGGGTAAAGAGTGGGATATCATGAACCAAAAGCGCTTCAAACGAGAAAGCCAAGATCTCTGCTTTCTCCCAGAAAAATCTCCAGAACCCTTTTTAAAACGACACCTTAAAGAAGAAAGCTGGCAAGAAGGGGAGATCGTGACCGAAGAAGGGGAAATCGTAGGAGATCATCGTGGTTTGCCTTTCTATACGATAGGACAACGCAAAGGACTAGATATAGGGGGACTTAAAGAGCCTCTATATGTCATTGGAAAGAACGACCAAGAGAATCAGGTGCTTGTAGGAAAGAAAGGCTCTGGCTTTTCAAAAACTATTCGTCTTCGTAACTTTAACCTCCTCGAAGGGAATGTCGACGAGTCTAAAAAGTATGAGATCCGGATACGCTATGGAGGCCATCTTTACCCGGGGACTTTTAAAAAAGTAGGGGATCCCTACACAGATGACTCTGGTCAACTCTGGGATGCTGAGATACAGCTTGATGAAGCTATCCAAGGGATCACACCAGGGCAGTATGCCGTCATCTATGATGAGGACTATTGTTTGGGAGGAGGAGAAATAATATAAGGGCTTATAACAAGGTCCAAGGTCCAGGTTTATGACCTTAAATCTTGATCTTACTCTTGAGCAGAGTCGATTGGCTTGCTCCTTCATCTAAGGAATTGTGAAAACCCAAAATGAATGTTTAGCTTAATGAAAAGCTCTTGAAATAGATCAGGAGTTATTGATCCTATCTTCTTCACCAACCTCATTTTATCTGCCACTCTTACTTGAGGGATATCTAGATATGACAGATTAGCCAATCCCATACTTTTATCGAGTCTTACTTGAATGCTTGGATATACAATTTCTCCTGATGTTATAGGTATTACTGTTACGATTCTTGCAGCATTATTTCTCTTATCATTGCTCAGTACCAAACAAGGTCTGGTTTTTTTTGTTTCTGACCCTTGAGTAGGATCAAGCTTTACAATCCACAATTCTCCTCTTTTAGGATTTTTCATAAGCTTCTTATTTTCTCTATAAATATTCTTCATTGGCTAGATCAGCCTCATGTTGCAAGTATGCTTTATCTTTTTTCATGCGAGATGCGTCTCGTTCATATTCTTGCTCTGCCATCATGATTTCGTATCTACTGATCATCTTTGATAAGAATTGTCCTTGTGTAAGGCTTTCTTCTTTTGACCACAATTGGATCTTTTTTACGACCCAATTGGGAAGACGGAAGCTTTTTGTGACGGTTGCAGACATAATATTGTATTACTTTTTTGTATACTTATTGTAACACATTTTTATTAAGAATTCAATACTCTTCAAGAACAATAGACAAGATCAGACTAGCTCTAGGTACTAGAAAAGCAAATACAAATGTATATACAATATATTGACCCTCTCTATAGACTACTTTTTCCTTATTATTTACTACTTTTCACCTCTGGCAGCGAGCCCCAATGCAAGTCCCACAATGCACTATGCATCTGGAAGATATGCTCGTTTTCGATGATGACCCCTACGAAGCTCTCTTCTACATAGGTAATATAAGAAACCTTGTCATCATAGATATTCATCTCAACAGCAAAAGAGTAGAGACTGCTATTGATCCACTTATACCCTTTATGTGACTTTGGAGAATAAGTTCCTGATTCGTATATTTCACGAGCAAATGGAGTATCCAATAAGAGACTTCTTTTCGTCACCTTCGACTTCTCACGCTCTGCCACATACTCATCATTGATTTCCTGAGCATACTTAAACATCGCATCGATATTGACGATATCTTTAACCTCAGTCTTAGAGCCAAGAGTGTCGTAGAGTACATTACGAACAGCATCCTGCCCTTGGTAGAAGCGTACTTTTGGTAAGTTTTTAGAGGATTTCATGATCCCCAGTAGCTCTGGATTGATACGATCAAGATCATCTTTTATTCGATCGTACTTGGCGATTTCATGTCTCTTTTTGATCTCTGCAATGTTCCCAAGATTGTCTGGATGAATGGCAGTGAATACATAGACACCTCTTTCTATTGCCCGAGTCACGACTTTTTCATGTTCAAGCCTATTCATGATGTTTTGAACGGAAGTTCGCGGCATATCTACTTGATAGGCAACGGTACTAGCGCGACTTGGTCCCATTTTAAGCAGTTGGATGTAGATTTTGATTTCTTTCTTATCAAGGCCGAGATCAGTGAGAACTATATCGAGCATATCTGGAATCTTTAGAGAGTTGACCAAATTAGGTGAACACTTTTTTATAATTATTGACTTAATGATTAAGTCAACTTTAGTATATCATATTTTATATCACAAAAGCATCTATTTAAATCTCTTTTTAAGCCTATATCTTGTTTTATTTTTTTCGTCATAAGTTTATATATAATGACTTTTATACTGTTGTTTTATACCTTTTCAGGGAGTAAATTTATACACCCTTTGATAAAAGGAGTCTTTATTTTTTAAGAGCATTCTTATGGAAACTATCCCTCAAGATGAACAAGCAGATATTGTTCATTTTGCTACTGGTGGGACGACTGATTCCGAATGGGATCCCGCCTCTGACACCGCCATTTCCCGTGTAGAATCTTTTGTCCCTGGATACCTGCGTGATGTAGCTCGCATAACTCATCGAATAGAACATCATCGACTCTTCATGAAAGATAGTCGAGAAACAAGCTTTGCAGATCAAGATAAAGCCTCCAATGCGGTAGCTGAAACCACTATAAAAAGGGTTTTAATGACTTGTGGAACCTTCCTCATGGATGCCTTTGCTCGTGGGATCTGCAATCACGAACAAGCTCCACACTATGAACGTTTTGATAAAAGAGTGGCTATCACAGGTGCTCTTACACCAAATACTGGATACCTTGAATCAGATGCGGGATTTAATCTTGGTATGGCTATCTCATTCCTTCAACAAGACTATGGGAAACGCGTAGGAGTCATCATGAATGGAGCCGTGTTTGACGCCGCTAATGTCCGCAAAGATCTCACAGTTGCTGCATTTGGAACTTCTGGAAATGGTCCTCAACTTACAAAAGTAAAGGACTTCACCTTAATTCCCGTAGGAGGAAGTATTGATTTTGAGTTAGATGGACTTGATGGATTGAGACCACGAAGAGAATCAGGCATTTCTCATTACCTCAGATACCGAGTGCACATGCTACACCCTCCTACGAGTACTCCTCCTATCCTAAAAGACAGCCGCAATCTTACTGAAGAAGACATGGATACCGTAGCTGAAATGGTTCAACGATCTACTCATGAGCATATTCTTATCACTCTTGGAGTTTATGGTTTAAGAAAAATGCAACTTCACCTACGAGAAAAAGTAGGCCCAGCTCTTGAACACAAGAAAGTTATCCTGACTGGATCTCGAATCCCACTTTCTATAAGCGATAAAACTGATGCACCATTTCAACTTGGCCATGCCATCGGCAGCTTAGGATTTCTAAAGCCAGGAGCTCATATTTCTATGAATGGGAGAGTGTTTAACGATAATCACGATGTGGTCAAATCGGTGTACACAGAAGAAGAACTTAAAAAACTAAAAGAAATGGGGGTTTCTGAGTAAATCTCATCTAATGCAGCTAAAAAAGCCCTCTCTTTCTAAAAGAGAGGGCAACGAATGTAAGCGTAGTGGGTGAGATTTTTCTTTTTTTAAATTTCAACTTTGATATATGTTTAGCATTTCACTCGCGCACGGAGCGAAGAGAAGCTGCGGAGTTCGTATTTGATATTTGGATTTTGAGCTCGCTACGCGAGCTTCAAATGTTTCGCCACCAAGACATCCTTTTGGATCTGCTCCTGCAGCTCTTCTTTAGAGCTAAAGTTCATCGGACCTCTGATGAACTTTTTAATCTTAAAGGTCACATTCTTGTCGTATATTTCTTCGTCGAAATCAAAGATCGTGATCTCACAAACTATGTTTTCAGGTAATCCTTCTGTTTTCCTAGGTCCATAGTAAAGGAGTCCTTTTTTCTTTATTTTCTCAATCTTGAGAATAACAGCATAAACCCCGTATTCTTTATCAAGAGAGATGTCGAGATTGATATTTGCAGTAGGGAAGCCTAACTCTCGCCCGACCTGTAAACCTTTTTGTACTTTACCGGAGACAAGATTGAGATTTTGAGCAATGAACATCAGGGCTGCAAAAAACCAAAAACTCATCGCTAAATCATTTTTCCAATAGGTGACATCTATCATCCCGTGGAGGAGATAAGAGAAGATCGGAGCAAGTAAAATCCAGCGCCATTCTTTAGGAAGAGGGAAGACCAATACTGCCAAGAAAAATATATATGAAAGCAATCCTAGGACTCCATTTGAAACCCAAAACATAATAAAAGTATTGTGTGGGTGGAGAGCGTGATTGATTTCTTTTCGTGAAACTTCACGGGCGAGAGTGAATGGGGCTTGTCGTTCGAAGGCTCTTTGAAATTGCCCTGGCCCAACTCCCCAGAGGGGATCACGCTTGATGAGATCCCAACTGACTCTCCAGATGTTGATTCGTTCTGAGCCTGAGCTGATGGTGATCTCTTCGCTAGTATCAACAGCGAATTGAAACTTCTCTGAGTTCTTTTGATTCATATACATCGCTCCGAGGACGATTACCGTGCTCAGAGGGACAATGATCCATCTCTTCTTACCAGTGCTCATGAAGAAACTGGTCAATGCACAAGCTCCCGTCAATGCTAACCACGCTCCGTAGGATTTTGAACAGTAGACTACCAGCCCCATCATCAAAAGAGAGATAACATAGAAAAGCTTATCCGATGTGTTTTTTTCTTTGGAAAACATACCCCAAGCCAAACAAAAGAAAGGTGTCAGATAGAGAGCTGGATAATTACCACTGGCTCCTTGGCCAGAGAGCGGATCTAGGTAAGGCCAAACGAGGCGTTGGTCATAAGTCGACATGATCTCTGAAAACCAGCCCGTGAAGAACTGTATCAACATCACAGCGGCTGTGAGAGACATAATCCCAATACTGACGTCGATAAGCTGTCTGAGCTCAAGCTTCCTGCGAAAAGTGCTGATCAACATAAAGAAATAGATGGCAGGAACCATAAACCAGCCCTTCCAAATCCCTAAAGGAGTGGCTCGCCCCTTGTCTAAATGAAGCACTGTAGCTATAGTCGCCAAAGTCACCGCTACTAAGAAAAAGGAGACTGCATAGCCTTGCCATTTTGAGCTTAAAACAGGCTTTGGAAACTTCCATTTCCACATCCCAATCAGCCAAAAGAGGAGTAAGAAGCCCGTTGCATACTCCAGAGCATTAGTGGGGAGGGGATAGAGGAACCAGAACCAGAGCTTCAACAGGTACATTAGGAAAAAGGCGGGGAGTGCTAGAAGCCCGATTTTGAAGGCGGCGAATATTTTTTTCTGAGTAGGGGTCATTTTTTTTTGGTCATTGTGATTTGGGGCTTGGTCATTATCTCTATAGGGGATTCACAGTATGGTCAGTGCTTAGTTGCCGAGGGTCGAGGGCTAATAGCTGATAGCCTATGGCTAATGGCTATTTTATATTGTTTATATTGGCCCTTGGTACTTGGCCCTTGGAACTTCATTTCCAAGCTGAAAGGAAATCCTTAACGACCGCCGCTGGATCCTCATTCTTCACGACACCGCTGGCGACTAAAATCCCCATGGCTCCTAACTCTAAGCTAATCTTAATATCGTCGACAGTTTTCACCCCAGCTCCAACGAGGATCTGTCTTTCTGGAGAGATTCCGACTACTTTTTCGATGATTTCAGGCTGAGCTGTAGCGACCGAAATATCTCCACCGATGAGTTCGGCAGGTTCGAAAGCAATCTTATGTGGATCATAGTTCGTCTCTATATGTACGGTTGCTTCGTAAGAGGGGGTACAGACGATGGTGTATTCGGGGAAGTGTGCTTGAGCAATATCAATAGTTTCACCTAAGAGTTCTTCGGGAATAGGACATTCCGAATGATTTAGTAAAGTTCCCACCGCGCCACGCGATTTGACTTCCTGAGGAATTATGTGACCAGTACGTGCACCGTATCCAACCCCATCAATATGCTGAGCTAATACTTTGACATTTTTTACTGATTTGGCAACTTTTTCAAGATCCAAAGCTTGAACAGCTATCAAAACTTCTGTGGGTGCATTTTCAGCAGCTCCGTCTATTATTTTGGCTAACTTAAGAGCATTTTCACCGGTAGATTCGTGGTAAGTCTTGAAGTTGATGATCAGCATAGTTTAGGAGTGTAAGGAGGATAAGAAGCTTAACGAAGGCAAAAAGGGAGTTCTTAGGATCGCCTGAGAGGCGACTTTGCTTATTCAGTGAACCCAGAATACCTCAACTTTCTAGATGGTTCTAGAAAGTAATGAGCAATGATCAAATCCCAATGATCAATGCGTTCATCGCTGATGAACAATTATCAAATATTAGGTAAAACATGTACATGTTTGCTAACACGAAAGTGTGTAAGTTTGGAAATTGTGATGTGATCATTGGTCATTACCGTAGCTCCTCTTCCCTTTCGTATTTACATATTACTTCGTACAAGATATATTGTGCGAAATATATGAGAGAGTTATCCAACCCATTCCCTACGGCTATTTATGGCTTTAATTAGCTATTTTCCAAGCTTTTTAAAGCCTTTACAATCTGTTGAACAGCTTTAATGACATTCATTCGTGTTGAATAGTGGTTTATTGGGATTTGATTATTACTCTCTAGCTCCCCTTTTCCCTACTAGGTCGTATCTTTTTTTCTTTAAATATGTTATAATATATCAATGATTTAACTTCTCTATGGGAATTTTTAGTAAAAGTATCGAAGCAGCTTCATGGGCCAAAGATAAAGCCTTGGAAACAAGTAAGAAAATTTTCTTAGATACTCCTGTAAAAGTTGGTGCCTGGACTCGTGACAGCATAAAGAGCCTTCTTTATACTGGAACCCAGAGGAACTATACCGGGGCACTGGAAGATAAATTTCTTACAAGGCCAGCTATACAAATAGTTGCTAGAGCTGGAGCAGGACCAGTAGAACAAGCTGAGGACAGGGTGTTAGCTGAGAGGAGAAATAGAATGAAGAAATGGGCTGAAGAAAACGAACCCCATGCGAACCGTATTCTCCTCAAAGAAGATGAGATATCTGCTCGTTCTGAAAAGAACATAATAGACCGGTACACAGGTGAAGTTGAACGAGAATTACATATTCAAGCTCCAGATCCTACCGTGATGGACAGGATGGCTCTTCGAAGAATGACAGAACTTATCAATACCTCTCGTCCTGCAGGAAACCACCTCACCCTCCTCTCTAGTCCTCATCCGATTAGTACTATTAACCAGAAAAGATCTCAGTTTTATTCTGATAAAGGAATACAAGATGATCCCAATCCATTAAATCTCTTACGATACCCTCCTCAGCAAAGAAAGAAAATCGATAAGACCGGATCTGTTCAGTACACTATGGGAGGAGCTGATGATTCTTATATGAAGTATCTCAAAAAAAGAAAGCCTCGATTTGATATGTCTGGAGAAGAACGGAGACGTGCTCTGGAAGGTCCTATTATTTCGGATGATGGGAAAAACTACAGCTGTATACTTTCTGAAAAAGATGAGGACTATGGACAGAGAATACGAAGTCAGGTTTCAGAGCGGAACAAACTCGAGAGCAAAGCACTTTCTGTGCAGGTGCACCTAGGAGATCCCGAGTACCCTATCGGAGGGAATCCTTTTAAACTTTACGAAAAACTCTTCAGTGAATACAAAGATCAACTGAATGACACCCAATGGAATCAATTGTCTCTTTCTATGAGCCGAAAAGGAAAGACTGTCACCCTCACTGGTTTTCTCACTAAGAATAGGCCATTTGTCCCTGAAACAATGCATGAGCCTGCACTCCCCGTGAACTTTAATGATGACTGGTGGTTTGAGAAGGCTGAGCAAGCTATTGATCAAGCTGCACCAAGTTGGGCATATAGAAACGAAGCTAACCTCATAAGTTATTATTGCCAAGATCCAACAAAACTCAGCAGTGAACTTCACGATCTAAAAATTGATGACCTCAAAGAAGAAAGACACAGGATTCTTTTTAAAGCTCTGCAAGAGATGCAAACTGCCGGATCTACCATAACTCCAGGATCTCTAGTTGCTCACATCATAGGAATGGGAAAGATTGCTCTTGTAGGCGGTGGTCCCTACGTGAATCATATTTTCTTTCAGGCCCTACCGGGAGATTACTCCTCTGAAACCGCAGTAAGAACAATACAGCAAAAGCAAACTGCTCGTGCTCTCTATGCGAACTCTCATTTTCATTCTGGTATTTCAGTTTTGGCTTATACGAAGCTCAGACTTCAAATACAACAGCTTCAAGACCAAGGTTTTGATATCACTCTCGATGGATCTAGCATCCAACCTGAAGAAGAAATTGGAGGCATTCGTAATGATACTCTGCATGTAAAACTCAACATCAATGGACAAGCAGAAGACCTTAGCCTACTAAAAGGCACTGATCTTTTTCATTTAACAGAAAAAAGTGCCCTTATGGGAGTCAGTGAAGGTGAAGGAAGTGAAGATCAATCATTCGTAAATATAGAGGAACTTTTAAAAAAAATTGAAATGATGAATAGTCAAAAGAGAATCAATAAGAAAGCCATCCCTCTAAACAACTAGATAATCTCTCATTATGGTCTCTACGATCACCCCACAAGATAAACAAGATACTCAAGAGCAACAAATTCCCAGCGCAGCTGAGCTTCAAGAGCAGTTTGACGTAGATTCATCTGATGTAGAAAGCTCAGAAAAAGAGTCTTTCATTGAAAATATCAAAAACACTGTTCGTTCAAAAGTGGATACTGTCATGGGAGTGCTCTCCCCTATTCCGAAGGCTTACAATAAAGTTTCTGAAATTGGTGCAAGCTTTAAGAATGGTATTCAAAAAATTATGAATTTTTTTACTGGGCATTCAGAGCATATTTCTAGCAGTTCAAATAAAGAAGAGACCGGAGACTCCCCTAGCGCGGAAATAGAAAAATTCTCGTCATATGCCGATAAGTCAGAAAACATTGCTAAGGCTTACGACACAGCAGAAGCTGCTGAACAGGAACATATGAATGACTTAGGAGACCGTTTTTTTATGCTGCAAAATAACTATCGACGACAGCTCAAGCATGAGAATGATCAGCTCAAGATGAAACAGCCAGCCTTACAAGTAGACCCAAAGTTGATGAAAGAAGCTGCGAATATTGTAGGAAAGCAAGCTTCTCAAGGTTTCTTAGCTCATACATCTGACGAGTACCGAGTGGAACACCAGATCCAAGGTGAAAATCTTTTCAGTGGAGGAGGTGTTGATTTCCCTTACGAGGCACTCAAAGGATTCCTTGCTTCTGACAAACATCGTCCATCAGTCGTGGGGAGCTTCACACATGTTGGCTACGCTATCAGAGCTGGAGTCGATGATAAGACCGGAAATAAAGCGTACTTCTTGGTCGTCGTATATGGGAATGGATTGCCTCAAGAGGCTCCTATCATAGATATCCCCGATGAAGAGCGTCAGCCAAAAATACTCGAAGCAAAAAATCTAGAAGAAGCAGTAAAAGACCGCCCTTATCTCAAAGCACACTTTGATGCTCTTCAAGCTGAGGTCGAAATTGACCCTGAGCTGAGTTTAAGCTTTGATGAAAAGCTCACAAAAAAAATGCAACAAAACTCTTCATTAAAAGGAATGTTTACTGTGACTTTACAGAAAGGTGAAAAAAGTCAAAACTACTCTGTGTACGATCGACCTCCTCTCTTTATCAGAAATGAGAAAAAAAGTGATGGGACTTCAGAAACATTTCAAATTGCATTTCATGACGTACTACAAGACTTCGAAAACATAAATAATGCACCCGAAATGACTGCAGAAGAATTAGATGAGGCCGCAGGTATTCATGAAGAAAAAGAGGATGAGGAAACAGAATAAATACAACAATGTACTTTCTTAGTAAATTAAGCAGCATTCGCAGCAACCACCGCTTTAATCCTTCTGATTCCAGCTGAGCTGGACTGTTCTTTTTTGATCTTAAAGCCTCCTAGATCACGAGTATTGTCTACATGTGGTCCACCACATACTTCTGTTGAGTATTTACCCATGAAGTAGACCTTCACTTTATCACCATACTTGTGCTCGAAGAGTCCAATCGCTCCAGCCTCCTTTGCTTCCTCGAAACTCATTTCTTTGAAATGGATGTCGATCTCGTCGTTAATAGCGTCGTTTACATATTTCTCTACTTCTTCTTTTTGTTCTGGAGTCATCTTCTCATCGTGAGTGAAGTCGAAACGAAGCCGCTCTTGATTGATATTCGATCCACGTTGCTCGACATGATCTCCTAGCACCTTTTTCAAGGCTGTGTGAAGCAAGTGGGTAGCTGTATGCAAACGTTTAGATTCATCACTATGATCTGCCAATCCTCCAGCGAACTGACCTGCAGATGCCGACCGGGAGAGTTCTTGGTGTTTTTCAAAAGCTTTCTGGAAGCCTTCTAAATCAATCTTTAGATCATTTTCTTGAGCAAGATCCTTTGTCATCTCTACTGGAAACCCATACGTGTCATAAAGGTGAAATGCCGTCTGTCCATCTATCATATCTTCGGAATCCTCTCGAAGTTTTTCGACCACTTTTTCAAATTCTCTCATTCCTTGGGAAAGTGTTTTTGTAAATTGCTCTTCTTCATTCACGATTGCTTTCATCATTTCATCCTTATGCTGCATAAGCTCTGGATAGATGTCTTTGTATTGCTCGATAATGATCTCTGCAAGATCTGCCAGAAAATACCCTTTAATCCCAATTTTCATAGCATGTCGGATCGCTCGTCTCATGATTCGACGCATGACATATCCTTGTCCCATATTGGAAGGACGTACGTGATCACCAGCCATGAAGGTCATGGTTCGTGCATGGTCAGCAATAATTCTGATCGACTCGATATCATCATGATCGCTAGCTCTTTCTTTGATCTTTTCTATAGTGGGTTGGAAGAGTTCAGTCTCATAGACATTATTAAAACCATTCAGTACACAGAGTACTCGCTCGAGTCCCATCCCGGTATCCACGTTTTGTTGTTTCAGTGGGATGAAGCTTCCGTCTTCTTGTTTGTTGTACTGCATAAAGACATCATTCCATATTTCTATCATGAGTCTTTGTTCATCAGCCTCCATATACCCCTCTTTAGTCCCCTGAGCTACTTCATCAAACTTCACCGGATCAAAAATATAAAACATCTCCGTATCTGGTCCACATGGACCTGTTTGTCCAGCTGGGCCCCACCAGTTTTCTTTTTTAGGAAGAAAGAAGATTCTATTTTCTGGTACACCAAGACTTCTCCATATTTCTGCAGCTTCACTGTCTTTAGGAGCATTTTCATCTCCCTCAAAACAAGTAAAGGCTAAATGTTCTAGGGAAATACCAAGCTCTCGAGTAAGGAATGTAAAACTCCAAGTAATTGCTTCTTTTTTGAAATAGTCCCCTAGTGACCAGTTCCCAAGCATTTCGAAAAATGTCAGATGAGAGCTATCCCCTACTTCATCGATATCTCCAGTACGAACACATTTCTGATAGTTTACCAATTTCACTCCTTCAGGATGCTTTTCGCCCATTAAATAAGGTACCAAAGGGTGCATCCCAGCTGTGGTAAACAATACCGTGGGATCTTCCGCAGGCACCAATGATGCAGATGGAATATGCTTGTGTCCTTGAGAAACAAAGAAATCGATATATTTCTGACGAAGTTCTTTTGCAGTGAGCATGTGAAAAGGAAAAAGTGAAAAGTAAAAAATCTCAATATTCAGAGATCACAGTATAGCATAGGCCTTTGCAAAGGCGATATCTAAGAACCATATCTAAGGCACATGACAAGGTCTTATCTGCCTAATGAGCATATAGTTTGCTATACTTTCTTTATAATCTTTTGATTTCTTTTTTAAATGGAACCTGGGTCGAGTATTTTCTTACTCTTTCTTCTGATCATTCTTTCAGGATTTTTTTCTGGTTCTGAAACGGCATTGGTCTCTCTTTCACCTGCGAAAATTCGCACCTTAGTCGAAAATAAAACAAGGTTTTCTAAGACTATATCTCGCCTTAAAAAGCATCCTGACCGCCTTTTAATCACTATCCTTGTCGGGAATAATTTAGTGAATATCGGAGCTTCTGTGATGGCCACAGCTGTTGCTCAAGATGTTTTTGGAAGCCAAATACTAGGACTAGTAGTTGGGGTAATGACCCTTTTGATTTTAATATTTGGTGAGATCATCCCAAAAACACTAGCTCAACGTTTTAATGTACTTTTTGCTCAAGCCACAAGCCCTATACTTTCAGCATTACAGTTTATTCTCTTTCCATTCATATGGATCCTTGAGAAGATTACGAGATTCTTTATCTGGGCACTAGGAGAAGAACGATTTAAATCAGTAACTGAAGAAGAGGTCATTGCGATGCTCAATATCGGACATGAAGAAGGAGAGTTTAATGAACAAGAGAGTGCATTCATCCAGAACATTTTTGAGTTTAGTGACACTACGGCTGAAGAAATAATGGTCAACAGAAACGAGATTGATGCCCTACCTGAAGACTTTACGGTTGAGAAGGCTCTTAAGTTTATGACGAAGAGCCCTCACTCAAGAATGCCCGTCTATTCTGGTTCTGTAGATAATATAACAGGATACATCACCCTAAAAGAGCTTCTGAAGTACTCTCGCAGAGCTGCTAACATGAAAAAGAAACTTGGATCCTTAAAGATGCATAAAATTCTTTTCTTCCCCGTTACGAAACCTATCAATAATATCTTTAGGACCTTTCAAAAGAAAAGAGTGCATATAGCGATTATATTAGATGAATTTGGATCTACTGCTGGGCTCATAACGATCGAAGATGTCATAGAAGAAATAGTCGGTGAAATCGTCGATGAGTCCGATGTAGAAGAAGTCTCTATCAAAAAAACAGGAAAGAATCTTTATCACATCGAAGCGAATACTACCCTTGAAGAACTGTTTGAATTCCACAGCTTTGAAACTGAAATCCCTGCACATAAAACGGTAGCGTTCTTAATCATCAAAAAACTGGGAGCCTTCCCTCGAGAAGGAGAAAAAGTCTTCATGCCTGAACAGGGAATAGAGTTTGTCGTTGAGAAAATGATTGGGAAGACCATTCAAAAGGTAAAGATGCAGATAAAGAAGAAGAAAGTTGCAAAGAAGGAGAGATGATCTCATCTTTAATATTAAAATTAAGTCTGTGAAGAATACGAACTTCTCATTTTATTTAGAATAGATGCACAAGAATTAAATTCTTTCTTTAAGTTGATGGTAAAGATTTTTTCAAGTTCACGTATAGAATGAGTCAAAATACCTGCAATTGTATCAATTGTTAGTTGAGATCTCCTTCTTACAGAGGTAACACTTTTTACATCATTAAATCTTTTTTCTACAAGATTGATACTGTTGTGGCTTGATTGACATAACATATAGTAAACACTTCGGTAAACTTCCTCATTACCCGATAACTTCATTTTTTCAAAAATTTTCGTTTCTTTAAATATTCCTTCTTTTTTCAACTTTTCAAAGTATAAACTACCTTGCTCCCGTAGGTTGGATACATCAACTTTAGGAAAAAATTCATTATTTTTATTCTTATCCATTTCATCCAGTAGTTTTTTTTCATAAATCATTACATTTACTTCAAGTTTCTTTTCATAATTTTGGATATCTGCAAGGTTTTTTAAATCACAGTATGCCTCTATCATACTTCTCAAAATCGACTCAACACCCTCTAGAGAATCAGCCTCCACAAGTAGAATCATACTATTAGAATATCCTAAAATAGCCTTCCAAAGAGAGTAAGAATACTTCTCTTTTCTATTTCCCTAAGAAACTTCGAGTTTTATTTCTTTTACTATCTCTCTAATATTTTTTAATTCTTTGATCATATTACTTTTTTACTACTAAGATGAATATATATA
Organism: uncultured Candidatus Peribacteria bacterium; assembly: GCA_964352145.1. Lineage (GTDB taxonomy): Bacteria > Patescibacteriota > Gracilibacteria > JAUYGZ01 > JAUYGZ01 > CAYGQA01. The sequence goes on from CAYGQA010000002.1 coordinate 15,776, forward strand.
AAAACTGTAACTAAAAAACCCCATACTTTCGTGCAGGGTTTCTTTTTGATGTGAATTGATTGGCTTAAGCCTCTTACTCCTCTGACTTTGCTTCTGCCTTCTCTTCTTCTGCAGGAGCTTCTTCTTTCTTTGATCCTTTCTCTTTGGCAGCTTGTTTCTCTTGAGCTTTCTTTTGTCGCTCCAAGAACTTGTTTACTCGACCAGCTGTATCGAGGATCTTTTGTTTACCAGTATAGAATGGGTGGCAAGCACTACATATTTCCACACTTTGTGCTTCAAGAGTAGAACCAGCATGTATTACGTTACCGCAGTTACATGTGATCTTCGCGTCACCAAAATATTGTGGATGGATATCCTTTTTCATATCGAGAGAATTAAGCAGAGATTTTTTTAATCGTTTCTTTCTTTAGTTTAGCTGTCATATCGACAACCTGTCGACCACGGTATTGACCGCAAGCAGGACAAGCGTGATGAGAGAGACATTTTTCTTTACAGTTGTCGCACTCGGTCAATTTGACTATGTTATCAAGTCTTTTTCGAGCCTTGAATTGATACATTGAATACCTTTTCCGGCCATCGGACTTAGGGAGTTTTCGTTTTGGGGTAGGATTTTTAGCCATTTCTAAGTGGTTTTCTTAAATATTCTTCCGCGCATTATTCAATGCTAAAGGAGTTTAGGGGTTTTTTGTTCGGATGACAAGGGTTTTTTTGTAATAGCTTATAGGAATTTAGCTTACAGGAATTAGGGGTGAATTTATTGATGGTTTATGGCTTATGGCTTATGGCTTATGGCTTATGGCTTTAGAATTGTGAAACTATTTTCTGGGTATCCAAATCATTGTTTGGCTATAGCTATCGACTATTGCCTATTAGGCGACTATATCCCCTAGTCTCTCCCAAAAGCCAACATGAATCTCAAAATCGAAACAAAGATGTTTATGAAGTTGATGTAGAGCATAATAGCCCCCAATAAAGGGTTGGCGAGATTTGTGCGCTGTAGCACCTGGATGTCATACATCACAAAACCTGAGAAGAGCAGAATACCCGCTCCTGAGACCACTAGCTCCATAGTATTCCCCCAAGGAAAGAAGACCCCTAAAACACTGACCGTTATTAAGCCTATCAGTGCCATAAAGAGGAATCCTCCCATACCCAGTAGATTGGTCTTAGTAACCCAGCCATAGAGTCCTGCGGCTGAGAAGACACAAACTGAGGCAAAGAGTGCTTTGACGATCATGATCGCTCCTCCAGCTGCTCCAGCTACAGCTAAGATAGGAATCATCGTGAACCCAGAGAGAAGTGCAAAAGCTGTGAAGACAAGGTATCCCATTGGAAGTGATCGGCTCCATCTATGAGCTGTGAATGCCATGATCAGCTCGAGAATGATGGCTCCGTAAAAGATAACAGGGTTACTGAAGAGCTCTGGATTGGACCCAGCTAAATAGAATCCTCCAAAAGTCCCTCCTGCGGTAACTAGAAGAGCTAATGCAAAAAAGCCGAAGACAGACCCCATAAAACTTGGGTCTTTGATGTCGATTGCGTTAGGGTATTCGTTGGCGTAGTTCATGGGTTTTAGGTGTTAGGTGTTAGGTGTTAGGTGTTAGCTTCTAGGCTAGAGGCTATTTTATTATGAGTTTGTAATTTGTCACTTTGAGATTTGATGTTTGTTTCGTATTTCGTGTTTGATTTTTGAAATTTGAATGGAAATTGGAAACTGAAAATTGAACATTGATCAAAATCCCCTCTTCCACTTCCTTCCGGATTCGACAGCCCAGTTGAGGTAATACTTTGGACTGAGTATAAGGTCGTGACATGCTACGAGATCTTTTCTCTCCCCTCCAAAACCTGTCTTAAAATGAGTAATGCCACAGAATGGATGATCTGGATTGTCATAGATTCTCTTCCCTTCTTTATCAGTCGTGTAAGGAGCTACACCCCAGAAATTATAGTGATTCGCCCCCCTCTCTTTAGCCTCTTTTATGGCTTCCCACTGGAGCAGATATGAGGCTGGTATTTTTCTAAAGGCTGGATTGGATGAAGAAGCTCCATGATGATAGGCTGCCCCTTTTCCGTAATACATGATCATAGCTGATGCGAGCACTTCTCCTTCATACATGGCTTCAAGCATAAGTGCTTGATCTGCTTTTGCGAATATTTCCAGCTGTTCCTGAAGCATCTTCTTTGGATATGGTGTGAACTTATGTCTTTTTGCAGTCTCTGCATACAGAGCCCAAAAGCGATCAATAGCTTCCAAATCTGTGGTTTTTTTTACCTCTACCCCATCTTTAACAGCTCTACGGACAAGGTTTCGGTGCTTCTTTTCCATTCCCTGGAGAAGCTCTTCTTCGGACTTATCAGCCAATGGAAGTATCCAAAGGGTCTCAGCAAGCATGTGAATTGGCGCCTTTTTAAAACCTGAATGCTTGAGATAATTTCTTTTCTCTTCCGAATCTTCCCAATAAGGGCTAACTCTTATAAAGGCTGCCCTTTCTTTTTTTGCCATCTTTTTGAGCTCTTCAAAAAACAGACCAAGTTCCTCTTCTGTCGTGTTGTCTGCCATCATTGGTCCATAAGGAAGGAAGAAAAAAGTTCCTCTTCGAGCTTCTACCCTGGTCAGCAAAGAACTCACTGAGCCCATTTGAAGAAGCCATGTTTTTTGTCCCAGCTCTTCACAAAGCTGTTGATAAGCCTTTGATTGTAAGAAAAGTCCATTCTGATGAAGTGCTTGATTTTGACTCCATTCCTCTTCTTCCGTGATGATTTGTAATCCTTGGATGTTTGAGTATTAGGTACATTGATATTATTGCTCCTCTATCAAGAGTTCAACTCTTTCTACTTCGTCTTCTTGGACTTGAATGATGACTTTATTTACAGAGACATTATCTGCTGTGATGGCTTCTATATAGTATTTCAAATGAATAGGAACCGTCACTGTAAAAGCTCCTGCACTATTAACAGACACTTTTTCAAAAAGTTCACCTTTCTCGACAAAGCTTTCTTCTTCGGTTTCACCGAGAGTTTTATAGATAAAAACCTCAGCATTTGAGATGGCTTTCTTTGTTTTGGAGTCGATCACAAGTCCCGAAATAAAGCCCTTTTTTTCTTGAAGATTACTACTTTCTAAACGATAAATGATCTCTGCAAACTCTGCCCTAGAAAGCGCTTTTGAGGGTTGGATATTTCCATTTTTATCAGCATCAAAAAGCCCGTATTTTTTTACAAAGAAGAGATACGGGTTATACCAGGCTCCTTTTTCAGTGTCATTATAGGGCAAACTGAGTTCATCTTTATAAGAATCAATATTGATCTCACTAGCCTCTACGATAATCTTGATAGCTTCTACCAATATCACCTCGTCAGCTGGTCGATAAAGTCCATCATTTCCCTTAATAATGTTCTTTTCCTTTGCGAGTTGGACATATGGGGCAAACCAGTGCTCAGGTTTTACATCGAGGAAAAGTCCCTCATCTATCTCCTCAGCCTTTGGTATTTCAGCTCGTAGGTTTTCAAAAACTGTCTTCAGAATCTCTACTCTATTAATTGTTTCTTCTGGCCGAAACATTATCTCACTTGTTTCTGCATCAACGGACCCCCTCATCACATTCTTTTTGTAGAGATAGGTAATGGCGAGGTTGTTTGGATGCTCCTCTAGCACATCTGGGAAAAGCACTGTAGGAGTGAGGTATTCTTTTCCAATAAAAACTTTCACTGTAGAAGTGTTACTCTGTACTCCCTCAGGATCAGTGATTTGTAATGAAAAACCATATTCACCACTCAACTTTGGAGTAAATACTGGTTTGACGATATTTAAAGTGTTGAAAGAGACTTTCTCTAGAGCTTTTCCATCTGATCCCTTTGGGGCGTTTATCAGCTTCCATTCAAAGATATCCCCTGTTTGAAACTCTGATCGTGATCCGTCTAAAGTAACAGACATATTACTCAAGGCCTGCTGGTCATCACCGGCATCAGCTATCGGTACTTGAGGGATATCGTGCTTATATGCAAAAGCATTCCACCAAGCTCCCGTTGACTGGATCTCCACTGGAAAAGGAATCAGAAGTCGTCCTTCTTCATCTGTACTCGTGGCTTCTAATGCATTCAATGATGCGGTTTGTTGTGTGACCGGACTCTCTACATCCACTTGACCTTTTATGACTTTTATAACAGCCTCGTCGCCCTCACCACTCACAAAAGCTAAAAATTCTGCTGAAGTAAAGGAAAGCATAAGATCCGCTACTTTCATCTCTGAGGCTTCTACATTCCCCTCTTGGGGTCTCACATGTATGCTCCCAGCATTTAACTCAAATATATGAGAGATGCTTACTGATGCATCTTTTCGTATATCTACTGAATAGTTATTTGTAAGGACTCTTTGTCCGACTTGCTCTGGACCCACTTGTAGGTCTTCCTTATCTGCTTTTTGGAATACTAGCAAAGCTGATGCATTTGGATTCTCTAGTAGCTCTTCGTTAATGCTTAATCCTGTCTTAGGTGCTAAGAGGTAGGCAAAATAAGTGTCTTGAACTGCTGCAAGAGCAGTACTGCTCAAAAGAGAGACAAGGAATAATCCGAGAATGTTGAGGCTTATCCAGCGATAGTTCATCTTGATCAATAAAAGTATCCGTATTATATATCGAATAGAAGCCCTTGAATATACCAATCTTGTGATTCCCTAAGATGCGCAAGCCTCATTTTTTAAAATAAAATAAAGCTTTTTTGATTTAAAAATGAATGTTTTCTTTTGAAAAGTACTCATTTTACAGTACAATATTGGCACTTTTTATTGATTTTTTAAGCCCATGAATATACTTGACGGGAAAAAAGTCTCAGCAGCTCTCTTTCAGAAGCTTGAACCTCGAGTTCAATCTCTCAAAGAACAAGGAATCCAGCCAAAACTGGTTTTTTTCATTATTGGTGATAACCCAGCTTCGGTGGCTTATGTAAACATGAAGATGAAGGCTTCTGAGAAAATCGGGATTGCTTCAGAAATACTGCGCTATGATGAAAGCATTTCGCAAGAAGAGCTCCTCAATAAGATCTATGAGCTCAATGAAGACCCTACTGTTACAGGGATGATGGTACAACTCCCTCTCCCCGCACACTTGAGTGTCCCAGAAGTTACACGAGCCCTCGATCCCAAAAAAGATGCCGACGGGTTCCATGCTTACAACTTTGGGAAAATGGCCATTTCTAAAGATTTTGAGCACCTTCCTCCTGCAACTGCTTTAGGAATCATTCGGCTTATAGATGCTTACGATATTGATGTTTCAGGGATGAATATCACCGTCCTAGGAAGATCAAACCTGGTAGGGAAACCTGCTGCTATTATGCTGATGAACAGAGGAGCTACTGTAACCGTCTGCCATAGTCACACCAAGAATACTTCTGAACACTGTCGAAATGCCGATATGATCATCGCTGCTACAGGCGTCCCTCAACTCGTAGAAGCAGACTGGGTGAAAGAAGGGGCAATCGTCATCGATGCTGGATATGCCAAGGTCAATGGCAAAGTCACTGGAGATGTGAATTATGGTCAAGTCGCCGAGAAATGCTCTTGGATCACTCCAGTCCCTGGAGGTTGTGGACCGATGACTATTTATTCGATCGTAGAAAATACGGTTTCATCGGCTGAAAGAATTTCTGCTGCAACATCCAGTGACCAATAGAATAATCAATACATCAGTTTTTACTATTATTATCTCCTGCAGGCTCAGTCTTAATCCCCTAATCTCCTAAACGTATGTGTGGAATCCTTGGAATCATGGGCAATAAAAATGTTGCTCAGGACCTCTACGATGGTCTTACAATTCTTCAGCATAGAGGTCAAGATGCAGCTGGTATTACTACTTATGACGGTACACAGTTTCATCATAAAAAAGATGTTGGGTTGGTAAAAGAAATCTTCAATGCCAACAACATGATGAGACTGCAAGGCCATGTGGGAGTAGCTCATGTACGCTACCCTACTATCGGAGGTGTAGGTGTAGAAAATGCTCAGCCTTTTCATTTTCACATGCCTTTTGGTATCACAATGGCCCAAAACGGAAACTGTTATAACTTTTATGACCTCAAACAAGAGGTGTATGAAGAAGATATGGTGAGAGTGAGCTCTGAGTGTGATGTGGAAGCCATCCTTCATATTTTTAGAAGCTCTCTCTACAAACAAGCTCACAAAAACAAAAATCAGTTTGAAATAGAACACATCTGGAAAGCTATGCGACGAGTTTTTGTAAAAGTAAAAGGAGGTTATGCGATCGTAGGATACGTTGGCGGAAAGGGAATGATTGCCTTCAGAGACCCGCATGGGATCAGACCTCTTATCATGGGAAAAAGAGAGCATGAAGATGCCCCAACTGAATACATCTTTGCTTCTGAATCAGTAGCTTTGGATATTCTCGGATTTGAGAAAGTAAGAGATGTTGAAGCTGGAGAAGTGATCTTCATAGATGAAGAAAGAAACATTCATTCAAAAGTTGTCTTACCAAAATCTTTTCGTCCTTGTATCTTCGAACATGTCTACCTTGCTCGTCCTGACTCAATGATTGATGACATCTCTGTCCATAAAGCGCGGATGAGGATGGGAGAGCTTCTGGGGAAAAAAGTAAAAAAAGCAAAACTAGAAATAGATGTCGTTATGCCAGTGCCTGATAGCTCTCGGGAAGCTGCACTTGGTGCTTCAAAAGTACTCAAAAGACCTTATAGAGAAGGTCTAATTAAAAATAGATACATTGGTAGGACTTTTATCATGCCAGGACAAGAGACTCGAAAAAAGAACATCCGATACAAGCTCAACCCTATTGCATTAGAAGTAAAAGATAAGAATGTTCTTTTGATAGATGATTCTATCGTCCGTGGAAATACTTCTGAAGCTATCATAAAAATGATGAAAAATGCTGGAGCAAAGAAAGTCTACTTTGCATCAGCGGCTCCATCGCTTCGTTTTCCTTGTTACTACGGGATAGATATGCCGACACGAGAAGAGCTGATCGCCAACAAGCTTACTGAAGAAGAAATTTGTCAAAAACTCGGAGCTGATGCGCTTTTTTATCAAGATATAGAAGACCTTAAAAAATCAGTAAAAGTTGGGAATAAGAACATCAAACGTCATTGTATGGCTTGTATGGATGGTGAATATCCGACGAAAGACATCACCGAAGAAGCCCTTCAAGACTGGGAAAACCAACGCCGTAAAAGTCACGAGAAACTCGAAAAAGCTAAGCATGGTCTTCCCCTCGTAGATTAATGTTTCATAGCGCTGAACTTTTCTTATGCCCCTCTCTCTACTTGCCTTCTTGCTTACGCTTTTCTTTCTGAGTATCCTTCAGTACCTCTTTAGGAAACTTAAGTGGCTTGATAAGCCAGAGCTCTATGGTTATGACAGGAAAGCTGTCCCTTATGGACTTGGGATTGTTTTTTTCTTGAGCTTTTTAGTTCTAAGCCTGTATTTCCTTGAGCTTACTCCAAAACTTATTGCCTTACTTGGAGCTGGAGGACTCCTCACACTCACTTCATTTTTAGATGACCGATATAATCTTGCCGCAGGCCCTCGCTTTATCGTTCAGATACTTTGTGCTTCAGTAGTCGTCCTTGCCGGAGTGGGAGTGCCAGCTATATCAAATCCTTTTGGTGATGCTTTTGTCCTAGACAGCATCCAATGGAGCTTCTCTTTTGCTGATATCATAAGTATTCAAATAGAACCACTTGCTGACCTGGTTGCCTTACTGTGGATTGTCTTCGTCATCAATGCCATGAACTGGCTTGATGGTGCGCCGGGGATGGTTAGTGGTATTTCTAGCATTGCTTGTGCTGTGATCTTCTTCCTAGCCAGTATGAGCGATATACATGTGATTGATCAGGCTCAGCTTTCTCTCATGGCACTCATCATTGGTTCCTCGAGTTTTGCCTTCCTGTTCTTTGATTTCCCCCAACCCAAGATCCTCATGGGAGATAGCGGAACGATGTTTCTTGGATTAATGATAGCCGTGATGGCCATCTTTAGTGGAGGGAAACTTGCAACAGCTTTCATCGTTTTAGCCATCCCTATACTAGATGCTCTTTGGACTATCGTCAGAAGACTTCTTAAAAAACAGTCTCCTTTCAAAGGAGATTTCCAACACTTTCACCATGAACTTATGAAAGCAGGTCTTAGTGAACGACAAGTGAACTGCTTCTATTACGCAATATCTTTTAGCTTTGGGATTGCTGCCCTTTACCTAGAAAGCATTGGTAAACTCGTGGCCATCCTCTCTCTCTTTACTCTCATGCTTATTATTCGGATCTATCTTACAAAGTCTCAACGTTTGTAATTGATGGCTTTTCTACTTCTTTTGCAGGCTCTAATGGACGGACCGCTCTTGGTTTATGATGATCAGTTTTTTGCTTTCCCAATACCGTCAAACCGTGCGTGAGAGCATATCCAAACCCAATTGAAGAGAAGAAAATTTCCTTTACTCTGACCATCAGCACTACTGCAAAAGCAGAACTAGCAGTGTAGCCAAGAAGACTGAACATCCCCGCTTGAGCTCCCTCAAGCATGCCAAGACCTCCAGGTACTGGAAACAAATAAGCCATCAGAGGAATAGTAGCCACTAAGAAACTCTCAAAGCCTGACAAAGCAATCCCCAAAAATTGAGAAAGAACATAGTACTCTGCAATGGTAAATGACCAAGCAGCCAGCGATATCACTGCCAACAAAGGAAGTGTTGTTTTCCTGTGCTCCGTATGACTTAAAAAACCCATGACCAGTTTCTCTGTATTATGGATTTTTTCTTCGAATTTTTGGAGACGCTTGAATTTCTCTAAGCGAAGTGTTTTGAAAACTGTTGTGAGGAAACCCTCCCCGTCTAATAGTTTTTTAAAGACGTATATTCCCAACAAGAGCAGACCTCCTATCAAAGCTGATAAAGCATATAAACTGGAGTTGGGTACAAGGTTTGTGAAGCTTACTACCAGAATCCCAGAACCAACAAAGACGAGAAAGCTACTCATTTCTAGCAGTTTATCAAAAAGTACTGATGCCGTTGCCTCGCGTAGTCGGATGCCATGGTTTTCATTCAAAAGGTAGATCCTTACTGGCTCCCCCCCTACTTGAGTCGGAGTAATATAAGAAATCCCATAACCAGTCGCTCGATAAAGCCAGAGCTTAGCAAAAGGAATATCGTGACCATGGGTCTTGAGGATGATCTGCCAACGCAGGTTAAAAAGCCCATAGCTGACTTGTGTCAGAGCTAAGAAAAGTAGAAACTTGCCAACTGTCATTTGTCCCAAGATGGCCCAAATATCCTCCCACCCAGCATTACCAAATACTCCAGCAAAAATACTGATACCCAGAACCACCAAGCCAAATACGATCAGTTTCTTTTTCATGAACAAAAAATTTCTACAGTTACAATCCTAACATTTGGACTAAGCCTCAGCAAGCTTAGTCTCTATTATCATCGAGATACTCTATAAGGTAAGGATCCGCCATTAAGCTCTTACCTGGCACTGAATTTCTGTACTCTTCAATTAACATATGCCCAGTAGGACGACCTAAAAGGCTGTTTATGAGAACTTTTGAAGAAGTGTTTACATCTGCTATAACCCCACTAGGACTTGGGCTCAAATTCCTCCTCACAGGCCATTCTTGAAGCCTTTTGGGTATCTCCTGGGAGCTTTGTTGTAATGGTCTATTCATTATTTTAGATTATCTTTTTCCAAGTTGTTTTCCCTTCTTTGTCGATCAATTCAAATCCTTTTTCTTTCAACTGGTCACGTATCTGATCAGCTTTTGCAAAGTCTTTGTTTGCTCGAGCTTCATTACGCTCTTTGATATAGATCTCTACTTCGGGATCTACTTCTTCTTGGACATCCCAGTCGAGGATAGCGAATATTTGGTCAAAGTCTCGGAGAAACTTTAAGACATCCAGCCTATTCTTAATCCCTCCAGAAGCTGCTATGAGCTTGTTTCCTTCTTTCACTAGCTCAAAGACTGCACCTAGCGCTCCCGAACTATTGAGATCATCGTCCAAGGCTGCTTCGAAGTCTTCACGAGTCTGTGCTACATCGATCTCTTCGCCAGCATCACTTGCCTCCTGAATTGATACCAAGAAGTTTTGTAAACGCTCAATATTTTTTTGAGCATCTTCAAGTCCCTTAAAGCTAAAGTTTGTATTTTGGCGGTAGTGTACTGAGAAGATGAGATATCGAAAAGTAACAGGGCTGAAACCCTTCACTTCCAGATCGGTCATAGTGAAGAAGTTTCCCTTAGATTTACTCATCTTCTCCCCATCCACAAAGATATGACGCTTATGTACCCAATATTTTGCAAAGAAATCTCCTCCGGTAACGGCACGTGATTGAGCAATTTCGCATTCATGATGAGGGAAGATATTGTCTTCACCTCCGGTATGAACATCTATCTGATCTTTAAGTAAACTTGCAGACATCGCCGAGCATTCTATATGCCAACCTGGGAAACCGGGGGATGGCTGATGGCTGATGGCTAATGGCTTGTCCATATCATCTTCAGAACCCGGATTAAATTTGAGACGTTCTGCGCTGTTGAAGTCCCAACGAAGGATGTGCTTTGCGTTTTCACCCACGCATTTTTTCCAGAGGGCGAAGTCAGCTGGGTTTCGTTTTTCATCGTTTACTTCTACTCGTTCTCCGGCGTTGAGATCTTCTAGCTTGTTGTTTGAGAGTTCTCCGTACTCTGGGAATTTGCTGACATCGAAATACACTCCATCTGAGGTTTCGTAGGCAAAACCTTTCGCCATCATATCTTTTACGTCTGTTAACATTTCTTTGATGTACTCACTAGCACGAGGATAAGCATCCGCATCTTTTATACGGAGTTTGTGACGGTCAGAATGAAAGGTTTCTTCGTAAAAGCGAGCAATATCGATCGGGTCTTTCTGTTGCTCTCGAGCAGCCTTTTCCATCTTGTCTTCTCCTGTATCTCCATCGGAAACAAGATGTCCTACATCTGTGATATTCATCACCTGTTTAACCTCATATCCTTTGTATTCCAAATAGCGACGAAGGAGATCCGCCATCAGGTAAGAGCTCAAGTTTCCGATATGAGCATAATTGTACACCGTAGGGCCGCAGTTATACATCAAGACCTTGCCTTCCTGTAAAGGCTGGAAAGCTTCGAATTGGTTGCTCAGAGTGTTGTAGAGCTTGAGATCGGACATGGGAAGGCTTCATTAAGTGCGGTTATTATAGGTGATGAGATCACCAAGAGGAATCAAAAAAGCGTAGAGCCCTAGCAATGCTACATCTCTACGGTTTTTGATCATTTTTTAGTCCATCACCAAGCGTCTTCTCGCCTTTCCATAGAGATTCAAGACTATCAATGAAGCAATAATCAGCAAGTAGACTTCAGGCCCTGATTTTGTATGTCTTACTGGCATAGTATCTCTTGTATCAGCTGCTGCTTTTGGTTGATCGAGAGTTGGTAAAGTCACTACTGGAGTTGATGGTGTATCTATAACTGGAGCCGAAGCAACGGGGGCTTCAAGTACTTTAATGGCTTTTGAATCTGTAGCTTTTGAGAACAGCACTCCTTTTGCATCCTTAGCAGTGACAGTGAAGATATAGCTCAGATTTGGAGAGAGATCCTGAACGGTGATCCGTGGCTCTGTTGTCGTTAAGACCTCCTGACTCGATCCAACGATGGATTTATGAGTGACCTCATAACTCGATGCACCCTCTAATGCCCCCCATGACAGGGTTACCGTACCAACACCCGGTATTCCGAAGAGGTTTGGAATATCTTTTAGTCCAGGGATCACCTTGAGGACTCCTACGTTTGGAGAGTCAGTAATGTTTCCTATTTCATCAGTTGCTCTGACATGTACAGGATAGTCCCCTTCATCGAGAGGGGCGAAGGTGTTGAGTACGTACTCACCATTTGTTTTTGAATCAAATTCGTAGCTCAAGTTATTAATAAATACTTCCAGTGTTGCTCTTTCATCAGCTATAGCTGTGATTTCGTAAGCTTCACCGGCTTTTATTGCTTCATCAGGGATGTTTACCTGAGTAATCACTGGCCCTGATTTATCTACGAGAAATGAAGTCACAACACTTGTTTCAGAACCATCGGGCCCATATAGAGCAAAGACCTCTATGTTCTTATTCCCTTCGCTGAGATCATTAAGAATGAATGAGAATTTCTTATTTTCATCAACTGGACCTCGAGCAAGTTCAAGTGGACCTTCCTTGACGATGATCTCAGTGTTATCTGTACTCGTTGACCCTTGTACGACAACTTCGTTTGCATATACAGAGTTTGCTACTGGTGAATCTATAGAGAGCTGAATATTTGTGTTATTGAGATTTGGTATTCCTTGAAACTGTGAAGTGATTTCCACCTCAGCATCTACACTTGGTCTATCTTTATCTCTCACTGTAAAAGTATAATCTCCAGAAGGAAGGACAAGTGCTAATTCGAAAAGAGCTTCTCCTTTATCCACCTCTGAAAAGAGGTAATCATTTGGTACGAGTCCTCCTCCGGAAAGTTCAAACTCAATATTTCCGGTATATTTTTCTACTTTTTTTCCATTTACATCCACTGCTCTTACAATGAGATCAAGTGCTGTTTGGGCAGGAACCGTTACTTCTTCTTTAAACTCTTCATCTGAATCATTACTAAAAATCACCTCAAGGTGATCTACCTGTCCTGAGCTTTGAGCTACAGTTGTACCTGAAGTCACATCATTAATCTGAGCCAGAAGATTATCTTGGAAAAGATTTGCTTCTAAAAAAGGGCTTACTCCTCTATTCCAATTCGCCGGCAAGTTTCTGTCATCATTTCCTTGAGAATCAGCATTTGCTCGAGATGGGTCGATGTATGGATTGTAGTTGAAGCTCGAGTTTAATGAAGGCAATGCTGGTAAAGCAAAGCTCTCTTGAGTCGAGTATTGAGTTGTATAAGGATTTATATAAGGACTGTATCCCGCTCCATATTGAGCTGGAAGCTGATTGTATTGAGTATTGTAGTTTGCAAGAGGAGCTTGTACTTGAGGAATGAAACCTAAATCTTCTTCGTAAATCTTCAAGTTTTTCTCAGCATCTATTACACGAAGCTCTTTGAGCCCCGCTTTTTGAGACATGATACTAAACTGTACGATTCCCTTTCCATCAGAGCGGCAAGCGTTTAAACAGTTTACTTGAGCGTTTCCTTCTTGTTCGAGAAGTATTTTTCTCCCCGAAATGACGTTTCCATAGAAGTCTTTAAGACTAAGAGACCCTTGGATTGCCTTACCGACATACGTCGTGTAATCACTCAACTCAAGACGAGAAAGTTTTGGATCAGGAAGTCCAGGGAGTACTGAAAACGTCACTTGTTCATCCTTTGCAAAAACTTGATAATCCCCTGCCACGACGGCTTGTCCGTACCAGTGCTGTAAAACCCCTTCTTTACTGAGTTGGAATTTTTGAGTAATCGTCGATTGGTAAGGATTGGTGATCGTCACGCTTACTACCTCTTTTGGTTCTCCATTCAGCATAATCAGCGCTGGAGTCCCTGCAGTCGTATCCATTACGCGCAAATTCGCTCCCTCTGCAAAGGAAAGTGGCACATTCGTAGCCAGCATGTTGAGCGCTGTGACGATGGCTAAGACTTTTACGAAGAGTTTTTTCATGATTTTTTATTTGGAATATTTGTTTCTTTCTCCTTATTATAGCAGATTTTGGGTGTATTTGCTAGGTACTGTTCATTGATTACTTACGCTCAGTTGTCCTGTTAAGAAAATTTAGCTTAGCAAGTAAATCTCAATCTTCCGCTCTTACGAGCTCTTCTTTCTCTTTTTTAAAAGTGAAAGGTTGAAAATCAGGCTTTTCAGCTCCTCAGTGTCGAAGGAAGCTAAAAGATACCTAGGTCCTTTTCCTTTGAAAAGGAGAGGGACAAGCCAACGGAGTGAAGCAGGGTGAGATTGTATCTCCTAGGCTTTAGATACTCATCTCTATCTTCTTCTAAAAAAGCCCCACACCTTACGGCATAGGGCTTTTTATTGATTCTGAATGATTAAAACTATTTGATTTCAGCTGTAGCACCAGCTTCTTCAAGTTTAGCTTTGATTTCTTCAGCTTCTTCTTTTTTAACACCTTCTTTGATGTTTTTAGGAGCACCATCAACCAAGTCTTTTGCTTCTTTCAGACCAAGACCTGTGATTTCACGTACTACTTTGATCACATTGATTTTGCTTCCTCCTGCTGAAGTAAGCTCAACATCGAAAGCTGTCTTTTCAGCAGCTCCGCCAGCGTCTCCACCAGCAGCTCCACCAGCCATCATTGCGACTGGAGCAGCAGCGCTTACTCCGAATACATCTTCCATAGCTTTAACCAAGTCAGCCAATTCGATCACTGAAAGGTTTTTTACCATATCAAGGATCTTTTCAGCGTCTTTTGAAAGGACTACATCAGTAGTACCTTCTTCTGCAGCTGGTGTTGCTGTTTCTTCTGCTTTTACTTCTTCCGCTGGAGCTGCTGTTTCTTCAGTAGCTTCTGCAGTTGTATCTTCATCTGCCATGTTGTTTGAATTAAAATTGATAATAATATTCGGTTGTAGCTTGTAGCTTGTAGTGGGCTATTCCCTACCAGCTATTTCCTACTCCCTATTTTTCTGATATTTGCTTACATACTTGTACGAAACCTGAAATGATGTTTCGAGATACTCCATGGAATCCTGAGATTGGAGCCTTCATCGAACCAACGAGTTTCGCCAAGAGTTCTTCTCGAGATGGGAGCTGAGCGACTTGCATGATCATCTCTTGATTGGCGACTTTTCCTTCGAAAACTCCTCCAACCAATTTGATCTTTTCGTTCTTTTTTCCCATCTTGTAGAGCTCTTGCGCAGCAGATACTTCGTCTTCCATAGAGAAAGCCAAAGCGATCTGCCCGTTGAGCATTGCTTTATCGATTTCGAGTCCGTTTTCCTTCCCAGCGAGCACGATCAAGGTCTTCTTAGCGACTTTCGTCTTCACACCTTTTTCACGCAAGCTACGTCGGAGTCCTTGACTCTGCTCCACAGTCAGACCGTGGAGATCGACGAAGACAACGCCTTTTGCGTCTGCCATATCGGCAGTGATCTCCTTAAGAGTTTCTTCTTTCTGTTGTCGTGTAGTTGCCATAATGAGTTATGGATTATCTGTTGAGTGATTATAAAAAAAATCACCTCTACAGAGATGAACATCAATTTTTCCATACATCGACCCGTCCTCATGGACTATATGGCAACTGCGATAAATCGCGCTGATTTGATGTCTCGGTAGGAAATTAAGCCTCACTAAGTGGAGCACCTACTGTCTCTGACTGGTCTATTGTAGGGTTTTTTTAGCTTTGGTCAAGCATTAAGCTTACTATATTTGCTCTCCTCTTCTCCTCCAATGCTTTGATATCTTCACGGTAATAAGCTTTATTATAAGTTTCTAAAAAATCCATATATATGCTTCTTTCGATGACTCTTTTTTCTTTTCTTATTTTTATTTTTTTTCTGGTAGCTGCAAGTCGACGCTTCATGTAGCCCATGATTTTTGGATCTTGTTCTTCTAAGTCTGATTCAACATAGGCTCCGATTCTTTTAGAAAACTCTGGATACTGAGACAAAAGAATTGGAGCCTGTATTTCTGATAGTAGAGTAACGATGTTGAGGATCAGTGATGGCAAACTATTTTGTAGCCCTTTAAAAATTTCTAAGACCTCTCTTTGCTCTATTTCTGCGAGATCTTGTACTATTTTTTGAATTTCTGGCTTATTCAGAAGATCCCAAATCGATATATTAATAGATCTCTGTAAGTGTTCCTCCTCGCAGATATTTGAATCTAGGCAGGTTTTCAGCTTTTTCCTCAGATCACGCACATGAGGCCCAGCAGGGATTTGTAGACTAGGATCACGTGGGATACAAAGTGTTGCCTCAGCTAATCTCAAAGGCTGTTGGTCTGCTGTTGGTACATTAAGCTCCCAATCTATAGAAGCATGCTTAAACCAAAGCTGTTTCAAAGCAGAAAATGGGAATTCACCTTTTCCATAATTGATATAAGATTCACCTCCTCTTAATTCAATCAAAGAAGAGGGATGAAGCCTAAAAACATGATCTGGATTGTAGTGTGATTGTTCCATAATGAAAAAAGAGACATGAGTCTAAGCCATATTTCACTTTTTGAAAAGTTAATTGCTTCTTCCTGACAACACTAATCCTTCTTAAGGACTGCCAAGAAAGCCTCTTGAGGGATATCTACTCTTCCCATGGCTTTCATACGCTTCTTTCCTTTGGCTTGTTTTTGGAGTTGTTTCTTCTTACGACTGATATCCCCTCCATAGAGCCCAGCGGTGACATCTTTTCGGAAAGCTGAAAGCGTCTCACGAGCGACAATCTTCCCTCCGATAGCTGCCTGGATAGCGATTGCGAAGTTTGCACGAGGAATGATTTCTCTGAGCTTCTTCACGACTATACCTCCCCTATTCTGTGCTTCAGTCCGGTGAACCATCTGAGAGAGAGGCCCTACCTGATCTCCAGCCACAAGGATATCAAGCTTCACGAGATCTTCTGTTCTGTATTCAAGGAATTCGTAAGACATGGAGGCATATCCTGAACTGATACTTTTCACGGCATCGTAAAAATCGACGATGATATTGGCAAGAGGCATTTCAAAAGCGAGAATTACTCTTTGGTCATCGATATGATTCATCGTCTTGAAGACCCCCCTTCTCCCTGTACAGAGCTCCATAAGGGCTCCAATGGTATCGCTGGGTGACATGAGCTCTACTTTTACCCATGGTTCTTTGATTTCTTTGATGGTTTCACGTTTCGGGAGATCAGCTGGATTAGAGAGATCTGTAACCTCTTCTGAATGAATCATGATCAGTTTGTAATTCACCGATGGTGCGGTGACGATCAGGTCGAGATTGTATTCTCGTTCGAGGCGCTCTTGTACGATCTCCATATGAAGCATCCCCAGGAATCCACAACGGAATCCAAAGCCAAGGGCTGTTGAACGTTCTGCTTCGTAGGTCAGTGAAGAGTCATTCAGGGAAAGTTTTTCTAAGGCTACTCTTAAGTCTTTATAATCATCTGCATCAATGGTAAAGACTGAGGCAAAGACGAAAGGCACGACTTTTTTGTATCCTGGTACGACCACTGCTTTTGCAATGTCTTTGTTGTCAGTTCCAGCTTTCCACAAGGTATCTCCTACCTGAGCTTCTCCTAAAGATTTTAGACCTGTGACGACATACCCTACTTCGCCCGCTTTTAATGAAGGCATGGCGTGATAACCCGGTTTAAAACATCCCACTTCGTTGATATCGATTTGTTTTCCATTGCTGAGGAAGAATGACTTGTCTCCTTTTTTTAGTTCTCCCTGAACTACTCTGACATAAGAAACCACTCCTCGATAGGCGTCGTAATTTGAATCAAAGATCAGACCTCTAGTTTCTACTTTTGATACATCATCCGTAACGCCTTCGGGTGCTTCTGGAGCAGGGATTCGTTCAAGGATAGCGTCTAGGACAGCCTCTACGTTGTGTCCTGTCTTGGCAGAGATGTGGATGATTTCTGAAGGATCAATCCCTAGAGTATTTGAAAGCTCCTGAGCTCTTCGTTCTGGCTCTGCAGCTGGGAGATCTATTTTATTTAAAACAGGTATGATGGTGAGATCGTGCTCCATCGCCAAGTAGGTGTTGGCTAATGTTTGAGCTTGGATCCCTTGAGCGGCATCTACGACTAAGACCGCTCCTTCACAAGCAGCGAGGGATCTTGAGACTTCATAGCTGAAATCTACATGACCAGGTGTATCGATCAGATTGAGTTGATGCTCTTTCCAGTCCATACGCACTGGACAGAGCTTGATGGTAATCCCCCGCTCTTGCTCGATATCCATTGTATCGAGCATTTGCCCATGCTTCATATCTCTTTTTTGCATGGTTTCAGTGATTTCGATCATACGATCAGCCAGGGTGGATTTCCCGTGGTCGATGTGAGCGATGATACAGAAATTTCGGATGTTCTTCATGTGGGTTGGGAAAATTGAGAGGATTGAGAGGATTGAGAGGATTGAGAGGATTGAGAGGATTGGGAGTATTGGGAGTTTAAATACTCGAAATATTCTCCAAAGAATCGGAGAGATTGTAGCTGAAAAAGGAAGAATTAGCGAGCATCAAAAAAACCCGTAGAGGAGTTGCAGTGCAATGTCTCTACGGGTTTTTTGCTTTTCTAAAGCGCCTCCTTAGCCTCCTCTACTGTATCAACGATATCAATCAACTGAGTAAGTCCCACGACATCGAGGATATCGAAGATGTTTGCGGCTGATCCGAAGATCACGAGCTTACCGCCTTTTGCATTGATCTTCCCTTGCCAGTCAGCGAGGTATCCGATGGATTTAGAGTTGAGGTAGCTGAGCTCAGAGAAGTCGAAGACCATATTTTTGAGTTCTTCGTTTTCCATTTCAGCGTAGACTTTTTTTGATTCTTCTTCGACGTTGGTCTCATCGAGCTGTCCGACAAACTTCACCAACTTCGTCGGGGCTTGTGCGCCGTCAAGATCTGAGAATGTAAGGGTGATGTCTGACATGGGTTTAGTTGTTAATTGGTAATTTTTAATAAGGTCTAAGGTCTAGGGTCCAGGGTCTAGAGTTTAATCATTGTTTTCAGCTCTTGACTCTTGACTCTCGACTGTTTGCTTTTTTACTATCGCTGTCACCTTCACCCCTCCCTCCTTCCTATCCTCGATCTTCAGCTCATCCGTGAATGCAGAGACAATCATCTTCATCCCTCGACCTCTCCCTGACTCCACTTCTAGCTCCCCTGAGATTCTTTTTTGGATGTCTGCTGCTGTTAATTTATTCCCATGACCTTGGTCATGACAAGTGATTGTGATGGAATGAGCGTCTGTATGCACTTCTAGTACTACTTCACTGGTAGGCTGTGATCCATGCTCAATCGCATTATTGCAGACTTCATCTGTCACAGAACGAAGGTGTTCTGATTGTTTTTCCGGGAAACCTTCTAAGGCAGCGCAATGAGATACCATATCTCGGAGTGCAGGTACGTTTTCAAAGTTTGCGGGAAAGTGGACCGTGAAATTCATCGACTGAATTTATTAATCAATTCATTGACTCCATTGAATGTTTTTATCGTCAATGTGATAATAGCAAAAAACTGCTTGTTATCTTGTTATTATAGCGTTTTCCTGATATAAAGTCAAAGCTTTGAATTCTTATTCTTCCCTCATATGGACCATAAATATGATCTAAAAGACCTTCCAGGATCAAAAAAACAACTCACTATTACAGCTATCGACCCGAAAATGATTGAAAAGGCTGAAAAAAAAGTCATGAAAGAACTTTCTGGACAGCTAAAAGTAAAAGGATTTAGACCTGGGAAGATTCCTGATAATGTGATCCGAGAGCAAGTAGAAGCTTCATATATACAAATGCAGAGTCTGCAAACTGCTGTACCGGATGTCGCGAATGATATTGTAAAGGACTTGAACTTAAAGATCGTTGGACAACCAAGTATCGACTTTGAGAGCCTTGATCCTCTTAAAGTAGTGATTGAGTTTGAACTCTACCCTGAGATCACTGTCGGTGATTACAAAAAGATAAAGGTCGATGTGGAAAAGAAAACAGCCTCTGAAAAAGAAGTCGATGAAGCGATCAATCATGTACGGGAACGTATGACAGAATATGAAAAAGTAGAGAGAGCAGCAAAAATGGGAGACCGAGCAGAAATAGACTTCGATGGGAAGACTCCAGATGGAATAGCTCTCGATAATGCTAGCTCAAAGAATCACCCTATCGTACTGGGAAGCAAGATGCTTATCCCAGGTTTCGAAGAAGAAATCGTCGGAATGAAAGCTGGTGATGAAAAGGACTTTGAAATTACTTTCCCTGAAGACTACCACGCGAAGACGATGGCTGGGACTAAAGTTCACTTTCACATCAAGCTCCATCAAGTAGAAGAAGCAAAGCTTGCGGAACTGAATGATGAATTTGTAGAGAAACTTACTGGAGAGAAACAAACTATCGACGAATGGAGAAAAAAAGTAAAAGAACAGATCCAAAGTGAACACGACAATCAAACAAAGCAAAAAATGGAAGGAGACTTCTATGACGCTCTGATAAAAATGAGTAAAGGAGAGCTTCCTAGCTCTATGATCGAACAAGAAAAACAAGCGATCTTGACAGAAATCAAACAACAGATCCTCCAAAGAGGAATGTCTTATGAAAAATATCTGGAAGCTCAAAGTAAGAATGAAGAAGAACTCCTCCAGACCTTTGATGTCCAAGCTTCAGACAGGATTAAACTCCGTCTGGCCTTGCAGGATATTGCTAAAAAAGAACAGATTGAAGTCACAGACGTAGACGTTGAAGAAAGACTAAACGTTATGTTAGAAAGATATCCAGAAGAACAGCGCGCTCCTATCAAACAACAATATACACCTGGATCTCAAGCTTATGCTGCCATTGAGCACCAAATCACTCTACAAAAAACTCTCGAGAAAATCTTGCCGAAGGTGTAGTATTGACCTTGAAGACTTGAACTATTAACTGCTTCACATGCGAAAAAATATTTTTCTTTGGTCTGCTATCAGTATCTTAGTCCTGACCCTGATCCTTGCTTTTGAAAACATCTGGCTAGTACAGCAATACTTTATCCTTTTTTGGACTATCAATGCCTCTACAACGATCATTGTATTGTTGGCGGCTGTGTTAGGATTTTTTGTAGGATTCTTCGCAATGTTGTATTCATTCGAGATTAGAAAACTCAAAAGTATGGCGGAAGAAGACGATCAAATAGGCACTCCCCCTGCTGCGGTGATTGAAGAATCCTCAACTGCTACAGAAGTAGAAGAGGCTATCGAGAGTACTCCTGTAGCTCCAGATGACTTTGACGAGGATGATGAAGTACTTGGCTAAGATATGAGGAAGAAAAGATTTTTTCGCAGAGCCGTATACGAATACCCTGAACAACTCTACGTACCCGAAAGGGATGTATATGCTTTTAGATCATGGATCGATAAGCTAAGACAAGGAAAATCTCTGGTCATGGAGATAGGAATCGGAACTGGAGACTTTTTAGTGGAGTATGCGTCTCAACACCCAGACTCTTTCTTTTTAGGTGTAGAAATAAAACCAGATCGTATTTATAGAGCCCTTGAGAAGGCTCGATCAAGGAAGATTACAAATATTGCCTTCTTGCAGGCCCCAGTGCAGAAACTCAAATCCTATAATTTACCTAAATGTGAGAAGCTCATCATGCTCTTCCCTGATCCTTGGCCAAAAGAGAGACATGAAAACAAACGAATGACTTCTCCTGGGTTTCTAAAAATGTACCGATCTTTGCTTCGCAAAAAAGGACTTTTCTTCTTCAAGACTGATAACGAAGCTTTATTTCGCTACTCGCATGAGACTTTGAAAAGAACATCTTGGAACATTTCTCACTTTGATGAAAATCACCAAACGGAATTGTCTTTACGGACAGCTTACGAAAAGAGATACCGTGATGAAGGAAAACCTATTTACCATCTTCATGCATTGCAGCCTCCACTACCTTTTTCACTTCGCAAAGTTTTCGCTCCTCTGATACACTGGGTTTCGCGTAAGAAGTAGTTTTATTAGCTCTCACATAGCTCTATGGCCCAAAAGAAATCTTCGACAAACTTAGTGTATATCCTGATAGCCGCTCTCATATTTGCAGGAGTCTACTTTATGCTCACTGACCCAGCTGGAAAGAAAGCAGTTGAAGATGTAGAGATCACAGCGATCCAAAACCTCTATAATGAAGGGAAAATTGAAAGAGTTGAAATAGAAGGAAACAGTGTTTTTGCAGACTTAAAAGATGGTACTCGTAAGAAAGCGATCAAGTCTCCTGGAGACTCTGTGAATGACCTTGGTTTTGATAGACCTGATATCGTTCCTGTGGAAATCAAGGACATAGCTGGAAATGCCTTTTGGACTGATATTGCTATTTCAGCTATCCCATTTTTCCTACTCCTTGGATTTCTTTTCTTGATGATGCGCTCAGTATCTTCGAGCAACCGAACAGCAATGAGTTTTGGTACCAGTAAAGCAAAAGAATTTGATAAGAATAAAAAAGACCGAGTCACCTTTGATGATGTTGCTGGAGCTGAAGCGGCGAAGACAGAGCTGACTGAGATCGTTGATTTCTTAAAGAACCCTAAGAAGTATTTGAAAATGGGAGCTAAGATTCCTAAAGGAGTTCTCCTCTTTGGCCCTCCAGGTACTGGTAAAACTTTATTGGCACGAGCTGTAGCTGGTGAAGCAGATGTCCCCTTCTTTTCTATCTCTGGATCAGAATTTGTAGAAATGTTTGTGGGTGTCGGTGCCAGTCGTGTTCGTGATCTTTTCTCAAAAGCGAGAAAAAACTCTCCATGCATAGTTTTTGTAGATGAGATTGATGCAGTAGGACGTCATCGTGGTACAGGCCTTGGTGGAGGTCATGATGAAAGAGAGCAGACCCTCAATCAAATCCTCAGTGAAATGGATGGCTTTGACAACGAAAGTAATGTGATCGTAATGGCTGCAACAAATCGACCTGATGTCCTTGATCCTGCTTTGCTAAGACCAGGTAGATTTGATCGACGTGTCACGATAGACAACCCCGACCTTCAGGACAGAATTGCTATCCTAAAAGTACATGCTCGCAACAAACCTCTTTCAAAAAAAGTTGACCTTGAAGTGATTGGGAAACACTCCCCTGGATTTTCTGGAGCTGACTTAGAAAACCTCTTAAATGAAGGAGCTATATTAGCTGCCAAAAATGGAAAGAAAACTATCGAGCATGCTGACCTTGAGGCAAGCCTAGAAAAAGTTATGCTGGGACCTGAAAAATCTAATAATATTATGACCGATGAAGAGATAAAAATAACAGCATATCACGAGGTGGGTCATGCTATTACTGGACACGCTCTACCTCATACTGACCCTGTCCATAAAATATCAATCGTGTCACGAGGTATGGCTCTTGGAGTGACATGGTTTTTACCAGATCGAGATCGTGTCTTAACATCAAAAGAAAAATTTTTGGATGAGCTCGTTTCACTGCTCGGAGGTAGAGCAGCTGAGGAACTTACTTTTGGTGCTGAATCTATCACCACTGGAGCCTCGAATGACATGGAAAAAGCCACAAAAATTGCTCGGAATATGGTTACAAAGTATGGGATGAGTCCACTTGGACCTATTACTTTTGGTGAGCACCATGGTAACCCATTCCTTGGTAAAGATATGATGCATGATAGAACTTATAGTGAAGACACCTCTAAGCTTATCGACGCTCAGGTGGCAAAGATGCTTCACCATGCCCTTGATACTGCTAAAGAGATTCTGGTAAAGAATAAGAAGCTTCTTGTAAAGATATCTGAAGACCTTATTAAAAAGGAAACGATTACTAGAAAAGAATTTGAAGCATACTTTACTTAAGAAGAATGCAGAGAAGATATTAAAAAGAGCTAGAGCCTCATAAGCATTAGCTCTTTTTAATATCTTCTCTCACATGGTTTGAAAGTAAAAGATTTCGGCTGCATTGATGTCTATTTATTATATCGAGAACATTATCGTATCTCTATACTTTCTCTCTGAGAGCTTCCATTTATCTCAGGTGTTGCACTTTGATACGCTTGTACTCTGGGTACTTGATAGACTCCCTGATGAGTAGCTTTCCATCTAAAAGGAATCCTTGTCTCACCTTCTGATAACTCCGGGATAAGATACCATTTTTCATGCAGAGAAGAACTCAATGTTATCCAGTTTTTATTCATGTCGTCATCAACTGGCAATGGAAGTGCGCCTGATATTTGAGGCTGAATAACTACTACATTGCTCCTTTCTGCATCGCTTACGATGATGATCTCTCCAAAGATTTCTTCCTCTACTTTTAGTTGTTTGTTTGCTAAATCATGGAAAACAGCTAAACCATTTTCTACCGGTCTCTTTTGTTGATCTTTAGAGACCAATGAGACTTCTATAAACAGTGGCTGGGCCTGCTGTGTAGATATTGTTATGGACTGTTCTTTACGTTCATCATCTTTCTTCACTAGCTCTTCTAGAAAGAAAATTTGTCCTTTCTTTTCTTCATGTAAATCATAAGAAATATCACTATTGATAGCATTCAGACTTATTTCTGAAGTATTGATCTGTTCTTTATAAATCTTCAAATAAGCTCCCATAGCTTGGAGATAACTGCTTTGACGGTAAAGAGACTTATTCTTTTGAAGATTTTTTTCTTCGATAAGCCAGTTGATAACAGCTGGGATATCAGAACGTGAGCTCGCTTGCCTTACAAGAGCCTCTAGATACCAAGCACTTAGAACAAAATCATTCACTTTTTGATCTCCATCAGAAGAGCTTTTCAACCAGATCTTTCCTGAACTTTCAAAAGATCGTTGTTTTAACATCTGGATAAGCTCTTCTATCTTGAAAACTACTCCAGATACGCCAGCATCCCTATAATCTTCGAATACCATCACTAGTAGAGCTAGAGATTCTGTACTCAATCCTTCTCTGTAGTTATACCAACTATTGGCATAACTTACTCCAGATGCCGTCAAAGAGGAGAGACCATGCAATATTGACAATTCATCAAACCCCTGTTTGTGTGTCATTTCTCCTACTGTTTTTTTTGTACGGACTCGTTCATTTGACTTTTCATCTAAGATTTCCTTGAGATATTTTTTAAGCTTCACGAGAATTTCCTCTGGGACATCTTGGCCAGAGTTGATCATCAAGGCGAGAGACTTTGCTATTGATGCACTCAGGAGTGGGTCAATATCTTTAGTTTGCCCTAGCTCTGCCCATGCTCCACTTGAAAGCTGTAAATCTTTGAGATATGCGAGTTCATTTTCTAGAAGCAAGGGAGATGATGTATTTAAATCTACTTGTATAAGACTCTCAAAATCTTTTGCTAGCCCC
Source organism: uncultured Candidatus Peribacteria bacterium (assembly GCA_964352145.1). Taxonomy (GTDB): domain Bacteria; phylum Patescibacteriota; class Gracilibacteria; order JAUYGZ01; family JAUYGZ01; genus CAYGQA01. The sequence continues at coordinate 40,684 of CAYGQA010000002.1, forward strand.
ATTTTCACTACCATTCCTTCGAGATTGAGTGTTTTTTCTTCGAGAATTTTTCGAAGATTTTCTACTACAAAAGCTACAGGTGATGCTGCAATAACTGTTGAGACACTCCACTCACCCATGTGAGGCATTGGTACTGGTACAATTGTTTGTAATGCATTCGATTGGGATTGAATGATCGTTTTCTGAGAGAATGGGGATTCTTGTTGTATCACTGGTAGAATAATAGAACGAGATGAAAGAATCTTCCCTTGTTCTGCAATGCTCATACTTAGCTCTGAACGCTTGCTAATAATGCCTGGTGATACTTCTGTAGCTATATTAATTGTCTTCATTTGCTGAGCTAGCACACCTACGTGTACATTCGATCCATTTGGGAAACTCATAGATGCGGCTGAATTTACCAGTTGTAGGTTTCTCGTAGCGTCGCTTTTATTGACAATATCAGCAGTATAGATGAGTTTATCTGAAGGTCTTATAAAGCCTGGAAATCTCGTGATTAACTCTAGGCTTTCATCATACTCAAGATCACCAAAGATACTGTTGGCAAAATTTCCGTTATCATCATGTGCTATCAGATATTGCTGACCGAGCAATGCTCCTTGATGATCTGGTCTCAGCAGAGTTCCATTGACAATAACAGCATCTTGTATCTGATGTAATGGGATACTTTTTAAAGATTGCTCATCATCTTCTATTTGTGAGTAAGGAATGTTTGCTGCTGATATCACACTTGTCCCCAGTCGTGGATAGAAAGCTTCAAGAGCTTTGTCTTGCAAGAAACTTCCGGAACCGAAGAGTGAAAATCTTGCATATGAAAAATCTGTTATTTCTTTGTTTACAGCATTTTTTATTTTTGGTTTAGTGTTCTCTATAGGTGAAGATATCAATCTCAGTTTTTTTTCTTCTCTAGAGACAGGTATTGATACCATATCTGTAATAAGTTTTTCCTCACTGAATTGAACAACGCTAATGATAACTTCTGGAATCATTTCTTTTGTGATCGTAAAGCTTGTTTTGAGGCTGCTGCTGTCCGGAGTTAATATTTCATGCCAGTACACTCCCGATCTTTCTGCACTTATGATCAGTGGTGATTTTGGATTTAGCTTATTCAGTAGTATTGGTACTTCATCTCCTACATTGAGATCCTCATAGTTTCCTAGTTGAAGTATTCGTTCTCTAGTTAGATTTTCTTTAGATCTCTTCAGCTGCTTATTTTCTTGAGATAATTTTGACGAACTTGTATCAAAAAAAGTCCAATAACTCTCTCCTTGGCATAATCCCTGATGTAAACCTATACAAACCTCTAACTGATAATTTCCACCCAATATCATAAGCTTGCTTGGAATTGAAAAAAACAGAGTGCCAAGCCTGTCGAATTTTTCATATGAGCGCCAAAGCACCCTCTCATCCTGGTCATAAAGTACCACTACTCCTTGACTTATATTTGGACTCTGAAGGCTTCCATTTTCTAAATGCTTTAATATGAAGACTCCTTGAAAAGATTCATCATTTTGAGAAGGATCCTCTATATAAAATTGATGTTGATATCTTTCATCTCTTATATCTAAAGGAACATCAAAACGACTTGTCTCAATCCCCTCTTGAGAAAATGTACTCAGGAGTAGTTCTTCAGTTCCCTTTTTTGCCAAAATAAAATCATATTTGAGTTTAGTATTAGGTAAGACCACCAAGCCCTCTACATCTGTTGTTTCAGAATGCAGAACCAAACCATCATTACTTACAAAACGTAGTAAAGCTCCTGAAACGGGCTCCTTCTTTTTTTGGTCGTAAAGCCATGAAAGAGAGCTTGTTCCTCTTTTAGAAAGCATATTCCAGTCGCTATACTGAATGGCAATATGTGTCTCAAGAGGATCTCCCTGATTAGAATAATAACCTGGAGCCAGGAGATGAATGTAATAGATACCTGTATCAATTTTATCCTCATCAATGAGATCTACTATAGCCATTCTTTCTGTCTTCTCTTCTCCCCACTTCATTTGCAGCTCTATTTCTCTTCTTTCAAACTTTAAACATTTTTCTGGTGTTGGATCAAAACTAAACCACCTCTGCTCATATGTGTTTTCTATCTCTAAAGCTAGCGTACTTTCCAATTTGCAAAGAGTCACTAGAACTTTTTCAATGTTCTTTGCTTGATAATCCAAAGACATATCTTTTGTATTTTGAACGTTTTTATAAAAGAGAGAGCTTTTTCTTTGAAGCTTTCTTTCATCGGTTTCTATGGACTGAGTGATGATTTCAATATCTTCTATAATGCTGTTTCCATAAATATCTTTTAAGCGCATTTGAACATTGTGTTTTGTATTTGGAGCAAAGAACTTTTTTTCATAGTAATAAGAAAACCTATCCTCTTCTTGTGGGCATTTGCCTTCTTTATCTTCTGCTATTCTAGCAATTGATCTTCCCCTCTTGCTTGTTTCTGATAATGAAGAGGATCCGTCCAGTAAGGTGGGAGAAATTACGCAGAATACTTGTTCTAATTCTGTTGTGGAATAGCTGAGCTCTGGAGAAATATGAAAAATAATTTCGATGTTTTTCTTTTTATCTTCATCAACATAGTACATTTTTATATTTTCTCTTTTTTGAGAAAACTTTTCAAATGAAATAACAAAGCTATTTTTATCTTTTGAAATTTCCCATTCTGGAAGTGAAGGGATGCTTATTTGCTTCTGTATTTTTTCTTTGCTAATACTCTCTCTTGTTGTGAATCTTATTTTTTTTTCTTGAGGATTGTAATAGGTTTTTCCTTCATCATCTTTATTTAAGATGAAGAATGATACGGTTTTAAAGTTGATTTCTTTATCTTCCAAAAGAGTAAGATTCCCCTTTAATGGCTTAAGTGATTGAAGTATTTCAATGTTATAGCTTTCATCATATTCCCAAAAACCCGATACTGGCAATATTGCCACTTCTTTTTCTCTTTCACTTGAAAAGTTTACTTCAATCTTCAAACCATCACTACTTCTCACTAAAATATTATCTTTTAATGAAGACTGATCTGGCTTTTGATTGAAGCTTAAGATATATGGACTTTCTCTATCATGTGCTGGTGTATTTTTTTCTATTATTAATTCTTCTTCAATCAAAGTGAAGCGCTCGGTTTGAAAAACCCTCTCTATATTTTCATCTATTTTTGCATCGGCAAGACTCACAATAGCTTCTGAGTTTTTAAGAGAATATCTTGTTGAAGTATCCCATTTTTCTTGAGGATGGAATGCCAGCGTTTTCTCATTATACCATTTCCATTCCCCATCAATCGGAGGAGTTATTTGTAAAAAATCTTGACCAACATTACTTTGCAATGCCTCTTGAGAAAGCATGGCATGTGAAAAGAGTATGTTAATATGATCAGTACTTCCAATAAGGTCACTTTTGGGGTACACAGCTCTTATTTGAGGGTCAAAGCCTACTTGGTAACTGAGCTCGTATGAGTTCAATAAAGGCTGTCCAAAAATATTTTTTGCAGTATTTTTAACAGTTATGAGATACTCATCTCCTGTTTTGAAGGCTTTTTCTGGTTTAATCTTCAAAACATTCCCATCCCACATCCATACCCCATTCTTTTCTGGAAGGATACTAAGAGCATTTCTCACAGACTCTTCATTCATTCTTTGATTGAAAGGAATGATGAATGAGCCCTGTGGACTCATCTCATAGTTGCCAGAAATAAAATCTTCTTGATGTATTTTAGGATTAGGAAAGAGTTGTTGTTTTCCGTAACGAATCACCGTCAGTGCTCCAAGACAAAATACTGCCAATAAAAGGGCTAAAAAAGTTTTTAAAAAGCTTCTCTTCTCTTTTTTAAAACTGTGTAACTCCTTATGGCCTTTTGATTTAAGGCTTTTAGCGTTTTTTTTGGATTTGAGTGATCTAATTCCCACTATATATGCTAGATAATCAAGGATATGTTAACAGTAATAACTCTTTCCTAGAAGCCTATAGAGTGCTTACGACTGAATAATTGACATTTAGTAAATTTAATGTTATTATATATATGTAGTATAACTCTATCAATAAGTAAAGGAGGTGAGGCCTATATTTTTAAAGGTCTCCACCATGATTTACCACCCACCATAAGATTGTGACCCGACTCTATTGAGTTGGCTTTTTTTAAAATCAAAATCAATACAAATCCCCCCTTTCTCTAGCCGCCAGCTCTTTTGAGAAGTGTTTCGTGTTGATCATATCACCTCTTAGATGAGACAGCTGCTTATGGAAAGGACTGCTAAATAGTCATTTCACGTATTGCTATGATCTCAGAAATCGCCATGACAGCAGGTGGAGTACTCCCTTTTTATATTGGGCTTCTTGCCATTGCTACGAGACAATTTGAGGCCAAGTTTTTACGATTGTTTTTTCTTTTCCTCTTATCTGGACTTTCTACTGTGCCCTTCTTTGGGCTGAAATGGCTTGGAATCGGTCAACCATTATTAAGTTCACTTTATGGCCCACTCTTTTCTATTGTCCTCTTAGCCTTTGCAGAAGAACTTGCTAAGTCTATTGCCCTGCTTTTTGATAAAGAACCAAAGAAGCACTATTATTATCCTTTTATCATTGGTATTGGCTTTGCCTTCTTTGAAAATATTTCTTATCTCTTGGGTTTTGATTTTACGGTTGGATTTTTGATTATCGCCATCATGAGACTTTTTATGGGAAGTACTGCGCATGCAGTATTTACTACTCTAGTCGCTCATTTTTTAAACAAAGGAATTCACAAAACAAAAGGCTTCTATTATTTACTAGGGCTTTTAGTTGCTGGATCTTTTCATAGTCTGTTTAATCTCCTTCACCACTGGGAAATGTCATACATGACCATACCCCTTTTAGTGGTGCTTATTGTTTACCTCCATTTTGACCACGGTTTCTTTGGACAAAGAAAAAAGATTAATCAAGGTATGAGAACAGCTCATGCAAAGAGCTCTGGATAAATGTTTCTTACTTTCGAAGTAAAAAACTTATCCTTTTATGTCTTATCCATGTTTAAACTCCTCTTTCATCACAGTTTTCTTTACTATCAACGAGCACTTTGCCACTACCTTCATCATTATGATCTTTGGGGATTACTTTCTATATGTGGCCGTGAAGCTACCCATGCTTATCATGTTTTAGATGGTCTAAACATTATTTAATACCTACTGTTAGAGTTTATAAAGCAACTCATTTCTTCTTTAGAAATGAGTTGCTTTATTTTTTGAGCTGGGATAATCTGTCCTGGCATATCTCATATGGCCAGGTAGCTCAGTGGTAGAGCAGAGGATTGAAAATCCTTGTGTCGGTGGTTCAATTCCGCCTCTGGCCACCATTTCGTTAGGATTATATAGAGTTTAATAAATGGAAAACTCTTTCTTTAGAGCTATAAAGAAAGAGTCTTGTAGTCTAGACAAGCATAGCTCTTTTGAGTTTTACAGGTATTCCTGATAGAATGTCAGCTGTCCTTAACATCCCCACCATGTTCACAAAGAAAAATTCTTTAGCCATATTATTAAGCACCTTTCTCCTTGGTACTGCTTTAGGTGTCTCTTCTTCTGAAGCTTTGCAATCAAGTTTACTCAGCCCTGAAGAGAAGATTGTTACTCGAGTAGTCGAGAAAATTGACCCTGCGGTAGTCAGCGTTGTTGTCTCTAAAGATGTACCAGTGCTCGAGGAATACTATGAAGATGTAGAAGCTTTTGATGGCTTCACCATAGTCCAAAAAAAGTCACGTCAGATTGGTAGAGAAACCCAAAATATAGGAGGTGGTACGGCATTTTTTATTAATAGAGATGGTCTTTTGATTACCAATGAACACGTTGTAGGTGATGAAAATGCACGGTACACAGTGGTCACCAATGATGGCGTTATCTATGATGCCGAGGTTATCCAGAGAGACAAAGAATTGGACCTGGCCTTGCTCCAAGTGAATGGCTCAAGATTCCCCATCATTAGACTCAGCAGCTCAGATATCCTTTCCCTAGGACAAACAGTGGTCGCGATCGGTAATTCATTAGGTGAATTTCAAAACACTGTCAGCAAAGGGGTTGTTTCTGGATTAGGAAGAAATGTTTTAGCAACAGACAACCAAATATATTCACAGGTCATACAAACTGATGCAGCCATTAATAATGGGAACTCCGGAGGTCCACTCGTCAATACTCGTGGAGAATTAGTCGGAGTAAACTTCTCCGTCATAGAAGAAGCAAACAATGTTTCTTTTGCCGTCCCAGTAAGTGATGTGAAAAATTTCTTAGAAAGATATGACATGACACTACTGCGTAAAAACAACCCACGTCTTGGCAGACGAAATCTTGGTCAGTAATCAACTGATACCCTGAATAGCTTCTAGGAGCTATTCAGTATCTGCTGGAGAATCAATACTCTTGGATATATCTGCGACGACTTCCTCTAATCCTGATTCACGAGCACATACTGTGTACTGTGTATCATTGATACTCTTAGTAGCCTTATTAATACACTGTAAGTCTTGATTACCAGAGATGATGAGGATTCTACTGTTTTCAAGGGTTACCTCTTCTTCTGATGAAAGATAACTTTCTCCATCTGTGAAACCATAATTACCACCTTCCAGGTAAGCGAAGTACCAAGCTTTTGGATAATCAAAACTCAGGGTCCTTCCTGCAAAAGGTGAATATCCTTTTGCGATCACATTATCAACTTGAGATGAGCTGAGAGGCTCTAAATTGTTCAAAGATTCTTCTGAGACTGCTTCTGTTTGTTCCTCCTCATTTTCTTCTTTCTTTTCTATTTGCTCCTCCTCTGGCGCCTCTAGCTCCTGATTCTCATCAGATACTTCCTTTGCTTGTTCTTCTGTTTGCTCTTCCTCTGAGCTTTCTTCTTCTTCTTCTTGTTCTTCTTCACTTTCTACATCTTCCGTTGCGAGTTCGTCTGCTAGCTCATCTATGAAACTACTCTGGAAAAAATCAATGATTGAAAAATATTGGTTTTTTATCACTTCATCTTGTGAAAGTAGACGTATTTCATATCCAGTATCTCCAACCTTAGAGTAGGTTTTTATGATCTGTTGATCTCCATTTGTGATTGTTCTTCTTATTCCTGTACTTTCTCCAACCTTCACTTCGATACTTTCATAGAAAAGGTTTTGATCTCTATCAGCTAACCATGTTTCTAGATTATCTTCTAAATCTGGGTACTGATAAACAATGATAATTTTGTCAGCTTCATCTCCATTTTCTTGGATGAATGTCACCTTATCTTTCTCTTTTTCTGTTTTCCAGTCGGCAGGATAAGAAAAACTCCATTCATATCCGACTTCGTTAAAAACCTTCACTCCAGCTTCTTTAAGTTGCTCTACAAAACGGACATCCATTATTTTTTGAGCTCCTTCTACGGTATCTCGTACATACCCTCTTACTTTTACTTCTTTTTGCTCAAAATCAGGTAAGTTTACTTTTGTACTTTCCAAAAGAACCACAAGCGTATCTTCGTCTTCTAGACGATGGGTTCCCTCTTGATAAATCGACACTCCAAGGGGTTTAATAGTCCCCTCATACTGCTTTAAGGTTTGACTATAAATATCGTCTATCACTTGATGATCGTCTTCACCATGATGGATTTCTGCTCTTTCATCCTCGCTAGGACCAAAAGCACTTGGAATCAACTGTTTAACACCCATCAAGGCTAGCCCAGCTAGGACTAGAAGAAGGACTGTAGTGACGATAATTTTGAATGTTCTCATAGTGTTTCTCATGAAGTTTTTATCAGCACATATACTAACCTTTATAAGCTTCCAGGGCAAGCTAGGGAAGGTCAAGAAAAGCTGTTCGTCAAGTGAGTTCAGATTCGCTACACTGATGATGTTTTTACTTCAATATGACTCATTCTCCATCACAGATAAAGAAAGAGCTCAAGGAGGTCTATGAAAAGATTTCTGGTGACTTCTCTCAATCAAGATCTTCAGCATGGCCAGAATTCAGCATTGTTTCTGATGTACTGGATTCGGGTGATAAGGTCCTTGATCTTGGTTGTGGCAATGGCAGACTTTATGATTACTTAGTAAATGAAAAGAATTTAAAGCTTGATTATATCGGTATTGATTTTTGTTCTTCATTTATTTCTATTGCTCAAGAGCGGTACCCGCAAGCAGAATTTTATGAAGCTGATATCTCTTCTTTTGATCTGGAAGGATGCTTTGATAGCATTGTTTCGATAGCAGCATTTCATCACCTCCCTTCAAGGGGGATGAGGGTAAAATGTCTCAAGCAAATTTCAAATCACCTAGAAGACGATGGGACATTAATTGTTTCAGTTTGGAATCTCTGGCAACGGAAGTACTGGAAATATCACCTAAGAGCTTTTTCTCGATGGCTTTTCTCGGGCTTTAGAGCTGATAGAAAAGGCCTCATGATTCCTTTTGGAAAAGAAAAAATTGAACGCTATTATCATGCTTTCAGCGTCAGTGAAATAAAAGAGCTCCTGTACAAGCAAGGCTTTCAAGTGAATCATTTTGAAGTCTCAAGGCATAATTTTTTCTTTATCTGTCACAAAAAACTTTTAAAAGCTCAAAGCCAGCCTATTAAAAATATTGAGCGAAAAAGACAACATGCCATGAAACCTTCTCATGCTGCCACTTGTAAATAAAACATGAAAACTCTCCACACTGTAGAAGTCTTAGGACTCCCCTTTCATAGCACAACTCTTTCTAAAACTCTTGATCAGCTTGCGCTAGCTGCACTTGCAGAGAAACAGATCTTCTGTGCTACCCCAAATCCTGAAATTTGTTTGGCTGCATATAGTGATGCTTCTTTTCGAAAAATTTTACAGAATACTGATTTGTCTTTGGCTGATGGATTTGGAATCCTTTGGGCTGCTCGCTATATCTCTGGGAAAAGTTCATTTCTTCGATGGATATACACCTTGCTTACTCCAGGAAAGACAAGGGAATCTTCTCCGCTCCCAGAAAGAGTAACAGGATCTGATGTGGTAAAAGAACTGTGTGCTCAACACAAGAAACTCAAGTATTTTTTATTAGGTGCATCAGTAGAAGTGAATGAGCAGCTGACAAAAATATTAAAAAAGCAAGGAGTGAATATCGTTGGGAATTATTCTGGAAAAGATACTGAGAAACTAGAACCGATCATTCAGTCCATGATCAATACTAGTGAAGCTCAGGTTCTCTTCGTTGCATTTGGAGCGCCACGACAGGAAAAATGGATTCAACGAAACCTTCCTCATCTTAAGACGGTCAAAGTCGCGATGGGGATCGGAGGAGCTTTTGACTTCTTAGCTGGGAAGCGCAAGCGTGCTCCTAAATGGATGCAAGATTGGGGCCTTGAATGGTTCTACAGATTGATAATAGAGCCGAGACGAATAAAACGTATCTTCAATGCTACTGTCCTTTTTCCTATTCGTGTTTTTCTAGAGCATCGTAAATAAATTATCGGAATTATCGAATTATCAAATTTTCAGAATCTCTTTTCTATTCAGCGTTCTTTATTTTCTCCTCCTCTCATAAAAATCAACTACTGACTACAAACTTCATTCAAAGTACATTATAATAGCTCTCGTAACCCAAACTCATGACCGATACTTCAAGCAAAACTAAACTTATGCTTCCCAAGGGAATGCGTGATATCGACCCAGCTGACAAGATCTTGCAGATGAAAGTTTTAGATGTCATAAGGGAAGTCTATGAGCTCTATGGGTACTCCCCTCTCGAGACACCCTTGGTAGAAAGACTAGATGTACTGACTGCAAAATTTGCTGCTGGTGAAGAAGCGGATGTCATGAAAGAAATTTTTCAGGTGACTGATCAAGGTGATCGAAAGCTTGGATTACGCTTCGACCATACTGTCCCTCTCTGTAGATATGTTGCCATGAACCCAACAATCAAAATGCCATTCAAACGGTATGTCATCGGGAAGAATTTTCGTGATGGGCCCATCAAACTCGGAAGATATCGAGAGTTTTGGCAAGCTGATGCAGATATGATCGGAGTTTCTGGTCCTGCTGGTGATTGTGAAGGAGTAATGATTGCAGCTGATGTCTTCAAAAGATTGGATCTAGATGTGGTGATAAAAATCGGCTCACGTGAAATCTTAAATGACATGATGGAGCACATTGGCCTTACTGATGAGCTGAGAAGCAAAGCGACTATTTCTCTCGATAAACTTGAAAAAATCCAAGAGAAAGGCGTTTTAGCAGAAATGGATGAACAAGGTATAGCTCCTGAACAAGCAAAAGCTTTGCTTAAAGTCGTGAATGTACAAGGATCAAACCAAGAAAAACTCGACAAGCTCATAGCTGAGCTCGGACAAACAGAGAGTCTAAAAAAGATGCAAGAGATCCTCAATATGCTTTCTGAATATGACATGGTCGAATTTTCCCCTAGCTTGGCTCGTGGTCTACAGTATTACACGGGATTTATTTACGAATGTTTTTTAAAGAAGAGTAAGATTACTTCTTCACTGATTGGATCTGGTCGCTTTGATAAAATGATTGGACAATTCATGGGAGGAAAACAAGAGATTCCTGGGGTAGGATTGAGTTTTGGCGTCTCAGTGATATGCGATGCTCTCAGAGAAAAAGGTGTTCAAGTAGGTCCTTCACTGACTCAAGTATTTGTTGTGCCTGTTAGCGATAGTGAGAGGAATTATGCTCTGAAGATCGCTCAACAGCTCCGATCTGAAAGTATCCGTACTGATATGGATCTCATCGGGAGAAGTATTGGAAAAAACTTTGGCTATGCTGATACTCAAGGAATTCCTTACGTAATGGTGATCGGAGAAGATGAAGTAAAGGATGGAACTTGTTCACTCAAAAACATGGATACCGGTGATCAAAAAAGCATGAGTGTTGGCGAAGCGATTCGGATAATACAAAATGAGAGCTAATCTCCTATAAACTCTGCAAAAAAAGTTCAAAAACTTTAGTGTATTCTAAATTTGACTCAGTCACATCTTTAATGAACTCTGTGAAGCCCCACTTTTCATACATTATTTTTAAATGTGCTTCTTCTTTGTATGCTCCTATCGTCACTTCATTGAATCCTTTTGCTTTTACTCTTTCTAAAACTCTAGCCATTAGCTTTGTTCCTAGACCCTGTGCTCTATGATTTGGGTGAATTCTCAAGGCAAATAAATATGCTCTAGAGTACATGTTTGCATGATCTGGATCTTTGTGGCTCCAAGCTATATGAAGCTCTCCAATTATTTCAGTATCTGTTTCAATCACCCAAAACTCTTGATCCTCTTTATTTATGGATTGAATTGCTTTCTTTTGAGCTGCTCTTTGCCAAGCTTCCCCACTCCAAGCCCATTCTTGATTAAGTTGCTTGAAATCTTCAATAGCTCCTATACGGATAATCATTTGCAAAAGATAGCTCTAAAAATTCATGAAAGGATTAATACTTCCAAAGATTATTTCTCACTCTGGGGCACTTCTTTGTTGTTCTTTTTTTTGGTGTTCTTCTTTCCTTTTTTCTTCATTTTTTTTCCGCCATCTTTACGCCCACAATATGGACATACAACATATTGATTAAGATAAACATGGTTACAATTACTGCAACTGTTTCGGACTTTTTCTGAACAGGAAGGACAGTAGAGGAAATCTTGTCCTAAGAGTTCTTTACACTGCTTACAGTGATCCTCTTGGAGAGCATGCTCGGAAATAAAATCATACTCCATCTCATCATAGTACTTCTGCAAAAGTGTACGTGAAGGCCTAAGGATCATATAGAGTACCAACCCGAAGACAGGTAGAGTGATGTTTAGGAGAATCATAGCCGCCTGAAAGACGATGTTGTTGCTCCTATTCACGATGTCTCGAGCTACCCAAACGACTATTGCAAACCACAGTACTGCTAGATAAATGAGGGCACCCTTGATAGCGAATTCGAGTAAAGGAGATTCTGAGAAAGCGATGATGGTATCGATAGTTTCCATAAAAAAAATTTAATTCCTTTTTTTATTAACAAAAATAAGGGCTAGTGAAAAAGCTAATACGATTAATTGAAGTACTTGAGCGAAGTGCAGGCCTAGTAAGGGCAATAATTGATCATCTCTGAAAAAATCTGTCAGAAAAGAAAAGAGGGCAAAAAGAGCAAGTGCTATCAATCCAATCAAAGACTCTCTGAGGTATTTCTTATGAAGAATATGAATGATCAGAAGCAACACTAATAAACTTGCAAGGAGGTAGAGTTGTACCGGATGGATAGCAATAGTAAATCTTACCTCAGGGTTTTCAAACACTATACCCCACGGCAGATCTGTAGGTGCACCGTAATTTTTCCCAGCCAAAAAAGCTCCAAAAGTTTCGAAGGCGAATGCTATAATCCCTGCAGGGATGATGACATCTAGCCATTGACCAATTTTTTCTTTTTGTTGGTAACAGTGATAAAAAAATGCCAAGAGAAAGAATACTAGGCCTGACCAAAGGAGATATCCCCCATCCCAGAAGTGCAATATTGACCAAGGGTTTTCTAAATAGCGAACTGATGCTCCAAATATGAAACCAAGTCGAGCTCCTACAACACTCCAAAAAATAAGCGAGAAAAAGTGATCAGCTACAAATTCTAAATGGAGATGCTTTTTATTGGCAATCTTCAGGAACCAAAAGACTGCTATCATAAATCCTAAGGCTGAAAAAACTCCATGGGAGAATAATGATAATGGCCCTATTTCCCAGCCAAAGAAAGTGAAGGCTTCGATCTGAAAGAGTATGGGGTACATGTTTTATTCAATTTTCAATGTATAATTTTCAATTTTAATGCTTCTGATGAGCTTTTCTTCAACAACTAGAGAGCAGTTGCAGCTAATTGGACTATGGTGACAATTGCGTATGAAAGCATGGCTAGTATAAACCCGCTGACGGCATAAATCAGGGTGTTTTTCCCGCTTTCTCTCATATCACTGTACACGCCTCCGATGATGTATTGATATCCTCCGACGAGTATCATCAAAAAAGCAATGATCCCTGCAAAAATGATGGCAACCTCGATAAAGGAAGCAATAAAGAGAGGAAGGTCAGAAAGATGAAGATTGCCACTCTGAAGCTTCTCAACCAAAGACTCATCTGCTTTAGGTAAGATTGTCAGCGATCGCTCTTGAGCGTAGGCCTCTGTAATGAAGAAATCGAACATATATACTTTTACTTTGTTCCAGTGTAGTCAGCATTCTTAAGAACTCAAAGTGTATCAACATGCGGATTTTCTTCCTCATGGTGGAACAATTTAAGATTTCTCAAGTATTGGAAATATTTTTTCTTACTTTATGTACTCTTTTTTAAAAAACTGAGCTTCTCTGCTTAGTTAATGCGATTTGACAAGATGAGTGATGTCTAAAAGAATGCCAATGGGTTTCTCTTCACACCACTAACATGCACTTCGAAATGAAGATGAATACCTGTACGTCCATAAACACGTCCTGTATTCCCCATCTGACCAATGGATTGTCCTCTTTGGACTACTTCTCCTACGGTGACATAAATCTTTCTCAGATGAGCAGAAAGTGTTTTCAAACCGTCTCCATGGTCTATGATGACATGACATCCATATCCCCCATTCCATCCACACTGTGCTTTTTCTATCACTCCTGATTCAGATGCGTAGATTGCTGGTGATTGGTTGTTCGCAATATCTACTGCATAGTGACCAGCCCTGAAATATTGGGTGTAGCTCCCATCAGTTGGGAAGAGTAATTTCCCTTTTGCTCCTAGATATGGAGCAAGCTGACCTGGACCACCTGCAGCTGGTACATTTGCAATATTTGATCCGTATGTTTGTGGCGTTGCCAATGTCGGCAATGTACGAGTAGCTCCTGAGATGACAATTTGCATACCTGCTGTTATCTCTTTTTCGAGAACTTCATTGGTAGCCAATATCTTCTCTTTTTCAACACCATAAGCTTTAGCGATACTATCTACAGTATCTTTTGCTCCTACCTTGTGAATGATCCCGCTCGCAATCTTTAGCTTTTGGCCTGGTTTGAGGATGGGGTTTTTTGAGAGATTATTGTTTATCATCAGATCTCTGGTGGTCACTCCGTATCTCTCTGCAATACCGGAAAGGGTGTCTCCAGATTCTACCGCTATTGAGAATATCCCATTCGCTCCCTTACTTTCTTCTGTAGGAGCGTAGGTTTTGGTTAAGAATCCATCAATAGAAAGAAGGATTGACTCAGCATATTCATCCTCAAAATCAGCACTAGCTACTGGATAGTCTAAATTCCCTTCTAAAGAAAAGAAATTGGGAGAGATAGAACCAATGGTGAAGATAAAGAGAAATACAAAAACTGATCGTGTTACTATTCGACTGCGTATTTGATTGACGAAAGCTCGATGTGTCCGATCTACAAGTTCTTCTTCAAAGTCTTTTAAGATTGCTCGTTTACGATTTCTCCGAGCTGGGGAGAAAAAACGATTGTATACGCGACGCATCCAAAAATATTTGGAACGGCGTTTTTTATGAAGATTTTGAACGTAATTATCGATAGGCGATGGTTAATAACCGCTTAATAGCCGAAGACTCTTTCAGAAGTCGATTTCACCTGATAATTTTAGTCTTTTTTGGCTTGTTGATCAAGTGTTTCGGACCTGAGAATTCACTTTGTCCAGTAAATGAAAAATCAAATCTCAAACCCGAAAAACGAAACAAATATCAATATTCAAACTCCAAACCTTAGCGTTGCTTGATTTTTGGAATATTGGATATTGGAACTTGTTTCGAAATTCACTATTGGCTTTTGAAATTTCAAAACTAGTGTTTGAAAGCTCTTGAACCAGTAAAGACCATTGGAATGCCTAACTCATTGGCTTTTGCGACGACTTCTTCATCACGAATAGATCCTCCGGGTTGGATAATGGCTGAAATTCCATTTTTAGCAGCTTCTTCAATAGAATCTGGGAAAGGGAAAAATGCATCTGAAGCCAAAACAGCTCCTTTAGCTCGATCACCAGCCTTGCGGACAGCGATCTCTGTAGAATCCACTCGAGACATCTGACCTGCTCCTATTCCAACCGTTGCTGCGTCTTTCACGAGAACGATTGCATTAGATTTGACGTGTTTAACAGCTTTCCAGGCAAAAAGAAGGTCTTTTAACTGCTCTGTAGTAGGTGGATTAGCGATGGTAGCGACCTCTATATCTTCTTCTGTAATGTTTTGAATATCGATATCTTGGGTGATGAAACCTCCTGAGATCTTTTTGATGTCAAAATCGTTCTCGGTCATCTGACGAAGCTCCCCTACTTCGATCAGTCTCAAGTTTTTCTTCTCTTGAAGCATCGCTTTAGCTTCATCTGTGAAGCTAGGAGCTATGATAACCTCCACAAATATTTTTTCTTTTTGGATTTCTTCAGCTATCTCTTTTCCAACTGGCATGTTTACAGCGATGATGACTCCAAATGCCGAGCGAGGGTCAGAGGCATATCCTTTTTGAAAAGCTTCCAGTAAAGTCTTCCCTACTGCTATCCCACAAGGGTTTGCGTGCTTGATGAATGCAGCAGCTGGTTCTTTAAACTCCCGAACCATTGCAAGGGCTGCATCAGTGTCGTAATAGTTGAGGAAACTCATGTTTTTACCATGGAACTGTTGAGCTGAAGCCATTGTTGATTGTTGATCAGCATATGGATCTCTCCATAGAGCTGCTTTTTGATGAGGGTTTTCTCCGTAACGCAGTGATTCTACTTTTTCTGCAGCGAAAAGATGTCTGTTTCCTTCAGAAAGGTAACTCGCAATAGCTGCATCGTACTGAGCTGTCTGCCAGAAAACATCCATTGCCATTTCTTTCTTTGTTTCAGCTGAGACTTCTCCACTATTGGTCTGAAGTTCAGTCAACAGCCGTTCGTACCATTCGATAGAAGGCACTACAGCCACTGATTGATGATTTTTAGCGGCGGAGCGAAGCATAGATGGTCCACCGATGTCGATCTGCTCGATCACTTCATCAAAAGGAGCTCCGCTTTCAACAGTCTTTTGGAATGGATAGAGATTGACGACCACCATATCGATAAGTCCAATATTGTGTTGAACGACTTGCTCCATATGTTGCTTGTCTTCACGACGAGCCAAAAGACCTCCGTGTATAATCGGATGAAGTGTCTTTACACGTCCACTCAACATCTCGGGGAATCCGGTATAGTCTTCTACAGCTGTCACTTCTAGTCCTGCTTCACGCAATTTTTTCTCTGTCCCTCCAGTAGAAAGGATCTCATAGCCAAACTCTTGTTGGAGTACTGTGGCAAATTCGACGATACCTGTTTTGTCGTAGACGGAGATAAGTGCGCGTTTTTGCATAGGGGAAGGAGTGTAAGGAATCTAAGGAGTGTAAGAACCTTAAGGATATCAAGGGGTGCAAACAATGTACTGGAAAAAATGCCAAGGGTCTAGACTTGAGTGATGAATGCTTGAGGCTAAAGGTGCGAAGCTTTCTTTGATTGATTAGAACTCACCTTCCGCTCTTAAGAGCTCCCTCCTCTCTTCTGCCGAGAGAGGTTCTGGGGTATTTTAGGGGTCTTTAGATTCTTAGTACGTTTCCTTTTTGAAAAAGGGAATGGGATTTGAAATTCCTCATTTTTTCATCTCGACCGAAGTGGAGAGAGATCCTAAATAATCTTAATGACTCAAACATAGCTTAAAAATACAAAACTTGTCCCAAAGGACGACTCAGTAAATAAGCTATCCCAATGACTTGAATACTTTAAAAGTTTTCTCCACTCGCTCACTCGCTCACTCGGTCGAAAAAAACAGAAAAAGAGTATCTGTCTGAGAGACTGTGAAAATACTATTTCAACTCTGAAAGCTTCACCAGCGCTCCCCCTTCGTTGTCTATTTCTACGAAATGGCGTTTTTTCTCTGATTTCCAAGAACCTGGGTTGAGGTAGATCCCGTGCTTAAGAGCCTTTAAGGCAGACTTGTGAGAATGTCCGAAGACGACGTAAGAGTAGTCTTGATCATGGATGAGTTCTTTCGCGGCTTCCAAGAGTGCTGGACTACTGTCGTGCTTGCTCTGCTTCACGTACTCGGCGTAATGCAGTGATTGAGAAGCGTACTTCGCTAAATCATTGAGTTGATTTTGATGCATACTCAGACCATTTCGATTGAGCTGCTTGATCATTTTTTGGATCTCAGTACCATTACACTGGCTTGGTTTATTGACTTTCTTTTGGCTTAATACCGAGAAATCATCACTTTCGTGACCATGGGCAGCGTAGATATTGAGCTTAGTATTGATGTACTCTCGGGCGAAAGTGATATTCGCTCCGAAAAGCTTCCCAGCTTGTCCTTCATGACAAAGCGATTCGAAGAAACAGTCATGATTCCCGACTACATACGTGATCTTGAGCTCTTGAGAAAGTTGCATCACTCGATCGAAGAGAGGCTTGTGGAAGAGGTAGGTCTGGAAGACGTCTCCATGGAGTAATTCAATGATATCTCCGAGAAGCACCAGCTCTGAGGCGTTATCTTCGGCGTAATCGAAGAAAAGATGAAGATCCTCAATGATATCTGCTGGTGTTTGTGCTGATAGATGGAGATCTGAGAGGAAGAGGACTCTATTGGTTTTTTTCTTCGGGAAAATAGCTCGCTTGAGCTCGTGGAAGTATGGATGAGATTGATTGAGTCGATACATGACTAAAGCACCTTCCTTCTTTTTGCTGATAATGTCTTTCTTGAGCATGGCATTCAGCTCTCGGTGCGTGGTACCAGGCGAAGCCTTCAAAGATTGAGCAATTTCTAGCCCGTATAGAGGCTTAGATAAGTCCTTGAAGAACATTTTTATCATCCGGAGACGAGTTTTGCTATGGAGGAGCCAGTCGAACATGGAGGGGTATAAAAGTCGAGGGTCGAGGGTCGAGGGCTAAAACACTATGTTTTGCTCGACTCTTGACTCTTGACTCTTGAATTAGCTTTCAGCCTACCTGATCATGTTACTATTTTTTCTTTTTTGAGAAAAGGCTTTTTTTGAGAGTTTGAAGAACAATCTCACCCACTCTCTATCGTTCGTCTCCCGCTCTTTACTAAAGAGAGGGATTAGGAGTCTCTAGACGACGCAGGGGGAGATTAAGATTTGAAGATTCGAAAATTACGAAAATTTGATAATTCGATAATTCGATAATTCGATAATTCGATAATTCGATAATTATATTCTCCTAAAGCTCTTTCTCCATATTATATTCCTTAAAATCCTCAGACTCCTTAAGATCTTTAGAATCTTTAAACTCCCCATACTCTCAACACTCTTAATACTCCCAATACTCCTTCTCCGGGCACAATAAAAAACCGCCGGGGCCCTGTCCGCGCATTCGGGACCAGGGCAGCCCGGCTGTGGTTTCGACGACGACTGGGGGGCAGCTGCCCCCCTTATTTTCCCTCAGCAGCCTTAACAGCTGCGTCAGCGGCGGACCATTCATTGGCCTTGGCCTCGGCGGCGGCGGAGTTCTTACCGCCCTCCTTCACTAAGGCTTCGTACTCTTTGAAAAGAGTACTCCTCTTGGCCTTCAAGGCAGCCATTGATGGCTTCTTTTTGACCGTGACGTCCTGGAAGTTGGGGTTGAGGTCAGGGTCGAGGTTTTCCTCTTCCTTGGACTCTTCCTTCTTCTCCGCCTTCGGCTCGGGCTTCTTCTCGGTCTTGGGCTCAGGCTTGATCACGCCGGCACGGCGCAAATCGAAGTCTCGCCAAGCCTTCTTGACCTTGGCCTTCTCGGCTTCAGCAGCGTCCCTCTTGCGCTGCCATTTCCTGCCCCACTCAAGGTACTTCTTCTGCGCCGTTCCCTTGGAACGGGAAGCGCGCGAGTTGCACTTGGTGATGTTGACCTGAGCCTTGTCGATCTCCTTCTGGATGAGCTTGAGCTCATCGTAGAAGGTGTAGTCAGCTCCGGAGAGCTGCATACTAGGCTCCTTGGGTTCAGCCTTCGGCTCAGCTTTGGGCTTGGGACTGGTGTCTGCCTTGGGCTTTTCAGCCTTCGGCTTCTTGGTCTCGGTCTTGGGCTTTTCAGCCTTCGACTCCGGCTTGTCGCTGGAGTCGGCCTTAACGGCCTCCTCCTGCTTCTCCCCACCTTTGACAGCGGGAGTGCTGGTGCAACCCATGAGGGCCAAACCAAGCAAAGAGATGATGGACAGTTTCCACATGGGAAGCTCCTTTTTGGCCTCTGGGAGCCACAAACAACAGAATGAAAAATAGACTCTGCGAATGCAGTGGTCCAGGTCTACTTGAGTGTTTTCTCCCAGAAGAAAACTCGTAGATACCAGAAGAGGTAACAATCAATCTGTATCAAATAACAATGATCAATGAATGATTACAGCTTCTGGTAGCTACGAGTGTGTTGAATATATCGTCGAAACCCTTGCCATATAGATGCTCTAGGAGCCCAATATGACAGGGATCACGCTCGGTGATCCGTCCTAAAGCCTTTAATAAAGCTACAAAACGGATGTCCGAGCTACGAATGATGTCAAAGAACGGTGTCTATTTATATCATTATTTTGTATTTTTGTCAATATTTGAACTCTTTTACGCTTTTTTATACTTTCATAAAAAATGGTATGAGAAAGACGCCCTGCGCAAGCGCGGGGGCGTCAAACTCTTTCGTCGTCGTCTATTCCTTCAAGGAAGGCAATACCTTCTTTGAGTCAAAATCTGACTTCATCAACTGCTCACAGCGTTCAGCTGATGAAGCGTCTATTTCCTCCAGCATGATTTGGAGATTGATCAGTTGACCCTTGCAGTGTTGGAAGTTGTCGCTATTCTGACGAGCAGTATAGTAGCCCATCATTTGGACGAGCAAAGGCTTCAAGAGCCCCTTTTCTTCCTTCACGACATCATGGAAACTGACCCAGTCGATGTGACCAGGAAAGCTCCGAGTGGCTCCGATGATCGGCATGTTGCCGATCAGAGCCTCACGGTCGATTTGAGCCTGTTCAGCCTGCTGAAGTTTGAACCTTTCAGCAGCCTCGTGATCGATGACGACCTTGCCGTCACGGACCACTTTTCCCTCTTCAGCCAAGTTCATGGCCTCCTGAGGGGAAAAGATTTTGGCCTGCGGAACCGAGTGCGTGAACTTAAGCGTTTCCGCCGAAGCAAGTGAAGACTGTTTCTCACCCGTGACGCAGCCGTTGAGGCAGCTGCTGGCGAGAAGAGTGATGATGAGGATGATGAGGTTCTTGGCGTTCATGATGAATCCGATCTACCTGGCTTGAAGCCAGGTGTGAATTGACCCGAAGGCCACTGTTTCTAATTGTCTTGACGGCTCTGTTGAGTGAAGGGAACACCCCTTCGACTTCTCAATAGTGCTGTTCTGTCCTGAAAATCTTCTAAATCATGTACTTATCATGCTCTGGAAGATTCTCAGGACTGTGTAGACGACGATATGTGAAAGAGCGAAACGCTTTCTTTATGAAAACGTGAATACATTTATAACATAATATATCTAATTTGTCAAATATTTAGATATGAATAAATTTTATGCTGGAGTTCATTCTTTAGTTTCATGAAGTTCCAAGATTGATAAAAAGCCTATTTTCTGCTATAATAAGAGGATTCTTTCAGTTTTTTTAGAAAAAATATGCCTCAAGATACTGCTCAAATATCGCGCGAAGAACTCGTGAAACAAGTAGAAGAAATGATCGATCAATCTCTGACGCTTGAACGCTTTCCTGAGCAAAAACAGGTGTTTTTAAAGGCTCTACCAAAGCTTAATGGAGAGCAGCTAGGAGCTTTGAAAAGCCAACTAGAGGCTGAATCTGATGATTGGAAGGCATTTACAAAAGAAAACCTCAAACAACAAGAGGCTCTGATCGAGCAAATGGAGCAAGAATCCTTAGAAATCCTGAAATCTGCTGAAAAACAGCTTATGCAGACTCAAGAAACTTTTTCTGAAGCTGATAATGCTCAAGCAGATGCACTTTTGAACCATTTTGACGACTAGCACTCATATGATTTTTTCATCGCTTAAAGATCGCCTCAAAGCCCTCAAAAAGCCCTTTCAAGGGGCTGTAAAGCGCCTTGCTTGGCGTGGAGAGAAAGCTATCCAGCAAATGGAAAACCGCTATGGTAAAGAATCTGCTGTAACCTTAAAAGATCAAATAAAAGGCTTGATTGAAGCAAATGACCTATCTGGAAATAAAGTCGATACTGTCATACAAAATCGTAAAGATGGTCTACAAAGACGATTAGCTCCCCTACTCCGGGCAGCTAAAAAATATCCCACTCTTGTGGCCCAGATAGAAGGGATCAGAACTCGAATAGAAGGAAAACTTAATGCTCTGCAAACGAAATTTCAGACACTTTTAATTAAGTTGAACATCAAAAATAAAACTCAAAAAATTATAAAAAAGAATCGGAAGGAATTTCAAAAATTGGCTGATGAGTTTCTCATATCGATGAATGCTGCAGCGGAAGCTAGTACTCCTAGTGAGGCCAACACGAAATCTACTTCTAAGCCTGTAGAAGCTCGGACTGAAAGTACTGCTCCTAGTACAAAGCCTGAAGAGAGCCCTCAAGAAGCTAGCACTAAAGCTACTGAAGCTATTTCTGGACGCTACGAAATAAATGAAGCTTTTAAGACAAGGTTGTCTTTAAAATTTTATAAATTTACTCGTGTCTGGTCGAGAGAGTCTTGGATCCCAGGAGGCCCTGTCCATAATGATGGGATTACTCGTTTTTCAGAAGAATTCTTTCGGAACTTGCTCTTAACAGCTGAAGCGAATAATACTGATTATCGAGGCTATAAAGGACAAGAGGCTGCCTATGCTTTTGTTGCTGATATGATGGGAGGAGTGAACTCTAGCAATCCTAACAACCTCATGAAAGGACTGGTACAAAAGTGTTATATCCCTTTTGAAAGGTATGGACGTGCTAGAAGAGATAATGATCCTGGATTTCAAAAACTCCTTAATTCAAAGCCTAGAGATGCCTACACTCAACTCATCTCTGAATTTTTCTCTAGCTTGACGATTGGCATCGATGGGAAAGCGAGTAGCTCAAACCCTAAAATCCAAAAAGCTATCGATAACCCCGATGGCATTGACAAAGAGGAGAAAAAAAAGGCCACTAATAAAGAAGGTTCTAAGGAAACTCAAAAGACTTCTAAAAAACCAGGAGAGAAGCCTGAGACGGTTGAAAAGTTTAATGATATCTTTCAGCAGTTGCGTCGACGAGGAGTGTCTGCGCCTCGCTTCAATAACTTCATGAGTCGCTATAAAACCGATGAACAAATCAGAGCTCAGCTAGCAAAAGTGTTGATCACTCCAGAAAATGAAGAAGTGTATTTAGATACTTATGATGAGGGGCTAGCAAAGCACTTTGAAGTCAATATGTTTCGCAGGTACAGGATCTTGCCAAATGCCTGGAAAACTCTTCCTAAAATCTATGAAACTATCCGCACGAATCATGATGAAGGCGTAATAAATAAGGAACGATTTACTCTTGCTTTGAGAAATAGTGGAACAGATGCCTTTCCTCGTATTTTTATGAATGATGAAAATGCGATGATATATATGAACCAAGCTGGAGGTACAAATACTCACCTTGGCTTGAATAAGCTCCAGAGTAAATATCTCAACTCTTCATTAAATGGACTAAAAAAGCTGCTAGATACTGCAAATGCAGGTAGAGAAACCTTAATTTCACCTTTTGAATTAAAAGATGAACTCTACCTAGATAGTGCATTAAGCTTTAAGGATAATGCTCAACTTTTCCATTTTAACTCTCCTCAATTTCTTCAAGATAGCTTCGATATAGCTGGTGAATCAGTACATCAATATGATATTGCATGGAATTCTACAAAATCTGAATTTAATGAAGAACCGGTCTGGAAGGCTCAACTGGAAACACAACTAAAGGCTTACCACATCACTCTAGATTCGGTAACAGATGATGTAAAAGTAAAAGATGTTTTTGATCATGCTGCACAATTTATGGCTCTTGTAGAATCTCATTATTTAGACGAGCAAGGGAATTCTCTCTCAAATAAGCTCGACTACAATATCTCGGGTATTCAAATGACTTTTGATAAGAACTCTATAAATAAGCTCCAAGTCAGACAATATTTTACTCGAGTGATTTCACATGACATTGATGAAAATCCACAAAAGAAAATTGAGTTTGCGGTACATCTTTATGAAAAATTTTCTGCAGCTCAACTTAACTTTAGTCCTGATACGATCTTGGTACTCTTAGAAGATCTTGTCAAACCTCTACGGCTTAATGGTAGTGATAGAAGGATACCTATCCAAGCAACCTCATTAGAAGTTTTTGCTGATTACCTTTCTTTAGAGCAAAATGTTAATGGAGAATATATTGTTCTCTATAGAGGAGAAAAGCGAAATGATATTGCTCTTGATCAAAAGATGGCTAAAGAGTATTTCCATGATATGGATGAACGTGGAGAGAATGCTACTTCTTAAAAGAAAGCTTATCTTTATTTTTAAAGATAGCAGCAATTAGACTTATATTTCTGGGAATACAAAAAAGGCCTCTTCTAAAGATGAGGATTTTAATAGTGATGAGAAAAGGTAGAGCTCTCCGCCGTCTTGACCGGGTGGTCATGACGACGGAGGACTCCTACTATTTCATTAATTGCTACAGATTGAATGTGGGCATCTCAGTCGTGAAACTAAGAAATCTCCACCAGTTCGACTTCTCCACTGTTACTTACTGTTGAGATTGAGATTACTATCGCAAGCTCCTCCTACAGGATTTGCTATTGACGGCGTTACCAATTTCAGCGAATTCTTCCAACACTCGTGTCTCGTGACACAGAGTTGCTTGAGTAGTTCTTCGAGGTTCTCGATCGTGAGTGAAGCCTGTACCTGGAATGTGCCGTCGCGCTGATTGAAACCAGCGAAGTGGCAGTAAAGCTGACGAAGAATCGAAATCTTGCCCGACTTGCTCAGATTGTGAGTATTAAAAAATCTACTCAGAGCTTCGTATGATATCTTACCAGGATTGATATAATTACCATTGGCGTCTTTCTTCTCTCCAACCATGAAATCGTATTGTAAAGTTAGCGGTTTTTGACAGTTATATCCTCCTGTAACTTCAACTAATCTTACTGTACGTTTATACATACTTAGCTCTGGATTTGAGCGGCTTGAGGAAAGTTCGAGAGCATCTTTCTTAGATTGAACTTCCTGAGCACGTGAATTCTCCGCGGGTTGACAACACTTTCCACCTGTTACATAGCGGTCAACCGGGCCGACGGGATGCTCCATGGTCACGGACGGATCGGCCTCGACATTCTTTTTGTCGGAAACACATCCGACGGTAAGGGTGGAAATGGACAGGGAAATGGCCACGAGAGCCATGGGGAAACGTTGCACCTTGATCTCCTTTGGCTTGTTAGCCAATGAGAGGAAAAGACAATGTACCGACGGGATGCAATGTCAGC
>CAYGQA010000002.1:65134-170900 GCA_964352145.1 uncultured Candidatus Peribacteria bacterium
TTCTCCAGCGGCTGAGCATTCTATCTTGCTTTGCCTAGTTGCGATATACTTTATAACAAATAAATGAATACTTGTCAAGCATTTTAAAATACTATTCTTATTTGGCAAGTATCCTAATAATAGCCTTTAAGGGGTTAATAATTGGTGTTATTGGTCTAAATGAAGATTCTTTCATATATTATGAGCTGATATTTTTCTGATTTAAAGGTTGCCTTGCACCGCCCGAGCTTTGCTCGAACGGGTACAAGGCGAGGTCCCGCAGGTACAGAGTCAGTGGACTAATCCTCCACTTTCTCCTCTCCGCTTTGGCCGTTTTGCTTTTCAGGTGACTCTCGCCGCCAATAGCGATGGTCCCCTCTTTCTTTGTGGCCGGACGTGGGAGTCTCGGTGATGGTGGGATGCTGCTCGAGCTCCATCCACCCTCGGTAAAACCCTTCGATCCAGACAACTCCGACGTTTTTGCCGGGTGTGATCCACCCGACTGTGTCACGAAAGAGACCGATCCCAAGCTCTCCTGGCCAGGAGAGGATGAAATTGAGGGGCATGACGATTGGTTGCACCAACCACATACCTCCTCCGTAGGTCTCCGAAGAGACCTTCGCTGACACTATGGCGTTATCTACCGCCCTAACCGGGGAGGTCAGGGTGGCACAACCACTAGTGCTAAACAAAACGGTTGCAACAGCTATCGCTGCGAAACCAGACAACTTCCTCATATGTTTTCCTTTCATCCGAGGTGGAGTTGGCCATGATTATGATGTTAATTAATTACAACGTCAATGCATTACGAAATCATATTGTTTTTTGACAAGCTCTTAATTGACTTAATCTTATATATATTATATAGTACATCCCACGTTCTTTGACAGTTCGCGAATATCCCGGTTTTGGGTGTCTGGATACTCAATCCAGCTTAAAACCGGGGTATTCATCCCTATTTTTGTTCTGATGACCTACTTGTGTTGCATTTCTTTAGAGATTTTTTCTTTCTTTCAATGCAGTTAGGTCATCAGAATGATAAAAAAAGCGTAGAAAAAAACATTTTCTTTGCGAGCCTTGTTGGCTCTTAGAGAAGCTTGTGGAGTCATGTGTTGAAGGATTTTGCCTTCGCATGACGCTTCTGCGTATCGTACAGATGGATATCAAGTAAGCCTCATCAGCTTGCTCGATAAGAGGCCGAGAGGCCAAAAGGAGATCCGATGAGCCAAGACCAGAACCCGGGAACACCGGAAGACAGAATGAAGAACACAGCAGCGACAAACCGGTCGTATATGATCCCTAATCCTCCAGCTTGGGGTATGCAGGAAGATCTGCATGCATTGCCACCGAGTAGAACTGCTGATATGTCAAATACTCTGTTTGACACTATTGGAGACGATGATGCAGGCTCGAGTTGGGCAAAAGAACTTGGGGAAGGAGAACAAGCTCTCTCTCAAACAAAAGAGATCGATATTCCTTTAGCTCAACCGGTTCCTGAGCCTGTGACTCAACCAGAACCTCTGCCTCAGCCGGAAGAGACCCAGACGGAGAACCCTGTCGGGGATCAAGCTGGAAATGAGCGGACCATTAGAGCTCTCTTGGTTTTGTTGGGCTTGGCTCTTCTTGTGATCGGTCTTCTGACCGGCTACATGATCGCCAAGCACGAAGCGACTTCCCCGAACGGGAGGACCGTCTCGCAAGATCAAACCCAAGAGACTGATAACTCCGAAGGAGAAATCCCGAAGAAGAATCAGAGTACCAAGCAAAGCACCAAGGCCGCTTCGAAGTCGCAAGACCTCGATACGGCCCTCAAGACTCGAGCTGACAGCTTGGCCAAGGCGCAAGCCAAGGTTGAGAAGAACAAGGCTAGGGCTGCGGCCAGAGCCAAGAAACTGAGCGCATCTGCCACCCAGGCCAACGCGAGAAAAGTTGAGCGTATCAAAGCGCTCACTACCAAGAAATTGGCTGCTCAAAAGGCGGCTATCGATACTCAAGCTCAACGCCAAGCCAAAGCCATCTCATCGGCCCAGGCAAGGACTGAGAAGGCCCTCAAGGCCTATCAGGCTCAAGAGGCGAAGAATGAAGTTGCAGCAGCCAAGCAAGGCAAGGCACAGGAAGAAGTCCTCAAGGCTATTTCCGAGCGCCAAGCTAAGGCTTCGAAAGCTTCTGAAAAGAAGCAAGAAGAGGCCTTTCAGCTTGCACTGGCCAAGAAGCGCAGCGCTGAAGAACTCAGCAAAGCGCGCTCAGAGGCTAGGAAAGCTGCTTCGAAGAGTTATCAGAGTAGCCGCAAGGCTGCCTTGGAAGCTCAGAAGAAGCAGCAGAGCACAATCAAGGCTCTGGTTGCCAAGCAAGCGCAAGCTCGCAAGGCCGCCGCTAAGGACCGAAAGAAGCATCAAGCTCGTATTCGTGATTCTATCACGAAGCGAAAGGTGCAGATTCGCAAGGCTCTCAAGGCACGACAAACCAGGTTAAAGGCCCTGGTCGCCAAGAAAGCTTCGAAGAAATCGGAAGGAAGAGCTGACTCGAAGTTGACTAAGGAGGCCCTCAAAAGCACTCCTCCAGCTTCGCAGCCGTCAAAGAAAGAGCCCGTCAAGGAGCTTGCTCCAAAGACGGACCCGAAGCCGGCCAGCCGGCCAAGTTCGAGACCTCTCAAGCTTGGCACTACTGGCCCATTAGTGCCTCCGAGTCCTCTTCAAGAATTTGATCCAGAGGGCTTCCGGACTCCTCCATCGGACAAGCAAAAGGAGTAAAAAAAACCAGATGAGGACTTTTGACAGTCCTCCTCTGGGTCGCGAAGGCCATATCGGCCTTCCAATAGGGATGGATGCTCAGGAGCCCTGCACCGATTCTGGTGCAGGGCTCTTTCCCTATATCTGAATTTTCTAAAAAACCACGAAAAAACGTTGAGTTTTTTTATAAAAAGGAGCAGTATATGCTTTCAAGACATCTATTGACATAAAACAATAAATATTATATAATATCCTCAACTGTTCTTTGATATTTCGTGAATACTCCGGTTTTGAGTGTCTGAATGTTCAGCTTAAAACCGGGGTATTCGTCCCTATTCTAAAAAAACCTCATTTATATTCTGATGATCGGATTGCCCTGCTTTCTACAGCAGAGTAGCTCGATTATCAGAATGTCTGAGAAGAAAGCTATCCTATACTGTCCCTGAACCCGAATCCCTATTCTAGGGAAGGTCATACAACATATACTAGCTGGAATCTCAGAGTGAGGAGGATCGACATGGCAGCTGCGGCTGTTCTATCGATCACTCTCCCTTATCAGAAGAGAAGAATATGCCCTTTCAACAAGTGTTGCGAGGATTTTCATATTCAACTCTCACGGTATCGGACTGACATATCCTTTTTCAGGGCTTCATCAACCTTGAGAGAGAACCCGAGTGGCCTCCAAGAGGTCAAAGGAGAACACGATGAAAAACTTTCTACCTGCTGCATTTGCAGTGGTTTTGTTTGCCAGCCTAGCTGGCCTTGCGAACTCGCAGGACAACTCGGCTCCGGCGAAGCCTACGAAGAGTGTCACTGAGCTTCAGAGCGATATTGCGATCATCACCAGTAAGCTTGATACGCTCACTAGTGAGCGGGATCAGCTCAAGAAGGATCTTGCCACCGTCACTGGTGAACGAGATCAGGTCAAGAAGGATTGCGTCACCGTCACTGGTGAGCGGGATGAGATCAGGGCTAGTAACGCGATCATCGCCAGTGAGCTACTTACGAGCAAGCTTAAGCTTGCCGCCATCACGGATGAGCGGGATCAACTCAAGGTCGATCGAGATCAAGCCAAGCGAGACCTTGAGTGCATTCTGGCTCTGCCGGAATTCAAGCAGTGCAAAAGACTGCTTGAACTCTCACAGGATTCTCGCAAGAAAATCCTGCCTCGGCTTGAAGCGTTTGTTGACCGAGAGGTCCGCCTCGCCAAGGCCATCGCTGAAGCTCAAGCTCAGCAAGGCAAAGCTCGTATGAAGCTCTCTGCGGATCGCAAACGCGTCGCAGATCAGCTTGATGCTCGCAATCGCAAGCTCGAAGAGATCGACCGCAAGCTCAAGGAGCGCCGTCAAGAGGCTACTCGACGAGCTGAGGCTAAGAAAGCGAGGGCGGTTGAAGCTAACCGCCAACGTCGCCTTCGGCTCGCCAAGGCCATGCGCAAGCGGGCGAAGTAAGGAGAGGCGCCTCGGCGCTGATGAGTAGGGACGGATGCTCAAGAGCCCTGCACCATTCTGGTGCAGGGCTCTTTCCTTTGTATGATTAAATCTCACCCTGCCTGCGCTTTCGCTTGGCTATCCCTCTCCTTTTCAAAGGAGAAGGACTTGGAGGTTTTTAAGATATCCAAACTCTAATCGAAAATTCTGAAGCTTTCTCTTTTGAAAAAGAGAAAGAAGAGGACCTAAGTCCGGAAGATTGAGATTATTAATGGAAACCTAGGAGATATAATCTCACCCTGCTTCACTTCGTTCGCTTTCCCTCTCCTTTTCAAAGGAGAAGGAACTAAGAATTTTAGATTATTTTAGCCCTCTCTCACTTGCTAAAGAGGCGGGGTTTTATTATTTTTATGTATATGAAGAATCATGTTCGTTTAGCGAGAAAACTCAGAAAAACCCAAACTCCAGCTGAGACTCTTTTTTGGAATCTTGTTAAGAATAAGAACCTAGATATCAAATTTTTGCGTCAACATCCTATAGCTGTCTTTGTTGAAAGTAAAAAGAAGTACTTTATCGCTGACTTTTATTCATCACAGCTAAAACTAGTAATTGAGATTGATGGGTTAATACACAATAAACAAAGAGAATATGATGAATATCGGACAGAGTTACTACAACAAAAAAGCTTAAAGATACTAAGGTTTACAAATGAAGAGGTCTTAAATGACATTGCAAGGATCAAAAACACCCTCAAAAAACTTTCCCAGCCTTTCTCTTTTGAAAAAGAGAAAGAAGAGAGCGTTAGCTCGGAAGATTGAGATTTCCCCTCTTACCCCTTTCGTTTCCCCCTCCAAGCCCTCTTCGGCGCCTTCCTTTTCTTCGCTAGGATCTCAACAGCTTCATCGTAAGTCAGGTTTTCAGGTTCTTTCCCTTTAGGGAGTGAAGCGTTGATCTTCCCATCAGTCACGTAAAAACCGTAAGGTCCTACGCGGACGTTAATCTCTGCTTTTGACTCAGGATCTGCTTTATCGAAGGTTTTGAGTGGCGTGGCAGCTTTCTTTTTGATGGCTAAAGCTTCCTTGATAGCTTCTTCTACTTGAGGGAGCTCGACGGTATAAGGATCCATTCCTTCAGGAAGCGTGACGTTTTCATCTCCTACCTTCAAGTATGGTCCATAAGGTCCAGAGCTCACGATGACTTTATGAGCTTCTTTACCATACTCCCCTATTTCTCGTGGTAGTTGGAGGTATTTAAGGGCTTCTTCGAGGACTACCGTATCGAAACGTTTGTCATTTGGGATGGATGCTCGTCGAGGTGGATTTTCTTTGGCTTCTTCTTTAGTCACTTCTCCGAGTTGCACGAATGGACCAAATCGTCCTCGCAACATCAAAACTTCTAATCCTGTCTCTGGATCCTTCCCGAGTTTTCGCTCCTTCATCACATCTTCACGCTTGATTTCGTCTTTTTTCTCGAGCAGTTTATGAGAGAAAGGCATGTAGAAACTCCGGATCATGTCGACCCATTTGAGCTTCCCACTGGCTACTTCATCGAGTTGCTCCTCTACTCCAGCAGTGAAATCGTAGCTGAGGATATCTTTGAAGTGTTTCACTAAGAAATCGTTTACCAACATCCCAATATCTGTCGGATGAAGTTTCCGATCTTCACGTTTCTCTGCATATTTACGTGTTTGGATGGTGTTAATCGTAGGAGCATAAGTCGATGGTCGACCGATACCGAGGGATTCGAGCTTCTTTACCAAAGCTGCTTCTGTATATCTCGCCGGTGGCTTCGTGAAGTTTTGTTGAGGGATAAGACCTCCTAGCTTTGGCTCAAGCTGGTATGCTGTCGTATCCTCTTCATATTGTTTTTTTGCTGCATCGCTAGGGTTTTCCGCCATTGCTTCAGGCATCTCAGGGAGCATCTTAGAAAGCGTAAGCACTTGCCCTTCACTTAATTCTGGTAAGAATTTCTCTTTATTCGACATTTGATCAGCTTTCCTTTTTGAACCTTCCTGAGCCACCTTCAAATAGCCTGGAAATACAATCACTTGTCCTTCTGCTTTGAATTGGTGTGGACCAGCTTCGATCATAGCCGTTGTTTTTTTGAGCTTGGCTGAAGCCATTTGGCAGGCCATGGTTCTCTTCCAGATAAGGGTATAGAGTTTCAACTCTGTCTCATCGAGGAATCGAGCTGCATGGGCTGGTTTCAAAGAAAGGTTTGTCGGACGGATGGCTTCATGAGCCTCTTGAGCCCCTTTTGACTTTGTTTTATAGAAACGTGGTTTTTCCAAGGCATATTCAGGTCCGTATTCTTTTGTGATGACCTGCTTCGCTTGCTGTAGTGCTTTTTGAGAAAGAGAAACTGAATCGGTACGCATGTAGGTAATCAAACCTCCTTCAAGGCCTGTTTTTTTCTTCACATTTCCTTCATAGAGACGCTGAGCTAAAACCATGGTTTGTTTTACAGAGAAACCGAGTTTGCTGGAAGCATCTTGCTGTAAGGTCGATGTGGTGAAAGGTGCTGGAGGACTAGAGCTGGCATCCTTCTGCGTCATACTTTTGATTTTGTGCTCCTTCCCTTCGAGATCCTTAAGCACTTGGCTCATTTCAGCAGCAGACCCTACTTTTCGAGTCTTGTTATCGAGCTTCTCTCCATTTACCACTGCTAGTTCTCCTTCGAAGTCAGGATTGTCATAGAAGCTCTTCAGTTTCCAAAATTCGTCAGCTACGAAAGCTTCGATTTCACGTTCTTTTTCAACTACGAGTCGAACAGCTACTGATTGCACTCGCCCAGCTGAAAGTCCATACCGTATCTTGGTCCAGATCAGTGGAGAAAGTTTATACCCTACAAGACGATCAAGGATACGACGAGCTTGTTGAGCATCGAAAAGATGTTCGTCGATCTCTCGAGGATTGGCGATAGAATGCAAAATGGCTTCTTTAGTGATCTCATGGAAAACAATCCGCTTGGCCTTGTCTTTAGGCACTTTCAAAAGGTGCATCAAATGATACCCTATAGCCTCTCCTTCGCGGTCTTCATCCGTCGCGATCCATACTTGTGGATTCTCTTTCATGTAGCTCTTCAGCTCACGAACCACTTTCTTTTTGGTTTCCTTGATGACATAAAGAGGCTTGAAACCATTTTCTATATCTACTGCCAGACTGGCGTAAGGGAGCTTTTGTTGAGTTTCTGTCAGTTCTTTCTTTCCCGATGGAAGGTCTCGGATATGTCCCATTGAAGCTTTGACGATATAGTCCTTCCCAAGGAATTTCTGTATCATTTTTGCTTTTGCCGGTGACTCTACGATAACGAGGTTTTTCATGGGATAGCTAATGGCTAATGGCTTAGAGCTGATGGCTTTAGGGCTGTTCAGTATAGCTCTTGGCGATATAAATGCTTCTTTCTATTATATATAAGATAAGCTTCAAATTCAAGGGCCAGCGTAGAATCATTCTTTTATGAGTACAACTAAATTGTTCATTTTTTAGTTTTTTTTAGAGGAAATATTTTTCAATTGGACATCAAAAAAACCCTGAGCACAGGCATGAAGAAGGCCCTTTCAACAGACCTCAAATACCAGTTGATGATTTTCGGTTCTTATTTTCTTCTATAAAAATGACTCATATCCCAAGTTCAAATAGATCAGAAGAATCGTCCAAGCTACTGCTAAAACCCAGAAAACTGGTCCAAGGATACCCATGTTGTACTTTTTTTGTACTTGTTGGAAGGCTGCTGCAAGCGTATACATCCCCGCTGAGAAGAAGAAAGGCATATCGAAAGTATTATAGATGAGCTGAAGTGTTTCCGAGTCACTCTGTCCTTGATTGATCAAAAAGTCTGATGTCAGATAGAAGGCTCCAAAGCCCATGAAGAAGAAAAAGGCGATGTTTTTGAATGAGCGGTTCATGGATCTAGGATTTAGGAATTAGGAGATTAGCCTGTAGGAGAAAACTTGGTCGAGAGTCCAGAGTCGAGGGTCTAGGTATCTGAGCCCTAGACTCTGGACCCTCGACAAAATCTAGCTACTTGTAATTTTGCATACTGCCTAGGACCAAGATATACTCCCCTTACCTATTCTTCAAACTTCTAGAAAAAATGGCTTTGACAAAAGATGATGTAAAACATGTGGCTAAACTCGCTCGCTTAGTCCTCTCCGAGGAAGAGATTGAGAAATTCACCGGTCAACTAGGAGCGATCTTCGAGCATCTAGACAAACTCTCTGAGGTAGATACCGAAGGAGTAGCGGAAAGCGCTCAGGTCAATGGACTCGAGAATGTGATGCGAGAGGATGTGGTGACGCCAAGCCTAGATCGAGAAGAGGTGTTGAAGACTTCTGATAAAGAGAATTCTAGAGGGATGATTAAGGTACGAAAAAGTATTTAAAATATCGAGATGAACTTGATTGTTTAAGTTTAATTCAGGGCTTTTTTGTCGTCAGTCGAGGGTCAAGAGTCGAGGGCTTTTTACTGTATGCTTAATGTTCTCTTAATATTTGGTAGTTATTCTCTTTGTTATAAATACTCATTATTCATTATGAGAAAATTTGAAAAATTAAGAGTTTGGCAGGACTCTATTGATTTTGCTACTGAAGTATATTTGTTTACATCAGGCTTTCCTAAGAGTGAACTCTATAGCATCACTCAACAACTTAGACGTGCTAGTCAATCAATTGCACTAAATATAGCTGAAGGTTCTGGCAGAACCAGTGACAAAGAGTTTTGCCGATTTCTTGATATTTCTATTGGTTCCGCGCTTGAATGTATCTCAGCATTTCATATTTCAAAAAGACTGAATTTTATTGATCAGGAGCATTTCAGCACGTACTATCAACGCGCAGAAAAGATCTGCACCCAACTTTACTCTTTGAAGAGGTCACTCATGGGCACGACTGGGAGATAAGATCCCTACCCTCGACTCTTGACCCTCGACCCTCGACTTCTATGGAAACAATCAAGGCTCTCTCACAAAAACTCCGCTCCGGCAAAATCAGCTCTACCGAGCTCACCAAACACTATCTCTCCGAGATCGAGAAGAACAATGGTGAGATAAATGCTTTCATTTCTGTGAACGAAGAGGGCGCTTTAGAGATGGCTAAAAGAGCTGACGAGATGTTGGCAGCAGGTGAAGGGAACGAACTGACTGGGATTCCCTTGGGGATTAAAGACAACTTCTGTGAAGAAGGAGTTGAATCAAGTGCATGCTCGAATATCTTGAAAGGTTTTGTGCCGCCTTACGAAGGAACGGTAATGAAGAAGCTGCGTGAGATGGGTGCTGTTTTCTTAGGGCACACGAATACTGATGAATTTACAATGGGATCTTCGACTGAGAGCTCTCGCTTTGGCACTACCAAAAACCCTCTCGACCCGAAACGCTCACCAGGTGGATCTTCGGGTGGATCTTCGGCTGCAGTGGCTGCTGGATTTTGTGCCTGGGCTTTGGGGACAGATACTGGAGGGAGCATCCGACAACCTGCTTCATTTTGTGGAGTCGTCGGGATGAAAAACACTTATGGTCGTGTCTCGCGATACGGAGTGATGTCGATGGCAAGTTCCTTAGACACTATTGGAGCCCTAACTCAGACCAGCGAAGATGCTGCTATCGTTTTGAAATATATCGCTGGGCATGATGAGATGGATGGCACCACTCCAAAAGAAGAGGTACCCGACTACTCTGCCTTCCTCCGAACTGAACTCAAAGGTGTCAAAATCGGTGTTCCTCAAGAATATCTGGAAGGTCTCAGCGAGTCAGTTCGTTCAGCCTTTGACACTGCTTTAGAAAAAGCAAAAGGATTAGGTGCTGAGATAATCGATGTTTCGCTTCCGATGACGGGACAAGGCCTAGCCGTCTACTACGTCATCGCTCCTTGTGAAATATCGGCAAATATGTCCCGTTATGATGGGATTAGGGTAGGACCGAAGAGCGATGCTGACAATCTCGTCGATTCGTATTTTGATGCGAGGACAAAAGGGTTTGGAGATGAAGTAAAACGAAGAATCATCATCGGAACCTATGCTCTCAGTGCTGGGTATTTTGATGCCTATTATAAAAAAGCTCTTAAGGTCAGGACCTTGATTAAAGAGGATTTCCAAAAAGTGTTTGAGAAAGTGGATGTGCTCTTCACTCCGACCACTCCAGATGTCGCTTTTGAGAGCGGTGCTAACGCTGACGATCCCATACAGATGTACCTAGAAGACATCATGACTATCCCAGCTAGTGTTGCTGGCGTTCCTGCTATTTCTATCCCCCAAGGGAGCCTGAATGATTTACCGCTTGGATTGCAGATCATTGGACCTCATTTTGGTGAAGTGAAGGTGCTTCAGACTGCGTCAGCGATGGAGAATAATTAGATTGATTTGAGTCGAGAGTCAAGGGTCGAGAGTCGAGAGCTGATGGTGTTTTACTTGACCCTAGACTCTAGACCCTCGACAATTAGTTCACTTCCCTCCTCTAGCCTCTAGCCTCCAGCTTCCAGCCTCTAGCTCATCTTTCACCCATGCTCACTCTTTCAAACATCTCAGCTAGTTACGGTTCTCGGACTTGCTTGTCGGAATGCTCAGCTGAAATTAAAAAAGGAAGTTGTTTTATCATCACAGGAAAAAATGGATCTGGAAAGTCTACGCTCATGGATACCCTTATGGGGCTCCGTAAACCTGAACAAGGAAAAGTACTGATTGATGGACATGAACTCTATGAACTTTCCCATGCTGAGAAAAAAGATTTCTTTCAGAAAACAGGATTTGTCCAACAGGACTTACATCTACGACCACTAGATACTGTGAGAAAAGCTCTTGATCATAATGCTTCTGATGGTATCCAGAGAGAACGGATGCTGAAGTTTATTGCCTTAGAAAACAGAGCTAAGAGTCTGGTCAAAGAACTTTCCTACGCGGAGAAACGTCGTCTTGATCTGGCTCGCTCACTCGTGCACCAACCAAAACTCTTGCTCTGGGATGAACCTTTTATTGGACTTGATCAACACTGGAAGGAACAATTCACACAAGCACTTAGAGAACTGCAAGACCTTGGGACGACTCTGATCATTAGTACTCCCCAGGCAGAGACTTTTTCTTCATTAAAAGATTTTCATACCCTCGTCCTCAAATAATGGCCATCAAGACTGTATATATCTGTAGTAGTTGTGGAGAACAGGCTAGTAAATGGTCTGGGAAATGTTTGCAATGCCAAGCTTGGAATAGTCTCGTGGAAGATGCTGTCGACACCAAGGCTTTTAAAAAGGTCCAAGCTCGTACTATCGAGATCTCAAAAGTGAGTCTGGAAGACATCTCTAGCAAAAGGCTTTTAACTCAAATAGATGAGTTTGATAGAGTGCTTGGAGAGGGCTTGGTTCATGATGGATTTACATTGCTAAGTGGTGATCCAGGGATCGGTAAATCTACTCTTGCTCTTCAAATCGGTCTCGCTTTTGCGAAGCAGGGATTAGAAGTCCTTTATGCTTCAGGTGAAGAATCTGTGAGTCAGATCTCTCAACGAGCTCGCAGACTCAATGGTACTGATATCCCAAATACTTTTTCCTTACTGTCTGCGAATCAATTGGAATCTGTGGTGGCGACCATCAAGAAAGCTCGTCCTGATTTTGTGGTGGTTGATTCTGCTCAAACTTTTCATGCTGATGAAGTCACCGGGGTTGCTGGTAGTATCGTTCAAACTCGTCACTTAGCAGAGGTCTTAATGCACCTCGCGAAACAAGAAAAGATCCCAGTCCTCTTGATAGGACATGTGACCAAAGATGGAAACCTAGCTGGACCGAAGGTTTTAGAGCATTTAGTCGACACCGTCTTGTATTTCGAAGGAGAAAAGTATCATGAGCTCCGTATGCTCAGAGCTTTGAAGAACCGATTTGGTTCGACTACGGAAGTGGGTATTTTTTCTATGAATGAAGATGGTCTCAACGAAGTCAAAAACCCTTCAGAGGTGTTCTTAAAAGGTCGGAAGAAGAACGCTATTGGTTCTGCTATCACGGTGACTTTAGAAGGTACTCGTCCTTTTTTGATAGAGGTACAAGGACTGACAAATACTGCTGATTACAATTATCCAAAACGAACTGCCTCAGGATTTGATTTGAATAGATTGCATCTTTTGACAGCAGTGCTTAACAAACATGCTCGACTCAATCTCGACAAACAAGATGTGTACATCAACATCACTGGAGGATTCCGAGTACGTGATCCTGCCATAGATCTTGCGATCATCTCAAGTTTGATTTCTTCTCGTAAAGAAAGCCCCATACCTGAAGGGGTAGCTGTCCTTGGCGAAGTAGGATTGAGTGGAGAGATACGACCTGTAGCCCAGGAGGAACGCCGACTAAAAGAAATCGAGAAGCTTGGTTTTACCGAAGCCTGGGGAAATATCCGTGGGAAAGTGGCTGGATTGAAAGTGAGGAAGATCGAGGATGTGAAGGAATTAGTGAAGATGTTGACTTAGGGCTTATGGCTTATGGCTTATGGCTTATGGCTTTTTTATTATGGATTCTGAAAATTTGAAAATTCTCTGGTTCTTTAACCTTCTCTTAATCTCTAGCATCTAGAATGAGCTTAATCCCCTCTTCTTTTTCATGCGACATTTTTCTTTTATCGTCATCGGGACTCTTCTGAGTTTCTCTCTTTATGCTTCACAGGCTTGGACTGTTTCACATGAACTGAGCGTGAAATTTCTCGATATCGGGCAAGGCGATAGCATCTTGATCCAGACTCCCCATGGACGACAGGTTTTAATTGATGGTGGACCTGGGACAACTTTGCTTGAGCGTCTCGGTGAAGAAACCAGCTTCTGGCAAAAATCTTTTGATCTCCTCATCCTTACTCATCCAGATTTAGACCACCTCGAGGGATTACTCGAAGTCTTAAAAAGATATGAAGTGGAACGGGTTTTAATGACTGGTGTTCGTCATGGCTCTACGCTCTATCAAAGCTGGCTTGAGACTCTAGTAGAGCTGAATATTCCAGTGACGATTGTCAGTCCTGATCTCGACTGGATGATTGATGAAGGAGTGTATCTCGATGTTTTACATCCTAGTGTTCCTGTTCTTTTTGAAAATGCAGAAAATATCAATGACACCTCAGTAGTCATAAAATTGGTTTATGGGAATACTAGTATGCTCCTCCCTGGAGATGCTGAAGAAGACCAAGAGATGGCATTACTCAAGACTGGCTATGATCTCTCAGCAGATATCTTGAAATCAGGTCATCATGGTTCTACCTCAAGCAGTCACCCCTACTTGCTGCACGCTGTACAGGCTGATGAAGTGATCATCCAGGCCGGGCGAGACAATCAGTTTGGTCACCCTCATGTCGAGACTCTACTTCGGTATGATGAAAGAGGGATGGAGTGGGAAAGTACTCAGGAAACTGGAACGATTACGATTATTTCAGATGCTGAGGAATGGCTGATGGCTGATGGCTGATGGCTGATGGCTTTAGGATTGTGAAACAATCTTAGGTTCATCCAAATCAATGTTTGGCTATTGGCCATAGACTATCAGCTATTAGCCGTGCCCCTTAATTATTAAACAAAAAATGTACCACGTCTCCGTCCTTCATGATGTAATCTTTCCCTTCTGAACGAAGCTTACCGGCTTCACGACATTTTGATTCTCCGCCGAGCTCTACGAAGTCATGCCAGTTGCATATCTCAGCACGGATGAAGCCTTTTTCAAAATCTGTATGAATCACTCCAGCTGCCTGAGGCCCCGTCCATCCTTGTCGGATTGTCCAAGCTCTCACTTCTTTTACTCCAGCAGTGAAGTAGGTTTGCAATCCTAAGAGATCAAAACCTTCACGAATCAAAGCATTTAAGGTGCTCTCTGTCAGACCAAGATCCTCGAGAAACATCTGAGCTTCTTCTGCATCGAGCTCATTGAGCTCTTGCTCTACTCGAGCTGAGACTGGGATGACTTTACTTCCCTGAGGGAGTCCCATTTTTTCACCTAGAGCTATCGGATCAGCTTTAGAGACCTCATCTTCTGCCATGTTTGCTGCGTAGAGCACTGGCTTATTTGTCAAGAAGTGAAGATCTTTCATCAAGAGTTGTTGTTCTTGTTTTAAACCCATATCTATGACCATTTGTTCCTGTCCAAGTTTTTCATAAACCATTTTCAATACTTCTAATTTTGCAGCTGCATCTTTATCCTGTGAACGAGATTTTTTTTCTAAATCTCCCATTCTTTTTTCAGCTGTCTCAAGATCAGCAAGGATAAGCTCTGTAGTAATCACTTCTATATCACTCTTCGGGTCTACGACTTCATCCACGTGTTGGATATCTGAGTTTTCAAAAACTCTCACCACATGAAGGATCGCATCGCACTCACGGATATTTGCGAGAAACTTATTTCCCAAACCTTCCCCTGAAGCGGCACCTTTTACTAGACCTGCTATGTCGACGAACTCTACAACTGCCGGCATGACTTTGTCTGGCTGAACTACTCCAGCAAGTTGATCAAGGCGATGATCAGGTACTTCCACCATCCCTACATTTGGATCAATAGTACAAAAAGGATAATTCGCCATTTCAGCTCCTTTTGATTTTGTCAGCGCATTGAAGAGCGTTGATTTTCCGACATTTGGTAGACCTACTATTCCTATTTGCAAACCCATATTTCTTATTTAAAAGATAGCGAAGAAGAGTATAGAGCTCTATTTGCTAATTACCAATTTTCATTTTTCAATTTTCATTCAAACCACAAGCCTCAATATCTAAAAGGAAGCAAAATCTCAAGGTAAAAAAGAACAGAAATCAAGACCTAAGGCCTATTTGAATAGCTTCACATCTACAATAGCCATCCTACAACTCTTCTACAAGACTTCATCAAAAATTTCTCTCAAGAGATTTTTATCTTTCAAACCCCTCTCCACGACTTCTTCTAATCTTCTTTGTACTGACTCATCTACTGAGTAGGTATAGCTGTTTTCGATTTGCTGGATCTGGATCCTTTGGAGATCAGTATCTGATTCCTTTGAAGAGATTACTCTCCCCGGAGTCCTACCAGTTGCTTCGAAATAGTAGGGAGCATGGTTTTCGTCCGTGAGCAGACCAATAAAATCCCATGCTTGGTTTGGGAAGTGGGAGTGAATAGAAACACTCAAAGCAAAATACTTTGCTAGGTATTTTGGATTTTCTGTGTCGAACTGCGGGAATGAAGCTACTCCAATCTCATCAGTCTCGATTCTTCTTATTCCTTGCTCAGTCAGCTGTTTACTCTTCAGAGCAATCAGATCGTATACTGGTGTATAGCCTGCAATAGCTGCTACTTTTTCTCGAGCGAAGCTATCTACCTCATCATCTGGATACTCCCTATTCAGGACTGGACTCCAGTTAAAATACTTATCGATGGGATATGCGAAGCGAGTGAAAAATTCTAAAGTATCAAATAC
The DNA here is from genome assembly GCA_964352145.1 of uncultured Candidatus Peribacteria bacterium. Taxonomy (GTDB): domain Bacteria; phylum Patescibacteriota; class Gracilibacteria; order JAUYGZ01; family JAUYGZ01; genus CAYGQA01. The sequence continues at coordinate 80,660 of CAYGQA010000002.1, forward strand.
TGCATTACTTGGCTGCCCAGCTAAGACAATATTTTTTTGGAGAAGAAGTGTTTTGAGGATATCCCAACCGTACTTCAAATCATCTAATCTTCCAGTGGCTATACCGGCGATGTTGATATCTCGGGTTTGTTCGGCAAAATCATACCAAGCTGAAGCGATGCCATCAGGATAGTATCTCTTGTTGTAAAAAATCATCAAGGAATCCATCCATAAAGGAAGACCATACAGCAGTTTGTTCTTGATAAGGTCTTGTCCTAATAATCCTGCAAAACCTTCTGCTCTATTTATGGTTGTAGGATTGATGTATTCGAGGACCTCGGTTTTCTTTTCCGTAGGAAAGAGGAAAATATCTGGCCCCTTACCTCTCTTGAGTTGCTTCATCAAGACGGAGTGATACTCCGTTGCATTTGGGAATTGTCGATACACTAGTTCGATCTCTGGATATTCTTTTTGAAAGTTTTGAATGATGGGTTTGTAGACTTCTTGAAGATCATAAATACCCCAGAAACTCAGTTGATGTTTTTCAGTATTTCTCTTTAGCTCTCTTCCCTCTGGTTCTGAAAAAACAATCGATGTAAGAGCAAGTAAGAATACCGATATGATAATAAATCTGCGCATGGAAAAAGATATCAAAGCGACTTTCACGGTATCATGGAGACAAAAGAGTGGTCTAATCATTTGGATTGTGGAGTTTAGAGTTTGTAGTTTGTAGTGGGTAGTAGGTAGTTCACTGATGGCTGATGACTGATGGCTGATGGCTGATGGCTTTGTCATTATGATTTAGGTATTGAGATTTGTTTGGCGTTTCGTTTTTCATTTTTGGTATTTCCTCTAAGTGGTCCTTGATTGAAAATCAACAAATATTAAATGAAAATTGTGCTCTCAGGGCCTTGCTGCTCCATTACCCTTGTGCTATCGTACCGTCACTAATGTCTCTTTTACGCGTTTTTTTCTATGGCTAAAAATGATCAAGATAAGGATAAGAAAAAGGAATCTGAAGCCAAAAAGAAGGGCTCAGAAAAAGATCCAAAAGTGACTCCCGAAGGGCAACAAGAAAGCCTTCTTGGAGATGACGATGGAGATGATGGAGGAGGAGAATCTTTTACTTCTCTTACAGGTGGAGTGAGCAAAAGAACCATCACTCAAGAAATGGAAGAGAGCTACCTCACCTATGCGATGAGTGTGATCGTGATGCGTGCTCTCCCTGATGTACGTGATGGAATGAAACCAGTACACCGACGTGTCCTTTATGCGATGCATGACACTGGTTTGCATTCAGGTGCGAAATTTAAGAAATCTGCGACAGTGGTTGGTGAAGTAATCGGTAAGTATCACCCACATGGTGACTCGGCTGTTTATGAAACAATGGTTCGTTTGGCTCAAGATTTCTCTCTTAGGTATCCACTGGTCAATGGACAGGGTAACTTTGGTTCTGTCGATGGTGACTCTGCAGCGGCAATGCGTTATACGGAAGCTAAGATGACGAAAATTGCTGATGCAATGCTTGAAGATATCAATAAAGAAACAGTAGATTTTCGACCGAATTACGACGGAAATCACTACGAACCCTGTGTGCTCCCAGCTCGACTCCCTCAGCTTCTTTTGAATGGGACGGTAGGTATTGCTGTAGGTATGGCAACAAATATCCCTCCACATAATCTGAATGAAGTCATTGATGCAACGGTTCATCTGATAGACAACCCTGAAGCGAGCTTGGATGATTTGATGCAATTTATCAAAGGACCTGACTTCCCTACTGGAGGGATTATTTATGATAAAGAAGCTATCAAGACCATGTACGCTACAGGTAGAGGTGGGATTGTGGTTCGTGCAAAAACAATGATGGAAGAGATGAAAAGTGGTCGAGTTCGGATCATCGTTTCTGAAATCCCTTATCAAGTCAATAAAGCGAATCTGATCACTAAAATCGCTGACCTTGTCCGAGACAAGAAAATCCAAGGAATCAGTGACTTGAGAGATGAATCCGGACGTAAAGAAAAGATTCGAATTGTCATCGAGCTTAAAAAGGCTGCTTTCCCAAAGAAGATCCTCAACCAACTCTTCAAACACACCGCCTTCCAGACGAAGTTTAATATGAACATGATTGCTTTGGTGGATGGTATCCAACCTCAACTCTTAACTCTCAAAGGCTGTATCCAACATTTCATCGATCACCGAGTGATCGTCGTAACCCGAAGGATCACCTACGAACTCAAGATTGCTGAAGCTCGTGCTCATATCTTGGAAGGCCTTAAAAAAGCTCTCGACCATATCGATGAGATCATTGCGACCATCAAGAAATCTAAAGATAGAGATGATGCTCGTACAAATTTGATGAAGACATGGTCTTTCTCTGAAATACAAGCCAACGCTATCCTCGACATGCGTCTCCAGACTTTAGCTGGTCTCGAAAGGAAACGTATCGAAGATGAACTCTCTGACAAACTTAAGCTCATCAAAGATCTTAAAGAAATCTTAGCAGATGAAAAACTTATCTTTGGGATTGTTAAAGATGAACTTATAGAGATGCGTGAGAAGTTTGGTGATGAACGACGTACAGAAGTTATTCCAAATGCTATTGGGAAGTTTTCTTCTCTGGATACCGTACCAAATCACCCGATGATTTTGGCTTTAACAAAGCAAAACTACATCAAACGATTAGAGCCAAGCAGCTTTAAATCTCAAAGAAGAGGTGGAAAAGGAATTATTGGTTCAAAGACGAAAGACGAAGATGAGATTATGGAGCTAAGATTTGGAAGAAACCATGACGATGTCCTTTACTTTACAAACTTTGGAAGAGTCTTCCGTTTACCGCTCTTCGAAGTGCCGATGGCGAGCAAGACAGCCCGAGGTACTGCAATCGTCAACCTCCTTAACCTCCAGCCAGAAGAGCGAGTCATGACCATGTTAATCCAAAAAGAAGATGCGAAAGAAGATGACTTCTTGATCATGGCTACTGAAAAAGGAAAGGTGAAGAAAACATCACTATCAGACTTCACAAATGTTCGTAAGAGCGGAATGATTGCCATCAAGCTCGTCGATGGAGACGAACTCCACTGGGTGAGACGTGTGAGCTTCCAAGATCAAGTCATGCTTGTCACGAACAATGGACTTGGGATTCGATTTGAACAGACAGAAATACGACCAATGGGAAGAGCTTCACAAGGAGTACGAGGTATTCGTTTGAAGGGAGAAGATAAGGTCGTGGATATGAGTATTGTTTCAGATGAAACGAAAAACTGTCTCCTCGTCATCATGGAAAATGGAATCGGTAAAGCCACTAAAGTAAATGAATACCGTCTGCAAAGCCGTGGAGGGTCTGGAGTTAAAACCGCTTCCCTCTCGACGAAAACTGGGAAACTTGTTTCTGGTAAGGTAATCGACACTGACAGACAAATGGATGTGATCATCATCTCTAAGCAAGGTCAAACGATCAGAATGAGCTGGGATGAAGTCCCACAACAAGGTCGTGCCACTCAAGGAGTACGATTGATGAAGATGCCAGATAGTGATTATGTCGCTTCAGTCTCTGTCATCCCCCACTTCACCAAGGAGCTTGAAACAGGAATGAATGATGTGAAATTAGAGGTTGCGGGGTTAATGGAGAAGATAGGGAAATAATACAAAGGGCCAAGTATTAAGGGCCAAGGTCCAAAGAGTATTGAATAGAAGGGCCAAGTATTAGGGGCCAAGGTCCAAAGAGTATATGAACCACCAATGTCTGATGAGGACTTGGTGGTTTTTTTGATTTTTGATATTTCCTCATTGAGATTTGAATGAAAATTAAAAACTGAAAATTGAAAATTCCCCCTCTATTTAAGTTATATTAAATCACCATATTTACACCATTCGTCCACATATGTAGTTTGCATAAGTTTCTAATACGAGTTATTATATTACGAAGTCTTAATTAAGACTTTCAAAAGTCTCTGTCGAGACAACAAAAACAAAAACACAAAGCCTCGACAATTCGAGGCAGTGGGCATAGAGATGGCACTTCTGCCTATCTCTATGCCTCCCCTCTGGGGATTGAACCTTTACAAGTTGGCCAAAATAAAAAAAACAACAAAAACAAAAGAAGTAAGGAGGAAGCGAAATCAAAAAAATCATTTCTTTTCCTCTTTGCTTTTGTGAGAGATAGCTCCTCACTCGAATACTCGAGTGATGACTGGGAGCTGTCCACCACAAACTAATGGCTCTTTTCTCTTTTGATTCCGTTTAGGATGATCTAGAGAGGGTAACGGTCAGGGTAAGACCTAAACTACCCGAACAAAACGCAAAGAAAACATAAACAAAGGATTAGTCGCTTTGTTTCAATCTTGGATCCGTCCTCGGCTACCGTTTTAGGACTCTAGCTGAATCAGGACCTTCCAGGGACCCCGCCTAGCGGGGTTTTTTTATGTCTAAAAAAATAGCGTTCTACTCCCCTTTCTTATAAAGAACTCCTCTTGAATGCGATAGAACTCCTTATGAACAAAAAAAATTCTCTCCTTGTTAGGAGAGAATTTTTTTGTAGAAACACTTGAAGAATAGACAATGTATAACCTTTACGGTGAAGTCTTTTTCTCATCGTATTCACCAGCAGCATCTATTGCTGCCATTTGGATACCAGCTCCTCCCAACTTCTTTAAGTCTATATCATTATTAGTCTTTGTAAGTTTCATGAAGGCTGTTTTTAAAGCAATATTCCCAGCTTTGTCGGCATTGCTTCTATCTATAGAACGAGAGAACTTTAAGAGTAACTGAGTGTCCCCAGATATTACCGAACGCGTTGATTCTTTTTTCAAAGCAATCTGATCGAATACTCCTGTCTGAGCGATGACCCTCAAGCCCTCTGAACTTAATTTCCCATCCTTTATTGTGCTTGCAAATACTTCTGGGCTATCCAATTTCAATTTCCTATCAGTGTTGGAGACGCCTAATTTTTTTCGGATTTCTTCATCGTCTATGACTGTTTCTATATTTACACTGCTATTAATATCAGCTGGTTTTAGATCACTTAACCCAACATCTATACCGCTATAGTCTGCTTTGTTTGAAGTCACTGGACCTGCAGCACTCGCCTTTATCCTAGTCTTGATGGTCTCTAGTTTTGCTCGATCACCTGATCTTACATCACGCTCAAAGCCAACAAAATCTGACCCATATCCAGCTAAAGTAGCTAACTCTCTCTTTTTGTCATCCTTACCTTCGAGAGCTGTGAGTGTTTCTTTTAATGTATCACTAAATTGAGCAGATGTAGCTCCATCTCCAGCGACAGTAGCTAATGAGGCTCGATCGACATGGCCATTTTTAGCGGAATCAACCACTCGGTTAATCGCTGACTTGATAGTGCTGTTCGGGAAGTATTTATCCAAGACAGATCCTGCATACTTTTCATTCCTTCCTCGTTGGACTTCTCCAAGTCTGGTACTCAGTTCACTTGCTGTGTATTTCAACCCGCTGAGAGTCATACCATTAGATACTGGAGACAAAGGAATGTAGGTCGGCCATTTTGCAACCGCTCCTCCGACACTCTTTATCGAATCACTAAAAGTACTTACCACACCTTCACCCACAACTCCCTTCGTAGCTGAGAAGACTCCCATCCAGAGGACAGCTACTGAAGCTGCTCCATAGATCAGAGTCGTAAAGGATACTCCTCTGGCAAATTCTCCTCCAGCAGCAATATCAATAACCGAATCCTTGAAGATCCCTGAACTCCCATCTACCGCTAAGGTCATCTGAGAGAGCATGATATATCCCAGTGATAAAGGCAGAGCCATCTTTGCAGGGACGAAGGCGTGACTCAAGAAACGTTCTTGAATGTCAAAATCATCCAGTTTTAAGTCTGGGAAGACAATACTAATCGCTACTAATGGTGAGAGCATAATCGTAACCCACAGGACTGCCATACGGGCTATCAAGATGATGAACATTGAGATGTATGCGGTTGCATAAATGACTGCAAAGACTACTGAAAACAAAGCGTTTACGGTCAGTCCACTGAAAGTTGGATCCAGTAAGACTGAGACTTTATTTAAATCATGAATCCCTTGAAACTGTGTTGCCATCACCCAGACAAAATCTTTTTTTGTATACTGACTTTGATCCATTGAGATGATGGCTTGTTTATTTTTATCTGTCTTATTTCCAGAAGAAACTAGCGTATCATAACTCTGAGATCCTGGATCTTGAGCAAAACAGACCCCTCCAAGACTGGCGATAGTTCCATTATAATTTTTCTCGAGAGTTTGAGCATTTTTTACCTGTGCATCAGCTGAGACGCCCGGTGTACTGTCGAAACATTTGAATTTTTTAAAAATGGTCTGACCAGCTGTCCCTGATGGACCTATATCCCCTACTGTGGTAACACTCTGAGGGATAGCGAAGATAGCTGTTGTCAGGACGTTATTGATATCTAAAACGATACGGCATGCCAAGAAAGTGAAGTTCACTGCTATTAGTGCTAAGGCCATCTTAGGGATGAATTTTTTCAACGCATAATTCCCTCCTTCATCCCCATAGCCGACCACACTCATCAGAGCTACTATCACCAAAGCCAATGCAAAAAAGATATTTACAAAGTTTCTGACGATGACCCATACTGATCTGAGCTTCTCTCCGATATCTCCTTCTAAGATGAAGGTGTTATCCATCAATGGTCCCATCCACTTCAAAACGAAGTACAGGATCCCACCGATAAGCTTGATAAATAATGTCGCCAGTCCCGAAACGACGGTACCCACTCCTCTCCCTAAGGCTCCTACAGCGTTTGAAGCACTGTTGCTGTCTGCGGCGGTGGCTGGGGTGTTGCTAGTACCATTTACTAAATCTTCAGCAAAAGCTTCGGGTATATTTCCAAATAATGATTGAGCTAATTCTCCTAATTGCCCTCCATAAGCATTCGCCAAAAGTATCGCTGCAAAGGCGAAGACGAAGGCCATGCACCAGCGCTCGGGTCGCGAGAAGCGTCGAGTGATGAATGATGAGAAAGTGGAGAGTAAGTGTTTCATTTTTTGTATTTATTTTATTAACGAGAGGCTTGAAGATTGAAGTGAAATGCTATTTGAATCTAGAATTTAGAATTATGAATTTTTTTCTTTCATTGCTCATTGATGTGATTGATACATATTGATCATTATTAAGGTATTATCATTTCAAAATATTTTGTGATGAGTCCTAATCCTGGCAATCCTCTATTTAAGGTTTTACTAGGACTCGCTGGATTGGCTTCACGTTTGAAGAGTTTTTTGAGGAAACCTTCTTTTGGTTTTACCTTTTTCAAGGCATCAAGTTGTTGTTGTTTCTGAGCAGCTTCTTTTCGTTGTTGTTGGACTGCTTGGATCTGTTGTTGACGTTGTAGTTGCTCTCGGGCTTTTTGTTGGATTTGTTGCTCGATTGCCGTAGCTACGCCCTGAGCTTCTTGTGCTTCAGTATTCTTTATTTGCTCTTGAGCTGCTTGCTCTAATCCCATGCTTTCTATGTCCTGTAATCGATCAGCAGCCATCATTCCAATCCCTTCGATGAGTTTTATCTTCCCAGCAGCGATTTGTTTTTGCTTGATGTCCTGACCCCTGAGCTCTGAAATTTTTTGAGTGTTTTGACCTGTCTTTTGCTGAGTGACTTGGCGAGTCTCTTGGATCTGACGAACTCCTTGTATTGCTTCTTGCTGAGATGCTTTCTTCTCCCTTTTTTCTTCCTTGATCACTGTCCGGACCTCCTGAGTGAAGCCTTGAGATTCATCTCGTTTTTTTTGGTCATTGGTTTTTGTGACTTGGGCATTCTCGCCTTCGAGGATTGGATCCTGTTGCATCACTAAATCTTGATAGCTTTGGTTCTTTCTTTTTTCTTCTTCGTTTTGGTTTTGTTCGTCTGCCATGAGTTTTTATTTATTGTTCTGTTTGTTTTTTATCAATTTTTTGAATTTTTTTCGTTTGGTCCTTTTATCTTGGACCTTATTATTTGGTACTTAATTTGTCGGTGTCAACTGAGCCCTCCTCTTGCTATCCGATGGATACTTCCGCAACCAGAAATCAGCCTGCTTCACAAGTGTCGCTGACGTTTCACTACTGATAGAGACGACGCGTTGTTCTTTAGGAAGAGAAATATATTTTGAATTCTCTCTCAGTTTATCTACTGTGATCATTTTACCGTTCTCATAAAGAAAACCTCCTTTTGCCAACTCTTCCAAACTGATTGGCATCACTCCTTTTGTCCGGTCGTGATTTAGATTTTGACTAGAGTAGCTCTGACACATCTCACCGAAACTGTCTGAACTAAGATTTTGAATATCAATATTCATACCTAAATTTTTTAACTGAGGGTTTGTCGCAAACTCTTGTTTAAGATCTTTTTCAGTACTGTCCATGCTTCCGAAGAATTCTCTGTATGGAGCGATACTTTCATCAGTCATGTTAAAAAGCTTCCCACAAAGATCCCAAAGTTCTCCAGGCCATGTGGCCACTTCAGAAACAATGTTAATACTTGGATTGAGTACATAGTTTTCAAAACTCGGTTTTGCATTTTCTGAAACATAGGCTGCCATTTCTTTGATCTTATGTCCGTACTCAGGAGCAATACTATTTGCGAGTGCTCGGACTCCAGTACCGGCCTGATCCAATACCCAAGAAACTCCTTTCTCCAATCCTTCAACTGATCCGTATTTCACAGCTGCGAATGTTCCTGCAGCAGTCGCGAAGTTTCCAACCTCGTTTAATGACCCTTTTGCACCATCCCACAGTCCACTGACACTTGATTTCCATTTACTGGGTCGGAACCAATTTAAAGGATTGGCCATAGTCCCAACTGCTTTATGAAAACCCATATATGCTGGCGCAAAACCTTTGATCAGATTGATGATTCCACCAGCTGCTAGACCCGTTTTCATCACCCCAGTCAGCATACTTCCGACATTCCAACTCATAGGATCCCCTGTGTCTGGCACCTGTCTTCCCACCCAATCCATCCCTCTAGAAGTAGCCGCGAAAAACTTCCCTGCGTAACCTCTGGCAGAACCGATAATGCCGTCTGTTCCGGCGAGGTTTCCGAGGTAGTCATTATTTGAAAAAAGCGCTCGTGCTCCCTCTGTACTCATGACTTCTCTTTCGTAAAGTGATGTCACCTCTTTAGACGCATCAATCAGTCCGTCGAATTCTTCAGCTTTTGTTTCATGATTTTTTGCTTCTCCTTCGAGCTCTAAAACTCGCAAGTCTATCTCGGTAGCCTTGGTTGTATTTCCTTGCTCACGTTGCTTTTCTGACTCTGCTTTTAATTGAGTTACTTGAGATTCGAGACGCTCTTGCTCTTGTTCGTGAAACGTTTCTCTTTCTTTGAAGAAGCTTTCGTTCTTCGTTTGTGATGCACTGAATTCAGTAAAATTTGCTGATGTGGCGACTGCCGAAGTATCGATGCCTGAAAACATTTCTGAGCTCATACCAGAAGCTGCACAAAGCTTCATATAGAACTCTTTACTTGGACAAAACTGATCTTTATCGATGTTATTTGATTTGATGAAGTCGAGATACTCGACAAAAGTTTCTTCTACAAACTCCTCTACAGAATTCACCTCCCTACCAAACTGGACTCTGAGGTCCTTAAATTTTTCTTGCTGAAATATATTTACTCTAAAGGAAGAGAAAATTGCCAACTGTGGCACTACATTGTTATTGAATTCACTAGGCTTTTCCCCTCCATTTTGGAGCCAATTTTTACCAGAATCGATGAGTGGTTTCTGAGAGGCCTCGTTGTACTTTTCACGAAGATCTATCGTCTCTGCACCGATCAATCGAGAAAGGAGATCGTTCAGCAGGAGTACATCGTTTGGTTTCTCTGCTGCAATCTTATCAAAATGTGACCTCAAGATAGCGTATTGATCTTTAGCCGGAGCGCCTTGCATATCGTTATCTATCTTTTGGAGGATTTTTGCTCGAATAGGTTTCAGTTGCTGTTCGGCTAATCCAAGCGCTAAGAAAAACCTCATTTGTTCTTCATTTTTCATGATTTCCTGTTGTTCTTGAGGAAGTTGGAAATCATTTTTTTTCAAAAAATCTCCTAACTGAGTCCGAGCTTGAGCGTTCGTCAACTGATCTACCCGAGCTTGGGATTGTTCATATATCCCTTCGTAATCTGAAAGGAAATCTTTTACCTCTTTTTGCTCTTGAGGTCCGCTATTGAGTCTTTCTGCAGACATTAGAGACCTAGGTTACGGATAAGTTGTTCGGAAAAGCTCTCTTCTCTTCCTTCTTCTTCTGGGATATGAAGGATCAGGATATCTCTTAATTCTGTCATATTCATATCGTCTGGAATCACTATGGAAATATGACGTGGAGTCCCTTTTTTCAGGGTTATATGGAGGTATCGTGCATTTGCTTCATTGAGCACCCAAAAGGATTTGATCTGTTGGTATGCGTAAAATTTATTCCCTGATTTTACTCCATTGGCCATGATTTTCATGTTGAGAGAAGGCGCCGTCTTAAGCTCTCCCATGTAAAATACTGCTGCTAAAATGAGGAATGTAATGGAGACAATCCAACCAGAGCTATCACTAAAGAATAATCCATACAGCACGAATACGAGGATTATAAGTCCCATGATGGCATACCAGCCTTTACTTTTTTCGGTCTGTCGATATGCTGGAGCTATCCATTCGATGTAGACTACTGGTTCCTCGGATATCCTTTGAGGAGCAGCTTGCTCGACATCTTGATCAGCAGCTATTGGCTCTTGTTCTGGAGATTTTGGATCCATAATTTTTCTTTTTATATTTTTTGAGATTTCACCCTTTCTCTCTAAAAAAGAAGGATTATCACACTATTATAGCATTTTTTGGCCCTTTTTTCAATGGATCAGATAGAGCAAAAACAGGAAAAACCTACCGTACTCCTCTTAGCAGGGGGTTTTGCGACTAGGCTCTGGCCGCTCACTGAAAAACGTGCCAAACCACTGCTTCCCCTAGCAGGAAAACCCTTGATTCGACACATTATCGATGGACTCCCTGAAGATTTTCCAATCATTATTTCTACAAATCAGCAATTTGAAGCAGCTTTTTTAGTCCTCAAAGAAGATTATCCTGACAGAGATTTACAGATTTTTATAGAAGATAGCGCTAGTGATAAACATAAAAAAGGTGCTTTAGCTGCTACTGCACTGGTTATTGAGAGATTTGGCATCTCTACTCCTCTACTCCTCATAGCTGGAGACAATTATTTTGGATTTTCCCTGCAGGATTTTTGGAATTCTTATACAGGGAAAACCCTGCTAGCGAGTTATGACACGAAATCTTTAGAAGCTGCTAAGCAGTTTGGTGTTTTAAGTGTAGAAAATGGAAAGCTGGCTTCCTTTGTAGAAAAACCTTTAGATCCACCTTCTACACTGATTTCAACTGGATGCTATCTTTTTGAACCAGACCATTTAGCACATATTGCTGATTACTCTCAGATAGCTGCTGATAATTTAGGAGGAATATTTGAATACTTACTTGAAAAAAAAGCTCATATCAAGGTCTTCCCTTTTGAAGAAGAGTGGATCGATATCGGCTCTTTTGAGAGCTATCTCCAAGCACACGCTCAACTTTTAGAAGGTCAAAGAATCCATCCAAGTGCTCAAGTAAGCGATACTGAGATCGGTAAATCTGTCGATATTGGAGCGGATTGTATTGTTGAGAACAGTAGTTTGGATCAAGTTATCATCATGGAGGGTTGCACCGTTAGAAATGCTCGTCTTCGAGCCTGCGTGATTGATAAAGATTGTATTATTGAGGGAATTGATTTGGATAGGAAGATGATTCGAGAAGGAACGGTGTTGAGGGCTGGAGGCTAGAGGCTGGAGGCTGGAGGCTTTTTTATTGTTGATTGTTGATTATAGACTGTTAGTTATTAGCTTCAAGCTTCTAGCCTCCAGCTGTATTCCGAATCCCCTTTGACCTCCCACATCTTTTCCCGTAAAGTTTTTCTGGTCTCATTTGGGACTTTTTAAGCACTTTTATCGATTTTCGAATATGAATACTAAACGCGTATGGCGTCACCTGATCATGATCCTGGTTTTTGCCGTTTTCTTGGGTTTCACCACAAATCCTAAACCACTTCCGGAGCTTGAGACTGATATTCCAGTGATTACTTCACTGTGGAATTGGATGCAACAGTCCTCAGTTTCACTTGGACTTGATCTCCAAGGAGGTACTCAACTCGACTACCAGATCGATATGACTGATGCACGATCGAGAAATAATGATGAAGATCCAGATAACGATGTAGATGTGGATGCTCTTCTCACAGGGGTGAAAGATGTCATCGAACGACGTGTCAATAGTCTTGGAGTCTCTGAACCGAGTATTTACCTTTCTAGTGCTGGTGAAGAACAGCATATCATCGTGGAACTCCCTGGGATAAAAGATATCGATGAAGCGAAGGACAAGGTAGGAAAAGTTGTTCAACTTGAATTTAAAACCCAAAAAGAAGCTGCTACTGAAGAAGAATTGGCAGCTGTGGAAGCTTCTGCTCAAGCACTTTTTGAAAGAATTTCAGCAGAAGAGACTATTGAAGATCTTGAAGCTTACTTAGAAGAAGAAGTGATCGAAAACCAACTCGAGTACCGTAAACAAGATAGATCATACACTGATGAACTTCCGGCAGAATTCCAAGATTTAGTAGCTGACGCAGAGCTTAATGTTTTCCTCCCAGAGTTGATTAAAGCGAAAGAAACAGATTTTATCTTCGTGCAAGATCAATTCATCCAACCAGAAGGATTTAATATCCTCCGTGTCACCGCTAAAGATACTGAGCTTCGTAAAAGACCAGTCAATGCTGAGGACTTCAACTCTGTAGTAGAAGAACTCGGCCAAACGGTTTCTGAAGACTTTCTTGCTGAGGATGATATCCAGCCAGAAGAACTCCAAATAGAAGTTTCTGCGCTTGAACTAGGTGAAGTGTCTGGTGTTGTGAAGACTGATCAAGGAATGTATGTCGTCAAAGTCACAAATAAGCTTGCTGCTGATGATAGTGATACTGCTGAGACCCAGATTAATACTTCTCATATTCTCTTCAAAACTGAAGAAGCTCAAGCCTTGAAAGAAGAACTTGAGCTACAAGAAATTCCTGATGATGCTTCAGAAGAAGAGCGTACTCAGCTTGAAGAAGAGAATATCCAGATTGAAAAAGATAACGCAGATATTCGTGCAGAAAATGAAACAATAAAGGCCAGTAATGCTGAATTAGAAACTCGTAATGAGGAGATTAAAGCAAAGGCTGAAGGAGTATTATCTCAGGTGAAAGCAAGTCCTGAACAGTTTGAAGAACTTGCCAAAGAGCACTCTGAGGATACTTCAGCTGAAAATGGTGGGAACCTAGGGTATTCTGTTCCTTCTGAATATGTAGAACCTTACCGTGAAGCTGCTTTAGCGCTTGAAAATGGTGCTATTACTGATGAACTCGTCGAGTCTCAATTTGGATATCACATCATTAAGCTCATCGATAAAAAAGACCCAAATGAAGAGCGTTATCAAATTGCAAGCATGAGAGTTTGTCATGAAGGCATCGCAGATTGTGAAAGTACAGCAACTGTAGAAGAAGCTGAAGAACAGGCGAATGAATTATTACGGCGAGTACGAGAAGAAAATGTCTATAGTTACGAAAGAGTATGGTTAAATGCAATCCCAGAGCCATGGCAAAATACTGAACTTGATGGTCGGTACTTCAAACGAGCTGATGTGGTTTATGACCAAATTACTTTCCGCCCTTATGTTTCTATTTCATTTGATGATGAAGGAGCTCAACTCTTTGAAGAGCTGACCGAACAGAATGTCGGTAAACAAATGGCTATCTTTGTAGGAGGAGAGTTCATCTCAGCTCCTCGGATCAATGAAAGAATTGCAGGAGGACAAGCTCAGATCACTCTCGGAGAATCTCGAGTAGAGATTGCCCTTCAAGAAGCGAATGAGTTAGCACAGAGCTTAAATGCTGGATCGATACCTGCTCCACTCAAGAAACCAAGTGAATTGAACATTGGAGCCTCTCTTGGTCAAGAATCACTTCAGAAAAGCCTTTATGCTGGAGCTCTTGGTCTCATCCTCGTTGCTGTCTTCATGATCCTGATCTACCGAATGTCTGGAATCCTGGCTGCAATATCGCTTATTGTTTATGGGCTTTTCCTTACCTTTGTCATTCAATCTCAGATTAGCCCATTGATTTCTGTTTCTTTAGCTTTTGTGATGTGGATTGCTTTTGCCATGTCTCTCTTTAAGAGCAAAGTAGATGGACTTGGGAAAGGAATCTTTTTGATCTTTAGTATTGCTGGAGTTGGCTTTATTTACTCTGTGCTTGCTAATCCAATCGTCATGACCTTGGCTGGAGTAGCTGGTTTGATCCTTTCAATTGGTATGGCTGTAGATGCAAATATCCTTATTTTTGAACGAATTCGTGAAGAATTTGCTGATGGGAAATCCTTCCTCACCGCTGTGAATGATGGTTTTGAAAGAGCTTGGAGTTCTATCTTGGACTCGAATGTCTCTTCTTTGATCACTTGTGCAATTCTCTTTGGACTTGGGACAAGCATCATGAAAGGTTTTGCTATTAACTTGGCCGCAGGGATTGTCATCTCTATGTTTACTGCTATTGGAGTGACCAAGACTTTCCTTTTAGTTTTTGAAGGAACAAAACTTGAAAAAATAAAATGGCTTTGGAAGAGATAAAACACTGTCTTTCTCATGCTTAATAGAATAGAAAAACCCTGATGAATATATCAGGGTTTTTTTTCAGGCTTTTAAAACTTTTCTTAGATTTCTGACTTAATCTCCTGAAGAGCGATAATTATTTCCTCAAGATCTTCAGCATCAAACATCACCGTAGAACGCTGTCCACCTCTAGAAAGTTCCGACATTTTTACGAACTTTCCATTTGAACTCTCTTTGAGATCAAGATAGAAAGTTCTTTGTCTACCTCTGACTTTCTTACTGATAAGCTCTTGAGCATAACGCCCATCACCGCTACCTGTGCTGCTGGTATCAGCAGCTGGAGTTTCTGTAGAGAAATCATCTCCGAAAACATCATCCGACATAACAACTACATTAAAAAAATAAAGCTTCCCTCTTCTTAAACCATGTTTTTGAATGAGAAACAAGAGCATTTGAAGATCGATCTCTTTCTGATGCCATTTTTTGTAGCCTAGATCTCTGCTATCACTTTGTTTCCTTGGCTTCACTCCCCTAAGATGGGGGTACTATAATCTTAGCTTAAAGAGTTATGTCTTCTCCCTTCACTTTAACTTGTTACGGAGCCGCTGGCGAAGTAACTGGTAGTAAACATTTGATCCAAACTCCGCAAGGAAAAAGAATTTTATTAGACTGTGGGCTCTTCCAAGGAAAAAGAGAAGAAGCAGCCGAAAAAAATCAAGAATTTGGTTTTGATGCATCCAGCATAGATGCTGTGCTTGTATCTCATGCTCATGTAGATCATACCGGATTACTCCCTAAACTTGTTAAAGAAGGTTACTCAGGAGCTATATATGCAAGTAAAGGGACTAAAGAACTCTGTGATCCTATGCTTATGGATTCTGCAAGGATTCAAATGGAAGATGAAAAATTTTTCTTAAAGAACAATATTGATTCCCCTCTTAAAAAAAGAGAACCCATATACACTATGGAAGATGTTGATAAGTGTTTACAAAAATTCGTAGGAATGAACTATGACGAATCTTTTGAAGTTGTAGAGGGTGTCACAGCAGAATTTCAAGATGCTGGACATGTATTAGGTTCTTCTATCATTGTGTTAAAAATCCAAACTGATAAAGGGGAGAAAAAACTCGTCTTCACTGGAGACCTTGGTCGACCAAACATGCCAATCATCGAAGACCCGACAATGGTCAATGAAGCTGATATTTTGATGATCGAGAGCACATATGGAGATCGCGCTCATGAAGGGGTGGGAGATATAGAAGATGATCTCGCTCGTATAATCACTGATACTGCTAAGCGTGGGGGTAAGATTATCATTCCAGCTTTTGCTTTGGAGAGGACCCAAGAGATGATCCTCCGTTTGGAAAATCTTATTCATGAGAAGAGGATCCCTCAACTGAATATTTATGTCGATAGTCCCCTGGCTGGTAAACTGACAAAAGTTTTTGAAAAGCATCCTGAGTATTATGACGAAGACCTTAAAAAAAGAGCTAGTAAACATCGTCAAATTTTCTCTTTTCCAAACCTCCATTTCACTGAATCTGTAGAAGAGTCTAAAGAGCTCAATCACCTAAGAGGACCTGCTATCATTATGGCTGGGTCAGGGATGATGGAAAATGGTCGAGTACGACACCATTTGAAAAATCATATCGAAGAGCCTGAAACCTCTATCCTCGTAGTAGGATACCAAGCAGTAGAGACTCTAGGACGTAAGATTGCCCAAGGTGATAAGGTGGTAAAGATCCTTAGAAGAGAATATGAAGTGAAAGCCCAGGTACATGTTTTCAAGTCATTATCAGCACATGCAGACATGGGATTGCTTGATGAATATGTGAAAAACACTAAAGGTCTTCAGAAAATCTTCCTTATCCATGGAGAACAAAGCTCTCGTGAGGCATTTGCCGAGCGTATTAAAGGTTTTTATCCAGAAGCTGAGCTAGAACTCCCTGAACCTGCTAAGAGTTATAATTTGGGGTAATTTATCTTGATTTTGTAGAATCAGGCCCTATAATTTCTCTTGCGTTCGGGCGATTAGCTCAGGTGGTTAGAGCGCGACACTGATAATGTCGAGGTCGCAAGTTCAAGTCTTGCATCGCCCACCATTCTTCTCGAAGAGAAGAATGCCCTCCGAAGCTTTAGCGAAGGATGGGCAACTTCATTTCAAGGTAACTGTTTGTTCATCGACTCACACATATCTTCCTATTAGCTACGGATCGGCAGGTCATTTTTACTGTGACTCATAGCTCATTGATCACCTTCATAAAGCGCTGCTTGGTTTTTTTCCACATAAAGTGATCTCGGATCCACTGCTTAGCAGTTCGTTGCAGTTTATGTCTTCTCTCGTCATTTGTAATGAGATTTTCTACAGTTCTTACTAACTGTCCTAATGAAGGTTTGCAGAGAATGCCATTTTCATCATGGTGAACGATCTCCTTAGGTCCTCCTAGGTCGCTAGCCACTACTGCACAGCCTGCCGTCATACCTTCTAGGATAACTCTTCCTAGAGGCTCTGGCTCCCTAGAACAGTGTACTAAGATCTCCCATGTAGCAATTTCCGAGAGAACATCATTACTTTTGTGGATTTCTAATACCCCATCAAGCCCCTTTTCATGGACCATCTTTGTACATTTTTTATAGAACTCTTCTGAAGACTTATCATGAGGATAAGAATCTCCAATGATTGAGAACCTCACATCTGGATATTTCTGATGTATCTCAGCAGCCATTTGAATGAATAAGTCTTGGCCTTTCCAGGGGATAAACTTCCCAATCATACCAATGAGAGGTTTTTTACTTTTGATAGCGATAGACTCCAAGCTTTCTTTACTCACTCCATAGGGATAGAGCAGTTCTTTTTTTATATTCTTTTTTTCAGCTGGTAAATAATAATCAGCTACATACCTAGAGCAACTTATGATCGCCTGTGGGTACTGCAAAAACCATCTTAAAAGTGTTTTTGGAAAGGTAATATCATGCCCCATCCAAAGCAATGGAATATCTTTTTTCTTTGCTAATGATGAACAGAGAATATGTGTGCGGACAGTATTAGAAATGATCAGATCAGGATTGATTGACTCAAGTATCTTTAAGATTTTTTTTTGAGAGCTTTTAAAAGCTTTGATAGAGGAGATACCCAATGGCTTAAGGGAAGGTAGCTCACATTCGTGGATGCTGATAGCACTATTCGTATACCTCTCTTGGTATTCTTTATTGTATCCAGTGATGAGATGGACATCATATTCATTGCCTACCAAATAGAGTAATTCAGAAAAGAACCTTTCAGCTCCTCCTAGATACTCTCCTTGATCTAGACATAGTATTTTTTTCTTAGACATTTTTTCTCGTTATCAATTGATAATATTCAGCAAGCATATTTTTTTTATTAAACTTCCTTTTAGCTGCCTGCACTGCCATCCCCCTAATAGCTTCTGGAGCTTCAACAGCTTCATTTATTTTTTTTGCTATATCTTCGGGGTTCTTTGCTTGGCATAAGAAAGCTTCTTTTTTATCTACTAAGAAGTCCGCTATACCTGAGCATCTTGTTACCACTACCTTACACCCTTCTGAAAGTGCTTCAGCTGTATTAAGACTAAAGGTTTCATTGCTGTCTTGAGCACAGGAAACAAAAACATCAGTCTTTTCGAGAAGCTTTTTCCAATTCTCATTTTTGAGATAATTAAAGAACTCTACATTAACTGTAGCCAAATGTTCTTTTGCAAAATTTTCAGCTTTTACTCTTTCTTCACCTTTCCCAACTATTTTTATTTTCTTACCGGAAAATAATTCAGGCATAATTTTTATTGCCTCTAAAAAATCCATGAGTCCTTTTTTCTTTATCAGTCTGTTAGCAAAAACAATAGCGCCTTTTTCTTTTGTATTCTTTTTTTTGTTATCGGATACCTCTATCCCATTTACGATAAATTCGATATTTTCTTTCTCTACTTCTAGTTCTTCTATCAACACTCGCTCATTTTTTTTACTTATCGGAACAAGCTTAACCTGACGAGAGAGCTTTTTATATTTTTTTTTCCAAGGGTTTTTTAATAACCAATTTCTAATTTCTTGATGCTCCACCCAAGTGACTTTCACATTATCTTTCAAAGCAGATTCCGTTAAGAACAATTTTTCATTTAAGGAAAGACAATAGAGTGCCTGGATATCGTACTCTTTTTTAAGCTTCCTATATGACTTCTTGAGATTTCTCTTCATAAAGGGAAAGAAGAAGAAGGATTTAAAAAGTTGCCAAGGAGTAACGATCATTTTACCAGCCCATATTTTTTTTGTGATGAAGCCCTGTTCTTTACACTTCTTTAGAAGGACTTTACAGCTCCCCATGAAGATCACCTCATATCCCTGCTCTCTAAAATACTGAGCAATAGCAAGTGTGTGTGACTCCTCTCCTCCCCAACTTGATTCAAATGGGAAGCGGGTGATGAGCAAAGCAGCTTTTTTATTCTGTTGAAGTTCTGTAGGCATCTGGGACATCGTAACGATAGACAAGGAAGTTTTTGGGTTTATTTTCCCTTGTAGTAAGGGTTTTACTAGGCTGCCATTCTAACATAGGGAAGCTGTATGAGATAACTCTTGCCCCTGGTTTAAGCTCTTTTTCAAACTTCTCTTTAAGTTTTTTCATTACCCCAGGGAAGAGATAACAAATCACCACATCTGCATCTGATAAATCCTGCTCATAAAAATTTTTCCTCATAAGAAGGACTTTTGATTTTTTCCACCATTTTCTAAAGCGAGCTAAGGTTATCACCATGCGAGAGACTTCTATTCCTATTCCTTTAACGGAAGCAGACTCCATCGCTTCAATCAATATCCTGGCATCACCACAACCAAGGTCGTAGATAGTCTCTCCATCTTTTAAATCGGCTATTTCTAGCATTTTTTTTACTACTCCATTTTCTGTGGGGACAAAAGGAACATAGAGTAAAGCATGTACCATCATCAGAGAAACCACTAATGAACTCGATACTCCTATGATTACCGCTAGTATTATTCCTGCTTCTACCATTCTTTTTCCGGTAAAAAGCTACAGAGATAAGCTGTTGAAAACTGTTCTCCAGAGAAAGTTTCTTTTTGTTCTTCACAAAACCTCTGCAGGCTATTTTTTATCAGCCACTCATCCATAGATGAGCTGAAGAGGTATGTTAGTACTGGTACAGCAAGAATAAGGTTTGTGACGATACTTATGAGGAGAATTTTTTTTATCTTTTGAAGGGATTTTTTAAGTTTTTTTGACATAGTATCTGTTAAATTCCTTCCTAGTTTAGCATAGACTAAGAACTCTGAAACAAGCTTATAAAAAATCTTGTAATTCTCACAAAACCCGGTAAAATTTCTCTTGCGTCTCTACAAGAGACACCTCACGGGCGCTTAGCTCAGTTGGCTAGAGCATCTCGTTTACACCGAGGAGGTCGAGGGTTCGAGTCCCCCAGCGCCCACCAAATTGAATTCGAGATGAACAGCTCGAAGAGTCCAGGATCTTTCCGATTCACTGCGACTTTGTCTTACTCATCGCAAACATACTGGAAGTCCGAAGACATTTGGTGCCGGAAGGGGTATTTAGGAGGAGATGGGTACCAGTTGCGAAGCTTAGTGATTGAATTCGAGATGAATGCGAGTTCGAAGAGCGAAGGATCACTGGTTATATATCTCGCTAAGCTTTCTATAGCTCCTGATCAGCAGGCTATTGTGTTTGTTAAAGAAGACTGTAAGTTTTTTATGTAAGTTTCCCGACAAACTGAACTTAAAACCAATGTTTATATTATGAAGAAATACTTCACCTATATCGCTCGCTGTGCTGACAACTCTCTTTACACAGGATACTGTGTTGATCTAGAGGCGAGAGAAGCCAAGCATAATGCCGGTGAAGGAGCTAAATACACTCGTAATAGACGCCCCATTAGCTTTATTTACTTTGAGGAATTTGATTCAAGGTCTGCTGCTATGCGTCGAGAATATGAAATCAAAACTTGGACACGATCAAAGAAGGAAAGTTTTATAAAAGACCATCAGTGACATAGATGCTTCGTGAGCTATATCTCATCATCAATCAAAGCAATAGGCGGAATACTTGGCCCAAGAGCAGATAAAGCTACGAAAGCGATAGCTGGAGCTGCAAACCAAAAATCATAATAATTAACCAAATATCCTACAAATAGGGTTCGGTATGGGAGGTCAATGGCTTGTTGGAGATTTTGGCCAAAAAGCCCATCTGTCTCTGAACCGACAGTAAATACCAGTATAGTACTAATGAGAAGCCCTGCAGAAAGAAAACCAAAAATACTTGTTCCTACAAATTTTGCAGAACCTGACTGATGTCGACTTACATCTACCTCAAAACTCCCCTTAAGGACCAAAAGTAGAGTGATTGTGACAAACATGAGCATTTTAAAAATCACTACATTCTCTTCTGGACTTGTGGTCATAATCTTTATCAATGGCTGACTCACCAATATGTACTTTGCCACCAGATTTCCGATACCATTAGCAGCAAGCATGGCAATATACGAAGATATAATAATCTTGATCGTTCCATTTTGTCCGACAATGTAGGAATAGGCCATGATGATCACGAAGAAAAGCATGACGACCAAATCCCAGGTAAGAGAAACCTCCATAAATTCTGTTATTCAATTGTCAGTAGTATAGGTGATCTAAATCGGCAATCCTAATCAAGTTAAGATGCGAAAATTGAGTTCCGTGGTTTGGATGATTCTTGGAATATCTCAAATGACTGAGCTTTCCATCTCCTAAGAGAATAATTTTGAGAAGAAACTCTTGTCCTTACTTTTGGTACTGAGCTTGGCGAGCTTTGCCAACTCTTGATAGTGTTCTTTCTCAGTCCCCATAAGTTTTTTGGGAATTTCTACCTCTATTGTCACCATATGATCACCTGTTACTGATGCATTGAGACGAGGAGATCCTTTTCCTTTTATGCGAAGGGTTTGTCCTGATTGAGTCCCTGCATCAATTTTCATGCGTACTGGCCCATGGACTGTCTGTACTTCTATCTCATCTCCCAAAACAGCTTGGAGAACGTGAATTTTTTGAGTGGTGTGGATGTTATCACCCCTTCTTTCGAAGTCTGGTGAAGCTTTTACATTGATCTGTACATAGAGGTCTCCAGCTTCATGTCCCCTCATACCTGCTCCTCCCTTCCCTGTCAGACGAAGTGTTGTCCCATCTGATACTCCAGCAGGTATACGCACTGTGATATCCTCATCAGCACGGAGATTTCCACGGCCATGGCAATTGCCACAGGCTTTCTCAGGGACTTGTCCATCACCTTGGCAATTAGGACAAACAGCTCTTGTTTGTATTTGACCGAGCATAGTGTTTTTTACAGCTGTCACCTGCCCCATTCCTTTACAATTATCACAATCCATCATTTTTGAACCTTTCTCTACACCCTTCCCTTCACAAGTCCCGCAATCAATATCTTTAGTCAGATTTATCACTTTGTCAGAACCAAAAATAGCATCAGTAAAATCAATACTCAGACGCACTTCTAAGTCCTGACCTCGATAATTCCTCTTTCTGCTTCCTCCTCCGGCTTGTGCACCACCAAAGAAACTTTCGAAAATGTCAGCAAAACCTCCTGCTCCCCCCCCCTGGAATCCATTAAAGTCGAAACCTCCGAAACCTCCTGCTCCTTGTCCTCCTCCAAATGAAGCTGATCCAAATTGATCGTATTGGGCTCGTTTTTGCTTATCACTTAAGACTTCATAAGCAGCATTTATTTCCTTAAACTTTTCAGCAGCTCCAGGAGTGTCTTTGTTGAGGTCTGGATGATGTTGCTTTGAGAGTTTTCGATAAGCTTTTTTTATCTGCTCATCTGTCGCGTCTTTACCAACGCCGAGAGTATCGTAAGGGTCGTTCATGGGGATTTAAGGGGATAGCTTGTAGCTGGTAGGAAGTAGAGCTAAGACCTAAAAACTGTATTCTCTACTCTTTATAAGAATAACAAAATAGCACTCTTTTGTCTAGAGTGCTAAATCTGTTTTATGGTTATGCTAGTACTGATTCCAGATCAGTTTTCATATTTACTACAGCTGCTCGAGCTGCTTCTTTATATTGTTCAGGGCTATAGTTTTTATTTTTTTCATAAGCAAAGATGATTCCTCTTGAACTATTGATGATGGCTCCAAGTCCGTCTTCATTGAAACAGGGCAACACATCAGCTGCTCCACCTCCCTGAGCTCCATACCCTGGGACTAAGAAAATGCTCGTTGGCATGAGTTTTCGCAATTTTTTCGCTTCATCAGGATAAGTTGCTCCGACTACTGCCCCGACCGAACTGTATCCAGACTCTCCGATGAGATCTGCACCCCATGAATCTACTAATTGTCCCATCAGCTCGTATATAGCCTGTCCAGTCTCATCCACTTTGCGATCTTGAATATCTCCTGAGCTTGGATTTGAAGTTTTCACTAAAGTGAATATCCCTTTTCCATTTTTTAGACACATTTCTGTGAATGGTTTGATCCCATCGCTTCCGAGATAAGGAGTGACCGTAAGCGCATCAGCAGTGAAATCCCCTTCTTCATCAAGGTAAGCATTGGCATAGGCTTGAGCTGTCGAACCGATATCATTTCTCTTGGCATCTAAGAGAACTAAGAGTCCTTTTTCTTTAGCATAGTCCATAGTCCGTACGAGTGCTGCAAGTCCATCCAGTCCTAACATTTCATAGAAAGCAATCTGAGGTTTTACGATAGGCACCAAGTCATGTACTGCGTCGATGATCCCTTTGTTAAACTCAAAGAATGCCGCACCAGGTGTCGGAGCATCTTCTCTGATATGCTCTGGTATTTGATCAAAACGTGGATCAAGACCGACACATATAGGGCTCGTGTCTTTTATTTTGTCGATGAGAGTATCAGCGAAGTTCATAAATTTTTTATTAGAAAGTTAGGCAGCATCAGCATAGCAAAAAAGCTATGCTTCAGAAACAAGTGTACTGTATTTCTCTAAGAGTTCTTTTCTGAAGTTCACGAAGTTTTCATTTTTTATATCCACAAGACGAGTGAAGTGTAATAACATCTCATCCGACCCAATCTCTTCAGCGATACAGGATAGTTGTACGACCTGATGAGTTTTCATCGATAAAATCCTTGTGATGGCAGTCAAGATAGCCTTATTTGGGGTATACACCTCACCAGTATTTAGATGCACTAATACTGTAAATTCACCATAACTCCCTCCATTCGAGTGATGTTTTACGAGCCACACATTTACACCCTCTTCATCTTTTATGAGAAGAGCATTTCCTTCTTGATAGGCTTGCATACAGTATTCTTCCATCGAAAGACATATCTTTTGTCGTAAACTTTGCCTTTGTACCCAAGGATCCTCTCTTCTCCACACATCTTTTTTTTCTTGGAAATGTTGAAAAGCTGATTTTTCATATGCATCTCCAAACACTCCATCAAGGTCTTGTGTTGATCCAACTACTGACTCCATCCAGGAGCTCTCACAAAGACCAGCTAAAACAGATCTTAGAATATCACTGCTTGATTTTATCGTGCTCTCTTTAATCACTTTTATTAATGAGTTCCTGTATTCGAACTTCTCTGTATTTGAAATCCTGAGAGCCATGAACCTTCTTATATACATCACCAGTGGAAAATAGTACCTGCGATGATGGGCTTCAATTTCTTTTAGAAGATCTTGGATCTCAGCTCTAACTTCAGCATGAAAAATTGCTTGAGAGTCTTGTCTCCCTACTAAATATTCAAACTGATCTTCTACTCTCGTCCGTTCTGTACTCTTTATGAGCTCCATAGTGGAATTACAAGGTGACAGTATATCTCAATGTAGATTAATGTCCATTTTTTGTAACAAAAAAACAGGCTCATAAGTCTGCTTTTTTAGACAATGACCACTTCATTACCAATTATGCTTCTTCCCCATCTCATCTCGATGGTATTTCCCAAATTCATCGACCTTCCTGACATATTCTAGTGACACTACTGGTCCTTTGGTACAGGTCGTATCTCCAGTCGGATCGACGACACATTGTCCACAGAGACCGAAGCCACATTTCATGAAACGTTCGAGGGAGATCTGAGCAGCGGTGTCGTATTGTTCGGCTAATTTTGCGACAGCAGCCATCATTACTTCTGGTCCACAAGTCATGATCGTATCGTATTTTTTATCTTCCATGAGTTGAGCCAATACCTGGACATTGTAGCCATGATGACCGACGGACCCATCGTCTGTAGCTACATAGAGTGTTGCCCCTTTTAAGTCTTCGACTCTTTGTTCGTAGATCAGGAGATCCTTACGTCGGGCTCCGATGATGAAATCGATTTCACAGCCTGCCTCTACAGCATGATGAGCCGTGAAATACAGTGGAGCTGACCCGAAACCTCCTCCAACCATGGCAATCTTTTGATTTGGTTGGAACTCAAAACCTTTCCCGTATGGTCCTCGAAGTCCTGCTTTATCCCCTACTCCGAGTTGAGTCGCTTGATGAGAAAAAGGTCCAACATCTGCAATGGTCAAATGAAGCTCACGTCCGTTGGCGAAAGCTACTGAGAAAGGTTTTTCATCTAGACGAGGAATCCACATGTTTACAAACTGACCAGGAGTCGCGTCGAAATCACAGGCAAAGACAAGGGTCTTCATCGTTGAGTTCTCTGGGATGACCCGGATGATCTCGTGCATTTTTGGGATGTCGTCTAGCATAGAATTTTCAAATTATCGAATTATCGAATTTTCAGAATCTTTATGAAGACTCCAAGAATTATTAGTATTAAAGATTATCGAGAGCTAACACTTTGTGAGTCTTACCGATCACTTCGTTGAATGATTTCACTCCATTGGCTTCACACCATTCGACCATCTCATCGAGGACGATCTTAAAGGCGTCTTCCCCACGATAGTAGAGAGCCGAACCGAGACCAATCAAAGTTGCTCCAGCCATCATCATCTCTAGAGCATCCTTTCCTGAAATAATTCCCCCCATTCCAATGATAGGAACTTTCACTGTATCATGGATATCGAAGACCTTTTTGACAGCTAATGGTTTGATACCAGGTCCAGAAACTCCACCAAACTTGTTGGCTAATACTGGTTGAGCTGAGTCTATGTCGATGACGAGTCCGGGTCCATAGGTGTTGATCGCAGTGATTCCATCAGCTCCCGCTTCGACTACTGCCTGAGCAATTTCTTGGATGTTATTTACATTTGGAGAAAGCTTGATGATCATTGGAATGTCTGTCACTTCTTTCAAGCGTTTCGTCAGATCTGCAGCACGAGGACAGTCAGTCGCGAAAGGCTTCCCGTGTTCATCTTCGACATTTGGACAAGACATATTCACCTCGATGATCTGAGGCTTGAGTTTATGCACTGCTTCTGCAATCGCTACGAAATCATCTGCCTTCCCCCCTACTATATTTACAATCAACGGAACTCCATTTTTTCTGTCTAAATATTCTTCAAATTCTTTGCTCGCTTTTTGTATACCAGCATCTGGTAAACCAACTGCATTGACGACAAAATCTTGATTTGCAATCACTACCGGATTTGGATGACCTTTGTGTTCATTAAGCCAGATAGATTTAGTAGTAATCCCACCAGCGCCTCTCTTTGCGACATTGTCCCAAGTAGAAGCCGTCATCCCAAGATATCCCGAACACAACACCAAGGGGTTTGGAAACTTGATGCCAAGGAAGTCGATGGATGTGTCCATAAAGGAGGAGTGATTCGTTTAGTTGCTCCCAGTATAGGAAAGAAAAGAAGGAAAGTAAATATTTGAGCCTTAGCATAAATTGACCCTAAGCTGCCCTTCTTCTTCTTTGCTTCGCAGCCCAATCAGCACTTATTGCCTCTTCAGAATTTGCAGCATCGTCTATGTGCTTTTGAATCCCTGGGATATAAATCGTTTTTGTCTCTTCTTTCTTACCTGCGTTATATTTTGTCACTCTTAAGACATCTGACATCGATCCTTCAAGTGCTCCAGGTGAACGATATCTGAAATTCCTTTGCACCCCTTCTTCGTTTTCGGTCATCAGTACTTTCGAAACTTTGTTATTCTTTCTTACTGTAAATTCATCCTCTACTCCAAAGAGTCCTTTTATCACTATGACATCTCCCTCCTTAAGACGTGGGACTAATGACGTTGCTACACTAAGTGACTGCCTTCTTTCCTCCTCACTCACTGTCTTCGCTTTTGTCACCCACTCGGGAGAATTTCCTGCATCTTCTACAAAACTCACTGCATCTCTAGTCTCAGAAAATCTTTTCATGAGCACTAAGCTTTCATAAAACTCTGATACTGCTAATAACTTGGGAATTTTTTTTTCATTAGCTTCTTTCTCAAGAAATCTGTAGATTCGTTGAATCTCTTCTGTCATTGATTTTCCTTCCTTTATGGATGAAGGATGAAGCTGTGTTAAATGTTGATAGATCTTTTTTTTATACTCATCATCTCCTTCTCGAAAAAGACCTATGGTTTTATTTGAAATTCCATCAGATATTTGGTCTTCATTTTTTAGGCGATTCAATAAGAGGTGAAGATATCCTTGCCTTGGAACACCATGCCTTATTGCATCTGAGAGATTGATGTCTGACTCTGTTGCAGAGCTCAATTCTTTTTGTGGATTATCAAGCTGTTTTTCTAAGTCTTGTATTACCCTATCTCGATAAGAAAGTCCGGCTAAGTTTTTGCTGACTTCGTTAATAATTGTTTCTGAGATCGAAAGGATATGCTGAGCCTCGAGTGAAGCATCCTGTTTTTGATCTAGTAAGACAGTAGTTGATTCATTCATTTTTTGTGTATATGTATTTTTATATTTTTACCAAGAGATCATCGATCATCTCAGCGTTGTATATTTCTAGAGCAATTTTTCGGGCTTCAGTACTCATAGGCATTCGACGAATACCAATCACCCCTGTCTGAAGCTCCTTAGTATCTTCTAAGATCTTCAGTACTTCATCTTTTAAGATTGGATGATAGTTCAGCTCAGATACTAGCAGCTTGATATTCTTTGTTTTTATAGCTCGTTCGAGAGCACTATTATCAGCTGGGACTAATGCTTCATAACTTTGCTGCGTGAATTGAGCTTGAAGAGCATCAATCTCAAGACTCATCAAAAGTGCCTCTTTTACTTTTTCAAAAGAAGTATTCTTTTTCTCTGCCATTTTTTTCATCCCCTTCAAGATATTTTGACAATTTTTCTCTGCCTTTCTTCGGCTGCTTTCTACACTAAATGCTTCATTGTCCTCAATGCCTCTGAGCTGAATCAAGAGAAGCTTCTTG
The DNA here is from genome assembly GCA_964352145.1 of uncultured Candidatus Peribacteria bacterium. Classification (GTDB taxonomy): domain Bacteria; phylum Patescibacteriota; class Gracilibacteria; order JAUYGZ01; family JAUYGZ01; genus CAYGQA01. The sequence goes on from CAYGQA010000002.1 coordinate 108,577, forward strand.
GTGCTTTCGTGTCCATCAAGAGCGCTGAGAGCTTTATCTGCTATGAATACTGCAGCGTCTTTCTCCTTACTGTTTTCTTGGATCATCAGACGAGTTGATTCTGAGATTGATGCTATTGCTCCCTGAAGTTCAGGGGTAGCATCGAGTTGAAGTGCCATGTTTTTTTATTTTTATTTCTTTTCATTATACTCCAAAATGGCCCCTTACTCAACGAGAGGGACCATAAAGGCTTATTTTTGGCAAGCTAGCTGACTTTCTAGCTCTTCAGCCCCTGTATTACTAGAATAGCTAAGCTTCGCATCTAAATCTCAATCTTCCGCTCTCATGAGCTCTTCTTTCTCTTTTTCAAAAGAGAAAGCTCAAGAATCCCGGACCATCTCAATTCATTTACGATGAACAAAAAAGAAATCTTAGTCCTTCTCCTTTGAAAAGGAGAGGGATAGCAAACGGAGTGAAACAGGGTGAGATTTACTCAGTGAGATAAATCGATTGGCTATTGACCATAAGCTATGAGCCCTTAGATCTCACCAGCTCTCACCCCTGGACTACCTACCTCTTCCAACATCGAACTTACAGGACCTTCCAACTCAACTGCTCCCCTGCGCGGAAGGGCACTACTCCAAACATTTCTTCTGGAACCGACCAGTTTTCTTTTATAAGTTCTATTTTTTCTTCATTTAAAGGCAATTGATAAAACTCCGCCCCGTACTGACTCACGAAAGCTTCTAGAAGCTCTAATTTACCAGCTTCTTCGAAAAACTGCGCTAATAATGGTATAGCGACTGGAGTAGTATAGACTCCTGCTGGAGGATTCCCTGACTCTTTCTTTGTCTTTAAGTGAGGAGCTGAGTCCGTCCCGAGGAAAAACTTCGGGTGACCAGAAAGTACCACTTCTTGCAATGCCTGTCGGTCAGCCTCTGTCTTACAGATAGGCATACAGAGATGATGGGGATGATCCACTACTCCAGTTTTATCTTGGACATCATCAATAGTGATCAAGAGGTGATGAACTGTCACACTCGCCACTACGTTTTCTCCGAGTGCTTTGACAGCCTCAACGGCAGCTTTACTAGAAGCATGCTCGAGGACAATACGAAGCTTTGGGAAATTTTCGTGGATTTTTTTGAGTGTTGGCATGAAAGCCTCCTCTCTTTTAAGAGACTCAACTCCCGGGACTTCTCCATGGAGACAGAGAACTAAGCCATGCTCTTGCATAGCTTGAAAGGTTGGGAAAAGAGCTTGGATATCAGCTACTCCATCTTCAGAATTAGTCGTTACTCCCAATGGATAAAGCTTACCGGCAGTAGCTCCTGCTGCTTTCAAAGCAGGGATCATTTCAGGTGTCGTATCAGGCATGACCTTGAAGGTCATGAGGAACTCGAGATCTGTACCTACAGCTTTCAGTTCTTCATGATATTTTTTGAGGTCTTCAGGATTGAAGACTGGAGGCAAGGTGTTTGGCATGACATTTGTCCGGGCGAAAGTTTTTGCGACTTCTTTTACTAAATGAGGCATCATCTCTCCTTGCCGGAGATGATTATGGAAGTCATCGGGTTTTCTGAGTGTAAGAGATGTCATAATGTATTTAGAGATCATAGGTATTCTCACATACTCGGGAAGAAATGCCAAAAATCAAATTCGAAAGACGAAACAAAAGCCAATATCCAAATCCCAATCACTCACTCTGTTGGTATTTGGTCTTTCATGTTTCGAACTTGTTTCGAATTTCGTTTATGGGATTTGATTTTTTTATTTCTTGTATTCCTTTAAAGGAGTCTCTCCTTTGGCACATTCTGGACACTCGTCTTTATGATAAGCTAGAGCTTTGAAATGTCCCATAGCTGCAAATACTCCTTCAGGAGCTTCGAAGTAAGTATGACCTCGATGAACCCCATAGAGGAAATTGAAACCTGTGATTCCCCATTCGTCCTTTTGCTCTTCTATTTTTTGAAGAAGTTCCTTGGTAGAGGTTCCGTTGTTACAAATATCTTCGATGAAAAGGACATGTTTTCCCTTTATCTTGTCCGCTTGTCCTCCATATATCCCCAAAACTCCATCTCTTTTTTCTGTATATGCATATTCGATGCCTTTTTGTTCGAAGAGTTCTAACTGGATGACTTTGGGCAATGAAAGGGACGCCATAGCTACCCCTACAATAATAAGATTATCCTTATCTCCCCACCACTCATTTATCGCTTTTATATAATGAGGCCTGAGAGCTAATTCTTGGTCTGTCTTTAGTAATCGGTAGTTGATGTAATAGTCTCCATGTTTTCGAGTCCCATCTTCCGCCTTCCCTTTATATTCGAAATGTCCTTTCTGGACGACCCCAAAAGATTCTAAAAGCTCAACAAATGTTTCATGTTCTGAGTATATGCTGAGGTTTTGAGCTTCCATGGTGAATAATTAAGAATACGAATCTAAATTACACTATCTGCGAACTGCTACAAAGTGGGAAAAGTGTCTTTTTTAAAGTTTTCTTGGCTAGATTTCATTATTTTAATTATTTTCTCTTTTTTCCTTTCTTGTAAGGAAAATGGCGGATTCTATACCTGTATAAAAATGTTATTCTACAACTTTTGTGTAGAACATGTACAAGTAATCATTTGCAGTTCAGATGTATACCGATTATAGTATAACGAAATGATGATTTGGACATTGAAAAACCGGCAAAGAAAACTCTCCCCTTTTCTTCTCTTGAAAAGTTAGTGGAGAAAGAAGACGGTCCCCCAGACACAGTGTCAGGACCAATGTTTCGCCCGAACCGCACATTTAATAAGAGTTCGTATATGAGTCCTGTGGGATTCACATCGCAACCCTACATTTTCCTCGTAGATCCTTACCAGGAAGACATTCTGCTCCTAGAGATAAGCAGATTTCACACATACCTTCGGCGCGGCACTTGGTATCGCCCTCTTCTTTCCCCTTTTGCTTTTCATACTGTGAATCATTGACTTGATTCATGGGGCTACAGCCTCCAAGACTCGCTTATGCGAGATAATGATCACTCCCTCTGGGAACGGCGATCATAAGGCCTGATTCACTTCTCCTCCCCCGGGAATGAGATACCGAAGACGGTAACGGTCTGGTAAGACCATAACTACCAGAAAAAAGGCAAAACTGTAGGATTCGTCATCCTCAAAACCAATACAAAGATCCTTCAAACAAAAATAAAAGGCTTGAACTGGATCTCATACACAACCCCGCTTATCGCCTAAGCGGGGTTTTTTTCTGATAATCTCACCCTTTTCTCGCTGACGCTTCTTTTCCCTCTCTTTCAAAAAAGAGGGACCTTTAATAAATTTTTGAAAAAAAGTAGCTTTATAAGCAACAAGAGATGCAGGTATACTTCCTCGTGATATTGCTCCTGTAGTTCAATGGATAGAATAACCCCCTCCTAAGGGGTAGATGTAGGTTCGATCCCTGCCAGGAGCACCATTCTTCCTAATAAAACTTCATGAGTAACCGTAAACCCTTATGGGATATCCTTTCATCTCAGCAAAAAAGAGAATGTCTTGAAAATATCATTGCTTACTTCCAAGACGAGCGTGATGAACAGATTGGGATTATTGCTGCCGAAGACCTTTTGGACACCATTTTAGAGCCCATCAGCAAAGCTTCATACAACAAGGGAATTGATGACGCCAAAAAAATATTGCTTGAGTCTCTCTCAAACGTAGACCTTGATTTAGATTTACTGAGGCAGTGATTTTTATCATAGATAATCATAGAGTTGTATGGATACATCGTCACAAACGCCTTCAATAAGGTGCTTTTTAAAGTATAATGAACACTTATATATTTCAATAAAATGAAAAATCTAAAGCCAGTACAACTCGCGAAAAAAGAAGACATTAATGAAGCTAATCTAGATGAACTCGTTGGTCATCTCCAAAGCACTTGCCACACTATCCCTCCTCTTGCTTTTGCAAATACTCGTATAATAATCGCAGAACTCCTTCAAAAATCTGGAAACCCTATAGCAGATAGCTTCTCTCGTATTGTATTTCCTTCGGGGACCCCTCATCAATATAGGACCCATGAAAAAGAAGTCTTAAGAAACATCATAGACGGCTCAGATAAAGAAGGACTGTTCATCATTAAAGAACAAGAAAAAGTAGCAGCGATAGCTGGCTTTAAGCTCTATGGAAAAGCTGATGATGGACGTGACGTTTTCCTTCTTACCAAAAGGGCAACACTGCCGGCTTATGAAGGCCAAGGACTCTCAAAGAACTTGGACTCTTATCGAATGAAATGGATGAAAGAAAAATATCCTGATGCTGTCTTGATTGCCATGACCAGGAACCCTATCGTGAAAAAGATGATGAAGGAGCAAGACATGAGAATGATTGGATTTAGAGAGTTTTTCGAGCATCATGCTCGTCTCGAAGATAAACCTGAAAAATGGATAGCTAGCGCAGTCGATCATATGGAGAGTCGTAATCTGGGGTGGCAGTGTTATTCGAAAGAGCTTCAAGGATAGTTGATGACTTTTTGTAATTTATAAATAATAAGTTATTCTTGAGGGGTTTTTAATTTAAAACTCTTCCATGAAAAAATTCCTCTCTCTTCTCCTCTTTTTGAGCATAATTGCTGGTGTAATTATCTACTTTAGCATGCAAGATCATATTAAAACACAAGAGAAGGTCTCACTTCCGCTTACTCAAGAAAGCCAACAAATAATGGAAACCGAAAAGAAAAATGAGTTTCCGGAAGCTAAAAAAAAAGAAGAACCGCCCCTTGAGGATCCTACCAACAACAACAATGAGGACCTCTTAGATGAACCAGATGTTTCTCCCTACGACCAATGGAAACTCTCTTCAGAAATCATCCAATGGAATGGACTGAATTTTAGAGATGACAAAGAATTTGGGTCTGCAGACTGTGTAGATTTAGAGAATGGAAATAGAGGAGGCTTAAATACCAAAGGAAATCTTGTTCCTGGAGGTGATTTATTGAGCACATTGATTGTTGATGATGAAGCTCGTTTACTGATGAATTTAAGCCTCTACACTCCTGACTACATCAAAACTCTCGAAAAAAGAGTCTTTGACTCCGTTCAGAAGCCTTTTTATGCGGCCGTGGTCTGTCATGTAGGTAATGATATAGATGTTGTAGGGGGGTCTACGGATAGCATTGGTGAGAATAACACTCTTGTTATCCTTACTTCTGATGAAAGTTTTGTCCACAATGATATCCGTGTATTTGATAATACGGCTACAGGAGGGGAATTCTATGCTTGTGATGCTTCTTTGACCGACACTGGCTTGCAATGGTCTTGCTTTGAAGGAATTGCAAATGATGAAGATGATCAAATATTGGGTTCTTACATGAAGGTTTATGATTTCCTACTAGATGGGAGTGCTCCAAAAATAACCGAAAGAATTTTCAGTGATGAGGAGCTTTATGGAGAGATTATTCAGTAGGTAGTTTAGAACTGACCTTCAGCCACCTTATGCTGACCTGCCTGCTCCATGTGAGCCATGTTTGCTTCTGCGAGCTCTTTTTCATACTTCCCGATGACCGCTTCATCAAGATAATCAACAAAGAGCTTCCCATCTAAGTGGTCGATCTCGTGTTGAACGATACGAGCATTAAGATCTTCAAGCTCCATGATCTTTTCTTTACCTTTTTCGTCGAGGAATTTTACAGTAATTGATTGATATCTCTTCACCTCAGCATAAACCTCAGGGAGACTGAGACACCCCTCCTCACCCATGACAATTTCATCTGAATGAGCGATAATTTCTGGATTTACTAAAGCTGTTTTTTGCTCGTCCTGACCGACCTTCTTCCCCCACTGGAAGTTTGCTATCAAAATACGCTCACTAATACCCACTTGCGGAGCTGCAAGACCAAGGCCATGTGCATTTACCATGGTATCTTTCATGTTTTTGATAAGCTTCTGATGCTTCTTGGTCACTTGTGAGATAGGTTTCGCTACCTGGCGAAGGATATCATTTTCGGTTCCGGTGTAGATGGGGAGGATCATGGGGCAATTTTCAATTTAGAATTTTTAATTTTCAAACAATTTTCATTGAGGAAACATTGACCATTGTAGCATTCTCATTTGAGATTTCATTATAAATTGAAAAGTGAAAATTGTAAATTCCCTTATCAATAAGCCATTTCAATCCTCATATTGAAGCTTTTCCTCTTTATCCAATGGAATTTAGACGTTAAACTTCAAATCCTAATAAAGAAACACGAAACAAATATCAAAGATTCAAATTCCAATTTTCCCTTTGTCATTTCTGATTTGAATTTTGTTTCGCATTTCGTTTTTGATTTTTGATATTTTTCATGCAAATAATCACCCACAATCATCACTCCTACTCCCTCCCCTCCTCTTCTCATTACGAAGAGATTGCTGCTCTTATTGATACTGAAATTGGGAACTTAGCAGGTGATTTAAACCTAATCTTTTGTGATGATGAGAAAATCCAAGAGTTGAATCGAGATTACCGTAAGAAGGATAAAGTCACTGACGTGCTCTCTTTTCCTTATTTTGAAGGAGATACGGATGAGCAAGATCTTATTGGAGAGATTTTCATCTCATACCCACAGACGCAAAGACAGGCTACAAGTGAAGATTGGTCGAACAAAATACTTGATCAATATTCAAAACTTGAAATGGAGGTGTATAAATTAGTTATACATGGCTTGCTTCACATTCGTGGTTATGACCACATCGAAGATGAAGATTACCGAGTAATGAAGTTGCTCGAAGACAAAATCATGGAAAGCTTTTTAGAGAGCCAAAAAAGCTGAGCAATTTTTGAGTACAATGTCATTTTTATGACTTTAAATAGAGGAAAATTACTGGTAAAGGTTTGCAAATAATTTGTGCGTTCTTTATAGTAAATTTTGCTGACTAATTCGTCAGTTTTACTGTTAACTTTTTTCTGTGGCTAAAGATCAACTTATCGCTGGTATTGACATCGGAGGATCAAAGATTCGTACCGTAATCGCTGAAATAGACAGCGAATCTGGATCACTCAACGTCATTGGCGTTGGATTAGCTGACTCCCACGGGATTAGAAAAGGAAACATTGTTGACCTCAATGAAACACTAAAAAACATCTCACAAGCACTAGAGGCTGCTGAAAGAATGGCAGGTGAATCTGTTGATAGTGTTTTTATGAGTATCTCAGGACATCACCTAAAAGCTATTCCTTCTAAAGGAGTGGTAGCTATCAGTGGCCAAGAGATCACTGCTGATGATGTGCACCGAGTCGTAGAAGCTGCTCAAACACTTCCGCTTCCTATGAATCGTATCATCGTAAGAGTCGTCCCTCGGATGTACACTATCGACAATCAAGGAGGCGTGAAGCAGCCCGTAGGGATGTCAGGTATACGACTTGAAGTCGATGCTGAAATCATCACTGGAGTAGGACCTATCGTGAAGAACATCGAGAAATGTGCTCATCAAGTGGGGATTGATATTGAAGACTTCCTCCCAGCACCATTAGCCTCTGCTGATGCTGTGCTTTCAAAGAGACAAAAAGAATTAGGGGTGGTCGCTATAGATATTGGACTTTCTTCCACAAGCGTCTCAATTTATGAAGAAGGCGTACTCTTACATACTGCAGTCATCCCTGTAGGTGGAGAAAATGTTACCAATGACGTTGCTATAGGACTACGGACAAGTATTGATATGGCTGAAAAACTCAAAATTGAATATGGATCTACTAATCCTAAAGACATTAGTGACCTTGATGATATTGACCTTTCTGCGATCTCACAAGTAGACACTCATAGAGTTGCCAAGAAACAATTGGCTGAGATAATAGAAGCTCGCTATCATGAAATCTTCAGCCTTGTGCTTGAAGAATTAGTGAGAGTTGATAGAGATGGAAAGCTTCCTGCCGGAGCTCTCCTTACAGGATCTGCCATTAAAATCCCTGGATGCCTCGACCTTGCTCGAAATGTCCTAGGGCTCCCAGTACAGATTGGATTCCCTCATAACATCGAAGGAATCGTTGACCGTATCGATGATCCTTCATTTGCTACCATGCTTGGTCTCGTCACGATGGGAGCAAAATCTGATCGACAAAGATCTTTCTCTTTTGGTGGTATCAAAGCTGGCAATGTCATGAAAGGCATGGGAAGTTTCCTTAAGAGACTGCTCCCGTAATTGTAATTATTATTCTTTATTCCCCTCATTATGGCGGACGAACTACGAAAACTCTTTTCCAATAAAAAAACTCCTCGAAGTGGAACTGCTCAAATAGATGTAGATACTATTCCAGATGTTTCTCCGATGGCGAAGATCAAAGTGGTCGGAGTCGGAGGTGGAGGTGGAAATGCTGTTAACCGAATGATCGATAGCGATCTCATGAATGTTGACTACATCGCTGTAAATACCGATGCTCAAGCACTTTATCACAATAGCGCTCCTCACAAGATCAATATCGGTAAAGCAACTACTAAAGGTCTTGGAGCTGGATCAAATCCAGAAACTGGAAAGAAAGCTGCTGAAGAATCTTCAGAAGAAATCCGTTCTGCTCTCGAAGGAGCTGATATGGTCTTCATCACTGCTGGTATGGGTGGAGGGACTGGATCTGGAGCTGCACCGATGATCGCTGAAGCTGCCAAAGAACTTGGAGCTCTCACTGTTGCTATCGTTACGAAGCCTTTCTCTTTTGAAGGAGCTACTCGTATGAAACACGCTGAACAATCTCTAGAAGTATTGAAAGAACGTGTTGATACCCTCATCGTCATCCCAAATGACAAAATCTTGAACATCATCGATAAAAAAACTCCTCTAACGGATGCTTTTACCATTGTTGATGATGTCTTGAGACAAGGTATACAAGGTATCGCTGATCTGATCACGGTTGGCGGTCTTATCAATGTTGATTTCGCAGATGTGAAGACTATCATGCAAAATGCTGGATCTGCTCTTATGGGTATTGGATTTGGAGCTGGAGAAAACAGAGCGGTAGAAGCTGCTCGAGCTGCGATCGACTCTCCTCTTCTTGAGCTCAGCATCGAAGGAGCAAAAGGAATCATCCTCAATATCACCGGTGGAAATGACCTCAGTATGTTTGAGATTGATGAGGCTGCTCGTGTCGTGACAGAATACACTTCTGATGACGCGCATGTGATCTTCGGAGCTGTGGTGAACGACAAATACACAGGAGAAGTGAAAGTCACTGTGGTTGCGACTGGTTTTGATGAAGAAGTACAATTGCAAAGAATACAAGAACAACAAAAGAAAGTGATGGGATTTGGAATGAGTGCTCAAGGTCACCGACCATCTCCACTAAAAAAGGCTCTCAACAAGACTCAACAAGCCGCTGCTAGTCGACCAATGACAAAAGAAGAGGAACTTGAAATCCCTGCTTTCATTCGAAAGAAGGTCAACTAGGAATTGTTCATGATAAATAAAAAAAGAGGCTCGGATGAGCCTCTTTTTTTATTTATTCTTCACACCTTTTACTCCACTGAAAGGAACACTTAAGCCCTTTTTTTTGTACTAAAAGGAGATGTCCATCTGCAGTAAGATAGACAGATTGTTTCATCAAAGCATCAAAGTTTTCGAGAGCTCCTCCATCAAAGTATGCTGGGTAAGAGTCAAATAAATCTTTACACCCCTTCCTTGATAAGCTCTTTTTTTATAGAATGTATCGCTATTTATAGTAGAACCTAGTTTATCAATTATTCCCCTCCTTCTCGCCTCGGCAAACAATGGCTTCAATTGTAGACTTAGCTCTTGTTGAAGTTTTGCAAGTGCGTGTGGCTCTAAATCATCATGAAAATCACTTACTTCCTGGGGTAGATTCAATAATTTTTGATTCTCAATTTCTCTTCTTTCAAATGGATTATGCACATTTTTTGATACTTTTCCTCTTGTTTCTTGTGCTATAAATGCAGTCTTAGAAGGAGATAGCTGTTCTATCTTTGCGATAAGTGCTTGTGCCTTACCAGGCGTGATGAGGATATCTATTAGTCTCTTTTCATCAATACCTTGAAGATCAAGTGCTTCTTTCAAGGAAGGACGATGATTTTCTGGATTACCACATGATACTTCAGACATAGAGAGTGATATTAAGAGTGACACAGTATAAGATACAGACTCAAAAATGTCAATAAAGCTTTACATTTATTATTTCGTTTAAAGAAAAGAGAGACCATTCATGTGAGCTTTCTTTTTAAAGATGAGCTCAATGAGCCACATAAACTAGACAACCTGCAAGAGATCAGCCCCATAGCCCTTGTCTTGAGCTCTTCTATCTAATACATAGAGCTCACGAGTGCCTTCTCTGCTTGAGAAGTTACTGATGATTTCTAGGAGATTTTGCTGGGTGCGTGGCAAGGCGTAGTCCATGAAGGCATTTGAGCTCTGAGCAGAGCGAGCTTGGTGGACTGGAAATCCTGGAGGGTCAAATGGAAAACTCTGGAGGATAATCGTATCGAGATCGAGCAGCTCTGGAGCAAACATCCTCATATTTCGGTAGGTCATGAAGATCACTTTATTTGCTGAATCAGAAGAGCTATAGCGATCTCTCAGCTTGCCAGCTCCACCGCTAATGTCTTCTCCCAAGATATAATGACTCTCTGGCATGATTTTTGAAGTATCGAAAAAGTATCTCTTAAGAGCAGTCTTGGAAGAAAAAACAACTGCTGTATTTCCTTGGATCTTTGGCAACTGATCAGAAAGGTAGCTGATCATAGCCTGGTGATCTCCATCTTTTTTCATCCCAGTAATCTGATCTAGATCTGGCATGATAATGTTTGTTGGCTGATTTCTTGTTTGCTTCTTAGTTGGCATCTCTGGAAAAAATTCGAAGTGTTCTGAAGTTTCTGAAATAACTAGAGTTGTAGTGTTGTCAAAAAGGTGTTTTTTCAGAAGACTTTTGACTGATAAAGGAGCGATGTTCACTCGGACTCCCCTTCTCGGGTCCACAGTGATCCAGCGAATCCAACTGGCGTCTCCAGTATGAAAGAAAGCCTGGAAATATTTCAGATACTTTTGTAATTCAGGATCTTGGGCTGACTCTATTACTTCTAGTACTGCAGATTTGAGACGAATGAATTCGTTACTCTGGATGATCATATCTGTGAGAATGATGTGTTCAGGGTATTGAGATGCTGGGACAAGTCTGTTTCCGAGTTGATCAAGCTGAGCAAAGAAAAGTTCTCCTTGCTTGGTCCAGTGCTCCTCTTTTGATTGAGCGAACCAAGAGTCACTGCTGAGGTTTTTCCCAAAACCTCGAGTAGCATTATCTTCTAAAAGTTGAGGCTCCAAGATGACCAATCGATCAAAGTGCTTCACATACTCCACATCGTGAATGAGATGGAGCTGACTGGTGATGACTTTAGCGGCTTCCAGGGTTTTTTTATAAAACTCTTGATAGGTATTCCCCTCCCCTTCTTCTTGATTGGCTTGAATAGATTCCCAGTGAGATCTTTCTGGATGAGAAAGTACTAATTCTTCCCGGCAGGTCATGTGAGGATTGAGGATCGTTTTGAGGATGAGAGTGGTTTCCCCTACTTCGTGTTTTTCTTTTTGAGTGAGCTCTTCTAATTTTTTCCGATCAAGGTAAGAAAAAGGAGCCTGCAATGCTAATGCTTCTGGAAATGCTTCTTGTAGTTTTGATCGAGTGTGTTCGTAGCCAGCTATATATAATGTCTTCCCTGTACTCCTCATTGAGCTCGCCACATCTATTGGATTGTGCCCCCGACAATGGAGGAAGAGATGTTCTGAATCAAGGTCTGGGAGTTCAGAAATCTTTTTGTGATCAAATATTCCGCCTTCATAAAGAAATATTTCACGCTTTGATGCTACTTTCTCTTGAAGAAAAAACTCCAACATTGGCCATTCACTAGATGATTGTAATGACTGCACTTGTGCTCGCTGTTGTTCAGAGATTTCAGGAAAAGTCTCCATGAGAATATTCCAAAGTTCATAACAAGCCATCACATCTGCCATCGCTCTATGCGAGTCCTTGTGACCAATATTAAAGTACTTTGTATTGGTCTCAAGACTGTGGGAAGGAAGCTCAGGATAGAGGATGTTTGACATGATATAGGTATCCCAAAGGGCATTACTCTCCAGCTTCATTCCTTTTTGGGTGAGGAAATTCCAATCAAACCAAATGTTATGTCCCATCAATGGATCATCTCCGATGAATTCTTGTAACTTTGGGATAAGATCTACAAAATCTGGAGCATCTTGTATATCGGATGCCGTAATACCTGTTAAGTAGGAAACATGCTGAGATATCTCAAGAGGAGTGAAGACAAAAGTCTCCAGTCGATCAACAATCTTTCCATCCCTGACTTTCACAGCTGCTACCTCGATGATATCGCATGTTTCTGGATCTAATCCAGTTGTCTCGAGATCAAGGGAAACGTAATTGTGAAAGTTTGTCATAGATATTTGTAAAAAAGATGTATGAGGAGTATGGAGTAATAGTGAGCAATGATCAAATCACAATTATCAATGAGATGTTCTAAATCTGCAATCTAATAGTAGTCTATATCTCCTTAAAAAATTGAAAAACATCAGCTGGCACCGTATGCTGAATAAGTCTAAAAAAAATCCACTATATGGCCTACAGAAATCGAAGACAAAGCACGAGAACACAACGAAAATGGTACGTAGATCGTATTTCTATTTTGAAGTGGTTTTTGATTCTCATGTTTGCAGTCATACTAGGCCGTCTTTTTGAGCTGCAGGTCCTCAATCATGAAGAATACAGTAGCTATGCTCAACAAAGAATGCAGAACAAGATTATCGATGCCAGGAGAGGGAGAATACTTCTCAAAGATGGTAAAGATGATTTTTTTGAATTAGCCAATAATGTTTCCCTTGAACTCCTCTTTGCTGATCCTTTCCTGATCAATGATGAAATAAAACGAAAAGCTGAGATGCAAGCCAAGGACCCTGAGAGGGCAGCTCGCTTGTCTGCTCCTAGTCCACCGGAGGTGGCTCGAATGATTGCCCCACTGCTCTTCCAAATGGTCTCAGAACAATCTACTGCTTGTGATCAAGATAGCCTCTGTATTAACCAAGCACTTGATGAAGCTTTCTTTAGCACCAAACGCTACCTTCAACAAGAAGAGTTTAAAAAACAAAAAGAACTCAATCCAGACTTTGAAATACCGACACGCAGTTTTACATCTGAGGAAGAACTCCTTCAAGAATATATCAGTGATCTCACCCTTTCTCTTTCTAAGACAGAAAGGGATTTTGTGATCTTAAAAACAGAACTTGGGTCAGAAATCATAGATCAGGTAAATCAATTGCAGCTTCCTGGTATAGGAACCTCTACTTCGAGCGTATGGGCAAACCCTCAACTCGTCAGTGACACCGAATCTATCGCTCAAACCTTAACTCCAATCCTCGAAATACCTACTGAGGACATGATCTTTCTCTTGAAACCGAGACCAAACCGTTATGTCAAAATCATGAATCGGATTGATTTTGAGACTGCTGAAAAAATCAGGGCGCTAGACATCACTGGGCTAGGTTTTTATGACGAGCACTGGAGAAATTATGCGGAACAAGAAGGTCGTCCTTTTGCTCCTCAGCTGATTGGTTTTTTAGATAATTCTTTTAATCCCGTGTATGGGATTGAGAAGAGTATGGATGAAACGCTTGCTGGACAAAAAGGGCATATCAGAGGTGAGGTTGACCTGAGAGGACGCACTCTCACTGCTCGCTCTAGCTATATCGAAGCTGCTATCAATGGTACTGATCTTGTTATGACCATCGATCAAGTCATACAAAACAAAGTAGAAGAATTGCTTGAACAACAAGTCAAAGCTTCCCAAGCTATGAGTGGACAAGTGATCGTACAAGACCCTTCTACAGGAAGGATCATAGCAATGGCTATGTATCCTGGATTCAACCCTAATCAACCAGGGCAAGCTTATGAGCGAGAAGAAATATTCCTCAACGAAGAACAGATTGAGAGTTTAGAAGTTCTTGAGAACAAAGATGAGACTCTCTATTACTTGTACCTGAATCCTGGATATAAGATTCAAATCTTTAAACAAGGTGAAAAGTATTTTAAGTATGCTAATACTGAAGGTATTCGAGTTTATAGAAATTCTGTTGTCTCAGATATCTATGAGCCAGGATCGGTATTCAAGGCTATTGTCATGGCTGCTGCAATAGATGCTGGAGAGATCACTCCTTCAGACATTTTCCAAGATGATGCCCCTCTTAAGGTTGACTGCCATATGGTGGGACCTAGCGACAATAGATATGAAAAATGTGACTATACGATCAAAAACTCTACTAATCAGTACTATGGGCTCGTGACTATGACTCAAATATTGGAGAAATCTTTAAATACTGGAATGGCTTTTATCGCCAAAAAACTTGGGAAAAGCCTGCTCTATGATTATTTAAAAAACTTTGGTTTTGGAGAAAAAACTTTTATAGAACTGCCGGATGAAAGCAATGGAAAACTCCCTCACTACAGAAACTGGATTTCCGAAAGTGATATGATTACAAAGGCTTTTGGTCAAGGAGTAGCAACGACTCCAATACAAGTCATCAATGCACTCTCTGCTGTAGTCAATGGTGGGCTCTTGATGCAACCTACCCTTATCGAAGGGTACCTTGATCAAGAAGGTGAGTTTATCGAACAAGAACCAAATATCGTAAGAAGGGTCATCACGCAAAGCTCATCAGAAATCATGAAATCTGTATTGGTGAGCTCTGTCAACCGTGGAGTTGCCAGTCCAGGTGCAGTGCCTGGATATAAGATTGGAGGTAAAACGGGAACTTCCCAGATTGCGACTCGTGGTCTCTATGAGAAAGGCGAAGGATCTACCATTGCTGGATTTGCTGGCTTTGCTCCTTACGAGGATCCACGTTTTGTCGTCTTAGTAAAAATTGATCGTCCGCGTACTAGCCCATGGGGTGCGACAAATGCTGCTCCTCTTTTCCAAAAGATTGCAGCATTTATGTTGAATTATATGCAAATACCTCCTGATGATGTGGAGCAGTAGTAATACGTGAAGCTTCTCTTATTCAAATCTTTTAGGTGCTTTTGGAGTTTTTTAGACTACAAGGTACTTTTATGAATCTAATGTTTTTATTACTTCTCTCTCCTTATCAGTCACAGCCTCCCAAGAAAGCCCTGTCTGTTCTTCAATTATTTGGCTTAAAGTAGATATTACAAGATCTCCCACACCTTTTGTAGCCTTTACACTTTCATAAGAATAAGTAAGAAGGTCTCCAATTGTTTTGATTTTATTCTTCTCGAGATAATTGATAATCCTAGTGGGTTGATATAACTTCATTCTTTGGATTAATGGAGTCAGTTCGTTGTTTAGCGAGCTTACTTTTAAATCATTTACTTTTCCTGTTCTTCTTTTAGGAGATTTCTTTTGTTCTTCACCATAGAGAAGAAGATCTAATGAAAAAGATCTTATCATTTGGCAGGCTTCGATCAATCTTGCACCTCCTGATTTATCTAGCATCCTTAGTAAATCTCTAGGTTCATAGTGCTCTGGAGTAATACCTGCTTCTCGAATCAATCTTTCAAGTACTTTTCTTGTATGATCTATTTCCTCTATGGAAATACCGTGTATTAGTCCCATGAAGGCAATAGTGAGCTGTACCTTAGCTACATTTTTTTGATTTTCTTCACTTCGCTTGCTTCCTTCAATCATAAAAGAGATTTAATAAGACACCATTATAATAGATTTTTTTATATTGTAAAAAAACTACAACTATAAGTGTCCCTGAAGAATATTTGCCTGTATTTAAGCAAGTCATCTTATTGCTAAATAAGCAAATTTGTATTATAATATATAGATAAATAAATTTTTTATGTCTTCTTCACTGACATCACTATCGATCTATCTCCTAGCACTGCTACCTGCTATCGGATGGGTTATGGTCTACCGCTATCTTGATAGTAGAGATCCTGAACCAATGAAAGCTACCTCTATGGCAATTATCTGGGGAATTTTGTCTACAGTGCCAGTTTTCGGACTACAATTCCTTTTCTCATCGTATCCACAATATGACCTCCTTTCGATGCTTCAATCAAGTGTACAAAGCCCGATGGTCTTCTCAGCTCTTTTTTTGATGTTTGTAGCTGTCATAGAAGAACTTGTAAAAGCAGGGGCTTTTATTTTGATCATTCGTCGGTATGAAGAAGCTTTTAACCAAGTCGTAGATGGGATTGTCTATGCTGCTTTTATTGGTATTGGCTTCGCCTTTGCGGAGAATATTTACTATTTTACGAGAGCTATAGAAGCTTTTCAGTTTGGAGGGAACTTTATGGCAGTGTTTAGTATTCGTTCATTTGGGACAATGCTGGCCCACACACTCTTTACAGGGCTTTTTGGTTTCTATTTTGCAAAAGCTTACTTCTCCCCTTTTATTGAAAAAACTTCTCACAAAGAAAAACTTTGGGATAATTTAAAACATAACGTAAAGCAAGCCATCCGTTTGCGTGCTACATGTTTTCATTTACTCCCAGGAAAAGATAAAGAGCCGATCAATATCAAAAGGAATGTTATGATTTTCGAAGGTTTCTTAGTGGCAGTCCTGGTTCACTTTTTTTATAATGGAATGATTAAGCTAGAAGTGTTTGGCCAAAATTGGACATTCCTTATCGTTCCATTGCTTTTTGTTTCAGCGTGGTTTGTGTGGAGTAGATTCTTCGTGCCTTTATATGTGAAGATTATTGATTTTGTAAAAACAAAAAAGAAAGGATTATATCAAGTAAAGATTAGGTAAAGGAGTATGAGGGGTATGAGGGGTATGATGAACTTGTTGAGTTTTGGGAATATTAAAAAATGGCTTCTGTATTCACAAAACGTCTGTTTTTTGGTATCTTAGCATCTGAAATTTCTTTAAGTTCCTTAGGGTCTTTACCTATACCTATGAAGTACCACATTGAAGTCCACGGTTGCCAAATGAATAGCTCTGACGCAGAGCGTGTGGCTACTGTGTGCGAACAGAATGGATACCAACGAACTGAAAATTGGCGTGAAGCTGATTTAGTTCTTTATGTGAGTTGCTCTATCAAACAAAAAGCTGAAGACAAGATCATCGGTCACATGAAAGAGCTTGGGAAATTGAAAGAAAAAAATCCACAACTCCGAGTCGGGATCACTGGATGTATGGTGCGCCTGACAAGCACCCAAGAAGATGAAGAGAAGGACAACATTTTGAAGATGATTGATACTGTCGACTTTGTTTTTCGGATGGAAGACCTTGATCAGGTGAATTATATGCTTCGTGAGAAAACTCCAAATGATGTTGCAAGAAATTTTGGAGACCCGACTTATCTCTCAGTTGAAGCGACCTTGAGTTCACCTTTCCGCGGCTACCTCCCGATCATGTCTGGATGTGATAATTTCTGTACTTTTTGTATTGTCCCATACTCTCGAGGGAGAGAGCGTTCACGTCTGATGTCTGAGATTCTCCACGATGCTCAACAAATGGCTACGAAGGGTGTTAGCGAACTTCTCCTCATCGGACAGAATGTGAATTCTTATGGAAATAAAACTGATGTCTTTGATGAACACTATCAAGATAATGAGAAAGAACATCCATTCACCCGCTTGCTGAGAGAGTTGAATGAAGTAACAGGCATCAAGCGGATCAGATATACTTCTCCTCACCCTAAAGACATCACTGAAGAACTCATCATTGCTATGTCAGAGCTAGAGAATGTCTGTGAGCAAGTCCACCTTCCTCTTCAATCTGGAGATGATGAGATGCTTAAGAGAATGAACCGACACTATACTGCCGAACATTTTTTAAACCTTGTGAAGATGATTCGTAAGCATATGCCTCGGGCTGGGATCACCACTGACATCATTGTCGGTTTTAGTGGAGAGACTGAAGAGCAACTGCAAGCAACTGCAGAGGTCTGCCGAGAAGCACAGTTTGACCTTTCCTATACTTCTAAATATTCGGAAAGGAAAGAAACCTATGCAGGAAGATTTCTTGAGGATGACATCCCAAATGAAGAAAAGAATCGCCGTTATCACGTGATAAATGATATCGTCCGTGAAAGCTCTCATGAAATAAATAAACAGTATGTTGGTGAATGCTGGGAAATATTTATCGATGAGATTAAGGATGCTGTCGCTTCTGGGAAAACTCGCACAGGACGTTCAGTTCGCTTCCCAGATACAGGTTCCTTGCAAGTGGGTGATGTTGTCGTCGTGAAGATCGAGAAAGCACTGGAATGGATTATGGAAGCTTCTGTGTTAGAAGTACGAGAACAAAGAGCACTTAAAGAAAAAGAAAGACTATCCAAGGAAGTACTTCCTGTATTGGCTTAGTTTTTTCCATTGATGAAGCTTCATTAAGGTCCTTATACTCTTTACACTTCTTAAGATATTTTTTTATGATTCACGATTTCTCTCCTTTTTTAATACGTTTCACAGAAAATTTTGGTATCCGTTATTATTCTCTTGGGTATCTAGTTGGTGTATTGCTCACCTACCTTTGGCTTGTAAAGATCGCAGGGTATGAAAAAGAAAAAGTAGCTGACTTTGTACTTGGGGCTTTTGTAGCAATCGTGCTGGGAGGTCGATTAGGTGAAGTCTTTTTTTATCAGCCTCAATGGATCTGGACTGACTTCTGGAGGATCTTTCGGATCTGGGAAGGAGGCATGAGTTTTCATGGAGGTTTTCTTTTAGTTACGGCATGGATCTGGTATTACGTAAAAAAACAAGAATGGAGTTTTTGGAAAATAGGAGATGCCTTGGTTGCACCAGCTCTCTTTGGAGTTGCTTTGACGAAATTTGGCAACTTTATGAATGGCGAACTTTTTGGAAGGCCGACTGATGTTTCTTGGTGTTTTATTTTTCCAAAAGCTGATGATCTTTGTCGGCACCCCTCACAACTTTATCAAGCCTTTGGGAATATAATTGTTAGCATCATCCTTGCTTGGTCATACTTTAAAAAATTCCGCACAGGAACTGTAGGAGCCTTGTTCTTAATCGGTTATGGAGTGGTAAGGACGACTGTGGAAATATTCTGGAGAGAACCTGACTGGCTTTATCTTGGGATTAGCTCTGGGACTTGGCTAAGTGTTCCCATGATTACGGTGGGAATTATTCTTCTTGTGAAAATCTATAGGCGAGACCCCTAGAATGGTGTAATAGCCGGTGCTTCTGGAGCTGGCATTGATACTGGTGAATTAGTAGGTGTTTGATAATCATTCATACCTATACCTTGGTGTACCCGATCAATGTCATAGAAACGAGTTTGTTCTGCTTTGAAGATCAGTTCTACTCGTCCGACTGGTCCATTACGATGCTTACGGATGAGGATATCTGCAAGTCCCTTTCTGTCTGTGTCTGGATCGTAGTACTCTTCACGATACAACATCAGTACCGCATCGGCATCTTGCTCGATCGCTCCAGATTCACGAAGATCAGAAATAAGAGGTCGCTTGTCAGGTCGCGCTTCTACCGCCCTCGACAGCTGTGAAAGAGCTACTACTGGTACTTGAAGCTCTCTCGCTATACGCTTGAGACTTCGAGAAATTTCACTAATCTCTTGTACTCTATTATTTGTATAACCACCAAGAGACATGAGCTGGAGGTAATCAATAATGATCATATCTAGGCCTTTTTCCATTTTCAGACGACGAACTTTTGAGCGTAGCTCTGTAATGGAATTCCCCAAACTATCATCGATATAAATGTTTGCTTTACTCATCTCATCCATCACTCCTCCGATACGAGCAAAATCTGAATCATCTAGCATTCCTTTTTTGAGTTTCCATGAATCCACCATTAGTAATGATGAGAACATCCTATCAACGAGCTGTTCTTTTGACATCTCCAGAGAGAAGATAGCAACTGATTTCCCATACTTTAAAGCGGCATTTTGAGCCATGGTCAAGGCAAAGGCCGTTTTACCCATCGCAGGTCTTGCAGCTATAACAATCATCTCCGATGGCTTAAAACCACCCATAATCTTATCAAGATCTCTGAAGCCAGTTTTTACACCAGTTGTCTTATCAGGATTTTTTTCTTCATGAAGCTCTGCAAACTCTTCATAACGCATCGTTAAGATATCTTTCACATGAGTGAATGTATTTCGTATGAAGGTCTGAGTAATCTCAAAAATAGACTGTTCTGCTTTATCTAAGAGTTGGTCCACTTCTTCTTCCTCTTGGTATCCCATCCCCTTGATCTCATCACCTACAATGATGAGCTTACGGAGCATTGATTTGTTTTTTACAATCATTCCATACTCATAGATATGAGATGCTGTAGGGACATCTTCTGTAAGTGAGGCAACGAATGAGATACCTCCTATCTTTTCAATAATCTTCTGATCCGACAGCCGTGCATTCAAAGTGGTGAGATCGATTGGAGTATGTTCGTTGAAGAGCTCAAGACAGCACTTATAGATTAAGCCGTGTTTGTCGTGATAAAAGTCTTCCTCTTTTAAGAAATCAGCAATCTTTACCAAAGATTTATTATCAATCAGTATCGATCCTAGGACTGCTTTTTCAGCTTGTTCGGAATTGGGAGGTATTTTTAATGCCATAGTTTTTTCAATATCTTTCTGGAGGTTCATCGTAAACAATCTTGTTCCCTGAAACAAGGCATGATGGTCTGGTCTTGATCTTAGTCTTTTCGCTCTTCAGGAAAGGCTTTAGTCTGTTCTTGAACACTAAATGTGAACTTATGAAAAGCTTTTTTCAGACAATATTAACCAGTACTTTCCTTTCTTTTTGCCTCATATCTTGTTCTTCAGTGAGTCCTAAAGACTCCATTTCTCAACTCCCCTCTCTTGTCAGTCCCCAAGGAGATACTCTTTTTCTGGAAATAGCAGATGAAGTGAATGAAAGAAGAGATGGCTTGATGTTTAGGACTGAGTTAGATGGAAATGCTGGTATGATTTTTATTTTTGATGATGAGGCTCCACGATCATTTTGGATGAAGAATACCCTCATTCCATTGGATGTGGTCTACATAGATGAACTAAATACAATTGTTGATATACAGACTATGCCACCATGTGGAGACCAAATACCTTGCCCATCTTACCCATCTGCAGAGGCATCAATCTATGCTGTGGAAATGAATGCTGGTAAGGCACAAAGTCTTGGTCTATCCATTGGAGACACTGTCACTTTTCAAGGTATTTCTTTTTAATACAATCTATGGACATACTTGCGTTGAAATCGAATGAAGCAGTATTGCTTACAAAACCTGAACATGTTTTTTATCTGACTGGTTTTAGTGGATCTTATGGGTTTGTCATCCTTACTAAAAAGGAAACCATGCTCGCAACAGACCAAAGGTATTGGTTAAAAGCGAAAGCTGTAAAGAAGAGAGGAGTGAAACTTTTTAATGTACAAGGTGATTGGCCAGAGCAGCTTAATGAAAAAATAAAAACCATTGAGACCATATACTTTGAAGACGAACATCTCACCGTTTCAGGTTTAAAACGATGGAAGAAGACCCTCCCTAAAAGAGCATGGAAATCTTCGAGATCTGTTCTTCAAAAGAAGAGACTCATCAAATCTGCAGCTGAGTTAGAGCATCTCCGCATGGCTGCAGAAAAAGGAGATAAAGTATTACAAAAAGTTTTACCTCATATCAAAGCTGGTGTACGTGAAAAAGAAATTGCTGATCTTTTAAGACAGTATTCCCATGAATTAGCTGATGGCGTTTCATTTGATCCTATCGTTGCCTTTGGTGTAAATGGAGCGAGTCCGCATCATCAATCAGGAGATACAAAACTTAAAAAGAATGATGCAATCCTGATCGACCAAGGAGTGAAATATAAACACTATATGTCAGATATGACTCGCTGTTTCTTCATTGGGAAAGGATTAGGGCCAGTGCAAGAAATGTACGAACTACTGCTAAAGGTACAACAATCGACAGTGGAAATGGTCAGATCTGGTGTAAAGATTTCAGACCTGGCAATTGCTGCACGAGCTATGCTCGGGAAAGAAGAGAAATATTTCACTCACAGTCTTGGACACGGTATTGGTTTAGAAGTTCACGAGTCGCCTGGAGTATCCTCACGATCAGAAAGTATTTTGCGAGCAGGGATGGTGATTACCATCGAGCCGGGAATTTATAAAGCGGGCTTAGGAGGCGTGCGAATTGAAGACACTGTCATTGTCACAGATGATGCTTGCGAGGTCATCACAAAGAGCAGTAAGAAGACCTCCTTAAGGCGATAATAGCTTTACAACTAGCCGCTAACTGATATAATTAAGTTGTACGTTTCGGTTTCCGCACAGTGGTTTCTCTTGGCTTTCAGCTTATCAGAATCTTCAGTCGGATGATCTAGCGTCATCTTTATTTTTTTTCTATTTAAGCTATGGCTAAAAAGCTATACGTGGGAAATATCTCATGGGACGCATCTGAACAAGACGTCCAAGATTTCTTCGCTCAATTCGGTACAG
Source organism: uncultured Candidatus Peribacteria bacterium (assembly GCA_964352145.1). Lineage (GTDB taxonomy): Bacteria > Patescibacteriota > Gracilibacteria > JAUYGZ01 > JAUYGZ01 > CAYGQA01. The sequence continues at coordinate 130,959 of CAYGQA010000002.1, forward strand.
TTGAGGAAGCAATCATCATCAAAGACCGAATGTCAGGTCGTTCTAAAGGTTTCGGTTTCGTTACTTTCAGCGATGACGCTGAAGCTGACGCAGCTATCGAAGCTACTCATGAAAAAGACTTCATGGGTCGAGCATTGACAGTCAATGAAGCACGTCCTATGACTCCACGAGACTAGTACTCAGCATCATTTAAAAGAAAAGCAGTTCTGTATGGAACTGCTTTTTTGATATTCAAATAGACTCAATCTTCATGAAGGATTATTTCACAGTTACTGATTTTGCCAGATTTCTTGGCATGTCAGGGTTCACACCTCGATGAACGCTGAGATAATATGCAAGAAGCTGAATAGGAATGATATTTACAATTGGTGAGGCAATCCCTGCATCTGGTACTCTAATCCAATGATCAAAACTTTCATTTATGTTGGGAGCAATCCCGATGATATGAGCTCCCCTACTTTTCAGTTCAATGGTGTTGTTGATCGTATCGTTCTTGACTTCATCCTCGGCGATCAAGCTGATACACGGTGTTCCTTCTGTAATGAGTGCTATAGGCCCATGTTTGAGTTCTCCAGCTGCAAATCCTTCTGCGTGGATATATGAGACCTCCTGAATCTTAATAGCTGCCTCAAGAGCCATTGGGTAGTTTGAAGCTTTCCCAATGATATAGGTATGCTCAGAGTGCTCTATGTCATTCGCTACTTCTTTAATGTATTTCAAGAAGCGTGGATTTAACATATCATTGATCATCGCAGCTGTTTCTATCAACAATTTCTTTCCTTCTTCTAATTTCCCAGCTACTGCGTAAGCAATCAAGAGAAGTAAAGAAAGCTGAGAAGTTGCTGCTTTTGTCGAAGCAACTGCCTTCTCTGGACCAGCGTTGATCAAAAGAGAAAAATCAGATTCTCTGGCAATTGATGAACCTTGGACATTCACTAAAGAGAGAACTTTTGCACCTTTATCCTTAGCTACTCTCATTGCCTCAAGTACATCAGCCGTCTCTCCACTTTGTGATACGACAATCAATAGACTCTCAGAAATGAGAAAATGGTGATAGATTGGAAACTCTGATGCTGGTGCGAAATTTACATGCCTCTCTGAGATCACGGAGAAAAAATATTCTGCAGCCATACACATCTTGCCAGCAGTACCACACCCGGAAAGGAAGACTCCTTTTGCTTCTTTTATATACTCCGCGATCTTTAAAATTTCTTCTTCATTTTGATTGATCGCTCTACGAATAGATTCCTTCTGATCCATGATTTCTTTGAGCATGTAATGATCGTAGTCACCTTTTTGTGCTTCTTCCTCAGTCCAGTCGATAGTAACCGTTCTTTTTTCAATCTCTGAATCAGTTAAGAGGTCGATGAATTTTGCCGAATTTCCAATGATCACCATTTGGTCGTCATCCAGATAGTTTACCTCTTGAGTATGTGATAAAAATGCTGGGATATCTGAAGCAAGAAACCACTCTCCCTCAGCTACTCCAAGAATAAGTGGCGAACCCCTTCGAGCTGCAATGAGTTCTTCATGATCTTCGCTCATGGCAATAAAGGCATATCGTCCATGAAGTTTTTCACAGGCTTTTTTACAAGCTTTTTCAAAATCAATACCTGACTTGAGATACTCAGAAATAAGCTCTGCTATGACTTCGGTGTCTGTCTCTGTTGTGAATCTCTCTTTGCCGAGCTCCTCTTTTAGCTCTTGGTAGTTTTCGATGATTCCATTGTGGATAATGACTACTTTCCCATCCGAGGAAATATGTGGATGAGCATTTGTCTCATTTACCCCTCCATGTGTTGCCCATCGAGAATGACTCATGGCAATATGTGATTTTTCTTTAGCGAAGGGCTGATGCTTTGCTTCAGATATTTTTCCAGTTTCTTTATAGATATCTATATTCTGTCCTTGCTTCCAAGCAACTCCCCAAGAATCATAACCTCTGTATTCTAGTTTTTTTAGCCCTTCAAAGACCATTTTAGGGGCTGATTCTTGGTGTCCTTTATAAGCAAATATTCCGCACATAGATTTTCTTTTAACTTTAATTTAATAACGCATGGATTGTACTGAAGAGATGCATTGCTTGCAAATTTCATCAGGTCTTTTATTATATAATCCCTAGACGAAATTTCAATCTATTCCCTATGAAACGACTATTTGCATTTATCATAAGCTTGAGCATTATAAGTTCCTCAATAAGTCTTGGAGTGGCAGCTGAAACAAGCAGAAGAGAACTTATCTTACAACGGAGAGAGCTCCTTAGAGTTATTCGTTCAGAGGATCGCGGATCAAGTAAGCTAGGGTCCCTTAGAGAGGAAATGGAAGAGATCAAGAATGCTCTTAGAAATATACAGATTGAGAAAAGAAAAAAAATCCAACTGGAGCGAAAAAAAAGAGCTGAAGAGAGGATAAATAGTAGAAACTCGAATCTTAACAAGAAAAAACTCAATATCGTAAAGATTCCTGAGAAAACTGAAGTAAAAACTGTTCAAGAGAGCCCTCAATCAAATATTGGACCTACAGAGCTAGGGAAGGCAAGTTATTACGCTGAGAAATTCAATGGGAGAACCACCGCTTCTGGAGAAATTTTTTCAAACGCACTAATGACAGCAGCTCATAAGACCCTCCCTTTTGGGACTCGTGTGCGCGTGACGAACGTTTCTAATGGTAAGGTCATCGAAGTCATCATCAATGACCGTGGCCCATTTGTAGCTGGTCGAATCATTGATCTTTCGAGCGCTGCTTTTGCAGCCTTAGACAACATCTCAAGAGGAGTGATAGAGGTGAAAGTAGAGGTGTTAGATTAGGAAAACAGCAGTTTGATTTATTAAAAAAACATTGGTAATTCACCTTTTGTAAGAGTATTATTACTTTATTCCTTTAAGGGTTTTACTAATCGGGTACGCATGATGATATGGGCTTACATTTCATTGCATCTGATTTCCTTAGTTTTTTGTTTGTTTGCGACAAGAGCTACTTTTCGATATCTCTCGAAACATCAGATCGTTCCTCAACATCGCTACCTTCTCTTTGGTGGAGTACGTACACGCCATCTTGCTCTTTTTTATGTTTCAAGCATTAGTTTTATGAGTCTTCTATGTATCGCCATGGGTTTTCACTATTTTTTTTAAATTTTACTTCCTCGTAGCATGAGCTTTTGGTCAAAATTCCTCGGATTTAATCCAAATCGTCAACGCTCCTTCCCAGGTGAACAAGAAGGTGAACAAGTCATCTATATGGGTGTTTTTCATTGGATCCACCTAGTCCCATTCTTCTTTAAAGTCTCTGCAGCTATTATTGTTTTAGTGCTCGTTAATCATTTTGGTCTTTTAGATGATGTCACATCTCAATCACGTTTCTTTTTAAATAGTAGTGCTGCTGTTCTTTTTCTTCATGTAGTTTGTTTCAGACTCTACAATTATTTCCTCAAAGTAATGCTGATCACCAACTATCGCTTGATCGACATCCGTCATACTGTTTTCTTGAAGAGAGAACGTGAAGTCATTCCTATGAATAACATCCAAGATATCCGCTACCAGCAAAATGGTATTTTTTCACGTCTCTTTAATTATGGAGACCTCATCGTGCTTGGATCAAGCAGTGACGTGAAATATCTTTTTCATCATGTCCCCAAAGCGAACAAGCTTCATCATTTGTTGGGAGAAATCCATCAAAGAGCACTGAGGGAAATGCCTCGCTCGATAAGAGAGGATAAAGTGCTAGGCCATGTTCAATCTCCGACATTGGCACCTCACTAAAAGTCAGTCTATTTCTAATAGCACGGTTGAAAAAGGGTGCTTTTTTTGTTATAATGTAATGAATTGATAATTAAAAATATAATTATGAAGGCAATAAAAGAACATGCTGAAAAAGCTGATATTGAAGTCTTGAAGAAAGATTTCTTGGCTATTACCAGTTCTGATGATTCCCTAAGGAATCGATGGGACATCAAGAATGCTCAAAAACAAGACGAACAGATAGGTGAAATCCTTACAGCACATGAAGGAGCCCTCTTTCATCAAATGGCTGAACCAAAATATGAAACCTTTGGAAATGGACTTGAAGGTATTATCAGACTGGAAAATGGACTAACTCTTCATTTTACATCAAAAATGAAGGATAGTGAGAGCCTTCCAAATAGACATTCTATTCATGTTCTTCATGACGACGACGAAGATGGTGAATTTTTAGAAGAAATAAAGCTTGAATTGTCTGAAACAGAAAAAAATCGGAAAACTTTAAAGGATTATGCTGCTCGTTTTGTAAATGGGAACGATTATAATCGCTCGGATGATGATCATCCTGATATGATCGAAATAATCGAAAATGATGGTAAGTTATATCATGAATTAGAAAGAGCTGGACATCGTGTAAGTATGGAGGGCAGCGGGTATACCTACGTTGATCTTGGAAATGGAGCCTGGCTAAAATTTGATTTTCTTGGAGACAAGAGGGTCTTCATCCTGAATGATGCAGATGCTAGTGAAGATATCGATTTTAGGGATGCTTATGCAGATGCTGAAAATGCCCGTCTTGATGCAGAATATAAAAAAGAAATCGAGAGATCCAGGAATGAAACTGGAAGGGTTCTTTCAGGGAAGGAAGCCCCAAAAGAGTCTAGCATTTCAAGAGCTATGCGAATGAAGGAAGAAGAGGAAAGTGAGTCTGAAGAATAATCTACTGATTCATGTTGCCAAGTGCTTCTCCGAGTAGGCTAAGGGTTTTTTCCTTACCCAGCACCCAAGCGGACTCAAAAGCTCCTGGTGAGAATTCGACATGTGTCAGGGCTGCTCTCATCGGCCAGAGCACTTGTCCATTCTTCATCTCGGCTGACTGAATGGCGTTGATGAGCGCTTCTTTGATTTGACCTTCCTGCCACCCCTCAAGATTTCCAAGAGTTGCTACACAGAGCTCGAGTGCCTTTTTTGCTGTCTCAGTATCGACATTCATTCGTTCGTGTTCCAGCAGTTTTGGATCTAATTCTGGAGCTTCGAAATAGAATTGGATGAATTCTTCAACATGTTCTGGTTCAGTGATGAGCTTATCTTTCACAGCATACAGACATCTGTAGAGGAAATGCTCGTCTCTCTCATCTCCATCATTCAGGTGATCTTTTACTAATTCATACAATTGGCTCGTAAATATATGGCGGTCTTCATCACTTTTTACATCTATCTTATATCCTCCTTGTTTTGTTTCCTGGACTTCCATTGTAAGACCCTTCTCATCTGCAAAATCTTTTAACCTTCTTTGCCTCCAGACAGATTTGAACCAATCGAGTTTATCGAGATTGAAGACCGCTCCTCCTTTTTGGACTTTTTCTAAATCAAAAACCTCTGCCAATTCTTTGAGTGAATAGATTTCTTTTGTTCCGCCAGGGTTCCATCCGAGGAAGGCGATGAAGTTAATCAGTTCATCTTTTTCATAACCCTTCTTTATATAGTCTTCCACTGCTACATCCCCCTGTCTCTTTGAGAGCTTTGATCGATCTTCATTGAGGATGAGTGGTAGATGTGCGAACTCAGGCATGTTCCACCCGAAGGCTTGGTAAAGTAAGATATGCTTTGGTGTAGACGGAAGCCATTCTTCTCCGCGAATGACGTGAGTCACTCCCATCAGATGATCATCTACGACATTTGCCAAATGATAAGTAGGAAATGTATCTGACTTTAAAAGAACTTGATCATCAATATTTTGAGAGGCGAATTTTACTTTTCCTCTGACAAGATCATTAAAAAGGATCAGCTCATCTTTAGGGACTTTTAGTCTTACAACATGCTTGACTCCTTCTGCTAATTTCTCTGAAGCTTCTTCACTCGTCAGATTACGGCAGAATCCATCATAACCTGTAGGGAGCTTAGAAGCTTCTTGTTTTTGACGAAGTTTTTCTAATCTCTCAGTCGTACAAAAACAATGATAGGCTTTATCATTTTCTATCAATTGCTTCGCATACATTTGGTAAGTAGCTGTTCTTTCTGATTGTCGATAAGGCCCATTTTCTCCACCGATCTCCGGACCCTCATCAAACTCTATTCCCGCCCACTTCATAACATTAAGCAAGTTTGACTCCGCATCCTCTTCGAATCTTTTTTGATCTGTGTCCTCTATACGAAGGATGAGTTTTCCTCCTTTATTGCGAGCAAAGAGATAGGCATAAAGAGCGGAACGAAGGTTTCCTACGTGGACGTAACCTGTCGGAGATGGAGCGAAGCGAGTGACGATCATGGAAGTGAAAAGGAGGAAATAAAAGGGGAAAAGCGTTTAAAAGCTAAGAAATTGTAGCACAATATAACTTAAATCTGAATGAGACCCCTCCTGTTTTTAATAGCCCATTAGGCCCTTAAATACTTCAATGTCTTTGTGTTTTTTCCTTTTCCCTTATCACTTTTCCCTTTTTCCCTTATACTTTTGCCATCTTTTTTTTCCGGCAGCTATGGATTTACTCTTCGTCGCAGCACTCTCGGTATTCATCGTCTCTTTCCTGACGATTGTGTTTGAAGTGTTTGATAAAGCTATTGCTGCCATGGCAGGAGCGGTCATTATGATCTTCCTCGGCATACTGACATTTGATCAAGCTATTGAAGCAGTGGATTTTGAAACCATAGGACTTCTGATGGGAATGATGATACTTGTAGACCTCGCCAGCTCCTCTGGCGTTTTTTCTTGGTTAAATGTAAAAATTGCCCGCCTAACAAAAGGACAGCCTTGGCTGATTTTTTTGTTGTTTATCGTGGTGACTTTTCTTTTCTCCGCCTTCCTAGATAACGTCACGACGATGCTTATCATCGTGCCAGTTGTGCTTTCTCTGACAAAAGGAATGGGACTTAATTCAAAGTTTTTTTTAGTTGCTCTCATACTCTTTTCGAATATCGGAGGAGGACTGACCCTTATCGGAGATCCTACAAATATCATCATTGGTTCTGCAGCAAAGTTGAGCTTCAATGATTTTATTCAAAACCTCATCATCCCTATCTCAGCAGTATCTATAGTCATCAGCCTCTTGATGGGAATTTTCAATTGGAGAGCTTTAAAACCTACTACAGGCAATCTCAAACAACTCTTCGTCTCTAACCTCTTGATTCAGAAAATAGAAATTCAATTTGTCCAAAAGGCTCTTCGTCCTTCTTTCATTATTAAAGTTTTATGTGTATTAGCCCTTACTCTACTTGGCTTCATCTTCCAACCTTACATAGGAGTACCTGTATCGGTGATGGCTATATCTGGAGCTATCATTCTTCTCTTGATGACGACTGAACATGCCTCGGTACATGATTCTTTGGCAAAGGTTGAGTGGCCCACCCTCTTCTTCTTTGCGGGCCTTTTTATGATGGTTGCTGGGCTCGAACAAGTTGGTCTTTTAGAGCTTATTGGAAATACTGTTATTAGTTTTTCAGATGATTACCTTACTCTGATTCTTCTCATCCTCTGGTCCTCTGCAATCGTTTCCATGCTCCTTGACAACATTCCTTTTGTAACCGTAATGGTGCCTATTATTTTTCAGGTGCAACCATTCCTTCCTACAGGAGTAGATCCGAATATGCTTTGGTGGGCTCTTTCTCTTGGAGCTGTACTTGGAGCATGTGGGACACCGATTGGTTCCTCAGCAAATGTTGTCAGTATGGGTGTTGCAAGAAGGAATGGGATTAATGTCTCCTTCCTTGATTATCTAAAGATTGGTCTTCCCCTTACCTTTGCTGCACTCTCAATCGCTTCAATGTATTTCATTATTATTATTTGATGAACTCATCATTGAGTTTCATTACACTTTATTAACTCTTCATGAACTATCGTGAAAAAATATCGAGCTTGTTTCGATCCATTGAAAATATGGTGGGAACAACTGATCTCAACACAATGGTCATGAGAGCACTTTGCCGTTCTATCCACGACTTCAAAGAAAAAGATGAAGATGATTTTCTCGATCAGTTTTATCTTCTCTTCGAGGCTGTGAAGAACACCCAACCGAGGATAGCCCTGGTAATTGATGATTTTTATCAGATTTGGGGAGCTTTACAAGAAGCGAAAGAGGAAAAACATCCTGAAGGTCACCTCTATTGGGAGAGAAAAATACTCGCTACCATCAAATGCTTCCAGAGAAAAGCTCGTGAATCTCGAAAAAAAATTATTAAAAAGGGAGTAGAGCAAGTCAAGAAAGATGATGTGATTTTGATCCATGGTATTAGCCGTACGGTTTTGGATATATTGGTGAAAGCGAAAAGAAATGGAAAGAAATTTCGAGTGGTCGTTGCTGAACAAGAAACTGAAAAAACCCAGCAATTAATCGAGATACTGACTGCCGCTCATGTTCGTTTTCAAGTCGTTCCTGAATATATGCTTTCACATATCGAAGCTGAAGTGACTAAAGTCTTTTTAGGAGCTGTTACAGTCAATAGTCAACTTAACGTGGTTGCTGATGCTGGGACGAATGCGATTGTTTCTGAGTTTCACCTCAGGAAAACTCCCATCTATTTATTTTTCTCGACAAGGAAATTCAGTTTATGGGCTTCTCGCTCTTCTCATCATACCTATAAGGTAAAGCATATTAGAACTCATACCGGTAAAGCAAAACCGATCGCCTTTGAAAGGATCAAATTTTCCCATGATCGCATTCCTCTAAAACTCTATGATGTTTTTGTAACAGAACAGGGAAAGATGGATGCTGAAAAAATTGAAGCTTTATACAATGAGAAGTTTGAAGATCGTGAAGCTTGGCGTGAAGAATTTTTTGAAGAGGAAGAATAAAAGTTCTCTTTTGATGAAAGTAGCTTTTTTCGGTATACTCTTTGAGCTTATTTCCTAGTAAAAGCTTATGTTTTGGGTCGATGAAATCGTTGATGATATTTTAAAAAAGTACCCTGATAAAGAAGAATTCGTTCTTCGTGATGAAAAAACTCTTTCGGGTAGAGTTCATGTTGGTTCGCTGCGTGGAGTAGTCATCCATGGGATTGTCGCTCAAGCCTTGAATGAAAGAGGACATAAAGCCCGTTTTGTTTTTGAATTTAATGATGTGGATCCTATGGATTCACTACCAGGCTATTTGGACCCATCGGTGTATGGGCAATATATGGGGATGCCTTTACGAGATATACCTGCTCCAGATGGGAAAGCGAAGAACTTTGCTGAATATTGGGGTGAAGAATTTTTGAAAGTTATCAATGGAATTGGTTTTTACCCAGAAATTGTCAGAGCTGGAGAACTCTATGATTCTGGAGTTTATAATGAATGGATAGAGAAAGTTTTGAGTCACCCAGATGAGATCCGATCTATATATAAAGAAGTCAGTGGATCAGATAAACCTGATGACTGGTTTCCTCTTCAAGTGGTTTGTGAAAAGTGTGGAAAAGTTGGCTCTACTAAAGTAAAAGGATGGAATGGGAAAGAGGTCAGTTATGTCTGCCTGGCAGATATGGTTACTTGGGCAAAAGGTTGTGGGCATGAAGGACAGGTTTCTCCATTCAATGGAAGAGGTAAACTTCCTTGGAAAGTTGAGTGGCCAGTAAAATGGGCTGGGAATAAAGTCGACATCGAAGGAGCTGGGAAAGATCATTGTGCTGCAGGTGGATCTCATGATATTGGAGAACGTATTTCCGAAGAAATATTAGAATCACCTACTCCATACAACATTCCCTACGAATTTTTCTTGATAGGAGGAGCGAAGATGAGTTCATCAAAAGGTGGCGCAAACTCTGCTATGGAAGTTTACGAATCTATGCCTCCAGAACTTTTGCGGTTTCTTATGGTAAGGACACAAGCTAACCAGCCTATCGAATTTAATCTTGATGGGCCAACCATTCCTCGTCTTTTTGATCAGTATGATGAAGCTGCTGAACATTATTTTGCTCTTGAAAAAACTTTTCCAGACCTTGATCGGCTTTTCCATTTTTCTCAGATAAATGAAGGGAATCTTAAAGATCATTATAGACCTCGTTTTTCCCGTGTGAATTTTTTAACACAGATGCCTCATCTTGAATATCTCGATGAAATAAAAAATCTAAAAGGTAATGACTTAACTGAGTCTGATAAAAAGGAAGCTGAAGCACGACAAAACTTTGCTCAGATGTGGCTAGAAAACTTTGCTTCTGATGATTTTATTTTTGAAATTCAAGAAGACATACCTCGTTCGGCTTACGATCTTTCTGCAGAACAAAAATCTTTCCTTGCAACTCTTGCTGATGCGATTTCAGATGAGAATTTAAAAGATGAAAACCTCCATACAAAAATCCATGAACTTAGGAAAACTTCAACTTTAGAAGCTAGAGATGCCTTTGGGGCTCAATATCAATCCATCCTAGGTAAGAACTCTGGACCACAAGTGGGATGGTTTTTCTCAGCTCTTGATCGTTCTTTCTTGGTAGATCGTTTTAAAGCAGTGAGTGAATTGCCCGAACCAGCAAAGACGACCTATGAAACTGTGAAGAGTGATGTATTGAATATTGATGCAGAAGTTGTTGAGCGCTTTCCTGGTATCAAATCTGCTTGGACACTCATAGAAGGAGTGAAGATTGGAAAAAATGCTGATGCTATCACAGCTATGATCAATGAGCTGGTGAAAAATTCTGATTTTGAATCATTTAAGCTTCAATCTGAGAAACTCAAATCCTACAAGAATCTTTTAAAAGCTTTTGGAGTTGACCCTAGCAAACGTAAACCTTCTCCAGTAGCATTAGTTGATCGACTAGCTAAGGGAAAAGATTTCCCAAGAATAAATGATCTTGTAGACCTATATAATATGTTGGTGGTAAAGCATCAATTCTCTTTTGGTGCCTTTGATGCCGATACACTCAGTACTCCTCTTCTTCTGAGATTTTCAGAACATTCTGATATGTTTCAAGGTATTGGAACAGATAAGATGAAAAAACTTGAGAAAGGTGAACTCTGTTATTTTGATGATACTGGTCTATGTATCGCTAGAGACTTTAACCACTATGATAGTGATGTGACGAAGGCCCATGAAGGGACTACGCGTATTCTCTTGAATGTAGACGCCACCGAAGCTCATGATGAAGAACAACTTAAACTTGTGATGGAAGAAGCCATCGATCTCATCACCCAGCACTGTGGAGGAGAAGCAAAACAGACTGTTTATGTCTTCGCAAAGGATGGTGTTATTCTCCCTGCCTGATTTCATATATGATCCATAAAGACCTTGGCTTCGCGGAACTCATCATCACAGATAGAGACTTTGGTCCGGTTGTTTCTGGTGATCGTACTTTTGGGAAAAGGCTTGAAGAACGAAATATATCACCTCATCCCACAGTGTGGATGGATCAGCAACATACTCCCCTGTTGGCATCTGTAGATACTCCAGGCACTTTGCTAGCAACAGATGGGTGCTTTACGAGGAAGAGCAATCTTATGCTGGTCACGAAAACTGCTGACTGTGTACCTATTATTCTTTGGAATGAGAAGGCTCATATGATTGCCGTTCTACACTCTGGTTGGAAAGGATTTTTGGCTGGAATCATCGACTCTCTCTCAGGTCTCTCATACGATGATCACCCTGCCTATGGAGCAGACTTCAAAGCATTCATTGGGCCCCACCTAAGAGTTGAAAATTTTGAAGTACGACAAGACTTCATAGACGCCCTACCAGAAGAGAAGAAATATTTATTAGAAGAAAAAGATGGGAAGTATTTCTTCAACCTTACAAAAGGGGTTTTCGATGAACTACATACATTACATATCACTGATATAGAAGACTGTGAAATCGATAGCTATAGCGATCCAAGGTATTTTTCTTATCGTCAGTGGTGTCATCGACCAGAAACCACTCGGGCCAAGAAGTATTCTACTTTTGCCAGCGCGATCGTGATGCGTTAAACTTCTCTTACTAACTCCACTTTATGCTTCGAAAAATAAAATCTCTCTTTCCTGCTAATCACCCTTTGCGGATGTGGTGGCATCGAACGAAAGCTCGCATCGCCTGCATCGTCTACCGAAATCCTTCAAAAAAAATGACGGTAATAGGTATTACAGGAACGAATGGTAAAACAACGACGACAACATTAACGACAAAGATTTTAGAGAAAGCAGGTCATAAGGTAGGCATGGCTTCAACAGTTGGATTTAAGATTGACCGTCAAGAATGGCAAAACACTACTCATAAAACTACTCTTGGTCCTTTCCAACTACAAAAAATGCTTCGGAGGATGCTCAAAGCTGGATGTGATGTGGCAGTGATAGAAACCAGCTCACACGCACTCTCTCAATACCGAGTCCATGGAGTAAACTATGATGTGGTTGCTATCACCAATGTCACTCCAGAACATCTCGATTACCATCGATCTATGAAGGCTTACCGCCAAGAAAAACTAAAACTTTTTGAACAACTAGGGACACAGTCTAAGAAAGCAGGGCAATTAAAAATCTCTATCCACAATGTAGATGATCCAGATAACTTTGATCACTTCATGCAGTACGAAGCTGACAAGAAGATTGGATATGGAGTACAGCTTAGTGAAGATGACCGACTAGATGAATCGATACGTGCGAGTGACGTCATCTATACTCCAGATTACACCGATATGACTCTTCACACTCCGAAAGAAAAGAAGAAGATTAGATGCTACCTCCCTGGGGAGTTTAATGTAGAAAATCTTTTAGCGGCTGCCTCTATCAGCTACGCGATGGGTGCGAACCTGAAAGATGTCCAAGCTGCCTGCGATGAAGTAAAACTCATACCGGGACGATTAGAATCAATAAAAGAAGGACAAAACTATCAAGTCTTCATTGATTTTGCTATGACTGAGGATGGATATGAAAAACTCTTGAACTCACTAAAGAAAGTCACTGAGAATAATATATGGGTAGTATTTGGCTGTTGTGGAGATCGAGATCAAAAGAAAAGACCGAAGATTGGAGAGATCTGTGGAGAGCTAGCAGACAAGGTTATCGTTTGTGATGATGAACCTTATTCTGAAGACCCAAAAGTTATTCGAGATATGATCCTCGAGGGACTGGAGCATTCTGAGCTAATAAAAGATACTGACTTTTTTGAAATCCCAGACAGAGCAGAGGCGATCGAATACGCATGTAAGCATGCTCAAGCTGGCGATACTATCGTCATACCAGGTATGGGAGATCTTGAAGGACGAACCTTTTCTGATGGAGTACGCCCATGGAATGAGAGAGAAGAGGTGCGAAAGATTTTGAAGAAAGTACAGCAGCCTACGACTGTGTAATGTTGACTACTTGGCACTCTCTCCTAGGGCTTGCTAATTATAGTTACATCTAGTACTATTTATACCTCCTGTTTAGGAGATTCTATTTTTTTACTCAATACATCATGATTACTCAAACACTTGGTGGTGGTTGTGGAAGTGGATGCGGATGCGGTCTTACTCTCGGAGGTGGATGTGGTGGAGGATGTGGACTTACTTTCGGTGGAGGATGTGGTGGAGGAAGCTGCTCATAATACAGCTTATAAAAAGGCTGACTCGAAAGGGTCAGCTTTTTTTGTTATGTTAAGAGAAAGAAAATGCCACCCTTCTACCCCTGCCCCCCCTAAAGGGAAAACTTCAGCCTCCTATTTTTCTTTGTGAGAGTACAATTCGAAAATTCTGAAAACTCGATAATTGCTTCTCTTTTTATATTTTTCTTTTTAACTTTTCATTTCTAAGCATGCATATCATCTTTATACATGGCACCGGTGGTAATCCTGATGAGGCTTTCTTTCCTTGGTGCCGAAAGGAACTTGAGAAACTTGGTCATAGAACTTCCGCTCCTCTCTCTCCTTGCGTGATGGATCCAGATCCTCTCTCTTGGTGTGAGACATTGATGGATATCTATGATCCTCATGAAGAAACTGTGTTTGTAGGACGCAGCTCAGGAGGAAATATTCTGAATTTTATGCTTGAGAAACCAGAAGTCACTGCGAAACTTGCTATCGCCCTAGCAACTCCATTTGATGACTTAGGCTGGGACAATCTAAAAAAGCTTTTCATCCGTGAACCAGATTATGAAGCAGTGAAACACTCTGTAGAGCAGTATGAGCATTGGTATAGCGATGATGATCCACATGTTCCTCTTGATCATGTCCCCCACTTTCATAAGCTTATTGGAGGAAATCTAAGAGAATTCAAAGGATATTCGCATTTTTACAATGAAGAGTTTCCTGAGCTGATAAAAGTCATACAAAATCTCCAGCAAAAGGCTTGATTGGATTACGATGAACTGATAATCTTTGCTGGCTTGATTATTCAAGCAACTCTGTACGGAGTGGTAGCTCAGCTGGTTAGAGCGCCTGCCTGTCACGCAGGAGGTCGCGGGTTCGAGTCCCGTCCATTCCGCCATTACTTACACTTCTTACATTCTCCCTAGAATATATTTTTTGAGGATGGGACCAGAAGCAAGGTCCTTCCGTAGCCGATGGGGGTTTGGGAGTGAATGGCGAAGGAGGAAGTCCCGTCCATTCCGCCATTCAAAGTTGAATTATAGGAAAATTCAAATCGAAGATGCAGCATGAATCCGAAGATACTTTGTCCCAAACTTGCCAAGGGAACTCTTATATGTGAAACCCAAGTGAAAGTACAGGTAGTTGTTTTCTAGAGGATGAGAAGCCTATTCCAAATGAATGGAGTCAGCCGAGACGAAGACCTTATATCCTACATGATCTATATAAGTGGCTTTTTCATAGCACATAATGAAGCATCATTATGACTCTGATATATAACAGTAATTACTCACTTTTTCTCAGTATCTCCGTCGTATCATTTGATACTTTTTGAGAAACCTCACCTATATGACTCAAAGAACCTTTTTGCTCATCTGAAAGTAGTTCTTGGATTCTTTTTGAAAGCATAGGAAGAAGTATATCGTGACCAACGGCAGCCATAAATCTATTCGACGCGCTTGCATTACCCATCCAAATACATACAAAACGTTTTCCAAATTTCTTAAACCATAGAAAAAGATCTTGGGAATTCTCCATTAGATAAAAAAGACTATCAAGAGACATTTCATTCAGTACAGAATCTATTATAGCTATTAAGACGGGATAAACATCTTTTTGATACATAACCCTTTTTCCTGATTCTTTTTCTAATTTTGATATCTCCTCTTCGAGAACTTTTTCAAAAACATCATGTATACGAGTATTATCTCTCGAAAAATCAATATTTGAAACTTCTTCACTTGGGATACTTTGGTCCATAGTTATCAACTAAAAGATACATTAAAAAACTTATTTCATATTTTATGATATTTTCTTATTTTTGTCAATTTTTAAGCACTCTATTCGATCTGCGTAATTAACTATTCAAATACAACAAGATTCATAAATTCTAAAACTGTCCCGTCCATTCCGCCATTATACTGAATCAATCTAGTTTTTTTAGCGGGACGAGAGGCCTGTCCTGTCTGTCCTCCGAGTTTCTTTTCTCTCTTGCATAAAACTTTATAAAGATATATAATTACAAATACTTTATAAAGTTTACAATGTCTGTACAAGATCAACTCCAGATCATCAAGAAACTGAGTGGAATGACTCAACAATCCATGAGCAATCATTTGGGAGTTTCTTTTCCTACTCTCAACAGTTGGATTAATGCAAAGTCTCAGCCTCATCCAAATGCTCTCAGCAAGATTCAGCATTGGTACCTTGACCTCGCTGGTCAAAAGACTCTTTCAGAGGATCCTCTTTTGGCAAAGAAAGAGATTATTCTTACTAAGAAAAAATCAGAAAAGGATATGCTTTCATTGCTACTTAAAAGAAAAGATCTCTTTGAGCAATTTCTTCTTTCTTTGACCTACAACAGTAATCGAATAGAAGGAAGTACGATGACAGTAGCGGATACCATGGCGATACTTTTTGAAAATCGCACTTTATCTAATCGTACTTTGGTCGAGCAACTGGAAGCTAAGAATCATGAGACAGCTCTTCGCTATCTTTTTCGTACTCTTAATGGAAAAAAGAAAAAAGTAACAGAGGAACTCATTCTCAAACTTCATGAGATACTTATGAATGGCATACTGGATAATGCTGGCTGCTATAGACGGCATCAGGTAAGGATTGTTGGTTCGCATGTGCCGACTGCAAACTATTTGAGGATAGAATCCTTAATGAAAGATTTTGTAAGAGATTGCGATACTTGGTCAAAAGATCAGATCTCACATATGACTTTGATGCACAGCCGTTTTGAAAAAATCCATCCATTTTCTGATGGGAATGGACGTGTGGGAAGGTTACTTATGAACTTCATGGCTCTTCAGAAAAACTTTGCTCCGCCCCTTATCCATGAGAAGGAAAGAAGAAGCTATTATAATGCTCTTCGAAAATCTCAACTTAAAGAGATCCACGAGAGCCTAGAAGACTTTGTCTGTGATGCATTTTTGAATGCCTATCAGATCATTGAAAACTAAGCTTCATTGCTCATCTCAAAAGGCAACTCCTTCAAACCCTTTTTCATAATCTCAAACCAGTCTGCATAGCCTGCTGAACTTGGATGAAAAGAATCAGCTGCATAATACTTCTTAGGATCAATCGCAAAAGGATCTAGGGCTTTCTCTCGGAAGAGGTCGTTGTATATCACTCCAGCGCTTTTTGCTTCCCTTATGAAGATCTCTCTCACCTTTAAGGTTTGTCTTTCAAAGAGCCAACGGGTCCCAAAAGGGAGAAGCTTTGCTGTAGCAAGATTACCAGTACTCGTCAGAACGACATGATTAGATAATCCATTAGCGAGCTCTAGCACTTTCTTGATACTGATTTCCAATTCGCTTAAATCAGTACGTCTCACCGAATCATTCCCTCCGATGTGAAGCATGATGAGATCAAATCTCTGTCCTTCTAATTTTTCTAAACGTGGGATAAGCTCGTGTGTTTTTGCTCCATTGACTCCAAGGTTTACAAGACTTGCCTCTGGGTAAGTATTACCGACCAAACCTGCGAGCGATGTTTCTGAGGATGAAGCACCAGTACCTACACAGGTACTATCCCCGATCATTAAAATATTCATTTTTGCCTCTGGGACCTCTCTCTGAAAAAGAATGGCAGCCTCAGCTAATCCAACACCTATCGAAATAAGTCGCCTGCTCATAATTGTTTCGATTCCAACAATCAGAAGAATACTGAGAAGACTAAAGATGAGGTATTTCATTGGCTCACAAAATGATTTAGTATACGAAGTAAAGAATCTCATGCTCCATCAACACAATCAATGCTTTGTCTTATTATTTTAAGGAATATCCTCTCTCCTATATTCATAGAAATCTAATATACCTTATTCTTTCAGTATGATCAGAAGACTAACAGAGAATGATATTGACCTTGTGAAATCTTTTGCCTACCAAAGAGAGCGTGAAAATCTCTTTGTATTGGGGAGTTTTGAAACTTATGAAAACACCATGTCAGAGAACTATTTCTTAGGCTTCTTTGAGGGTAGTGAATTAAAGGGTATGGGAACTCTCTTTAATAGATGGGGGAGCTTTATAGTGAATGCCCAAGATCCAGAAATCATAAAGCAACTCACAGATGAAGTGCTGAAATGTGAACGAAAAATTGAGTTCGTCCCCTACTTCAAATATTACGCTGATGTGATCATTGAGAGGCTTAAATCACATGGCATACAAACCAAGAAGGTAAATGATGAAGTCTTCTTAATGCTAAAGAAGGAAGATTTTATTGACCTATCAGTTGGCAATGAAGGTATCTTAGATCCTGAAGACCTAGATGAATATATTCTCTTTCATCGATCGATCGATAAAGAACCAGTAGACGTACTTGTCACAGAAAGAGAAAGAAAACGTATCACTACTGAAATCACTTTTGTCTTAAAAATTGGTAATGAAATCGTCTCAACAGCCAATCTTCACGGGATTTCTAATCATTTTTTCCAAATCGGTGGAGTAGCAACTAAAGTAGAACAACGTGGAAAAGGATATGCCAAACAAGTGATGAGCAAGCTTTGCCAACACTATTTCGATCAAGGCCTAAAGCAAGCACTTCTCTTTGTTGCAAAAGAAAATCCTGCCGCATTGAAAGTGTATGAATCTATAGGATTTCATGTGGCGGGAGACTTTGTAATAGCAGAATACTAAGCATCAGAACAACTTGCTCATTTTACACAAATCTTTCCTAGATCATTGCTAAATGAGTGTTTTGTGACAAACTACTTGTTGGAGAGCCGAATCTGATTTCTTCAAATCCTTCAATTTATGAATTCCAACACTACTCAAAGTACTTCTTTGGTTCTTTTAACAAGCATTGCTGTGATAGCCGTGTTATTTGTTTTGAAACCGATACTGATACCTTTTTTGATAGCTATAATGATCAGCTATATCATCTCACCACTAGTTGAGAAAATGTTTCGCTTTAAAGTCCCAAGAATCATTACCATACTTGTCATCATTCTATTACTCTTGGGAGTGTTAGCGAATATAGCCCAAGTGCTTGTTAGCAATGGAGTGGAGTTTGTAAAAGACTACCCATCGTACCAAGAACAATTTTTCACACTTCTGGAAAGAGTATCCACTAGCAGACCTTGGCTGGGAGATGTACTTGATCAATTTTCATCCTGGGTAGCAGCACTTCCCGTAGGAAGCTACGCGAACACCCTCTTGAACTCCTCAGTAAACCTCCTTTCAAATACTTTCCTGATCACGCTATTTGTCGTATACCTCTGCCTCTCTGGACACCAAATGCAAGGCAAGGTCCTCAAAGCTTACCCAGGACCACAAGGAAAGAAAATACAAAAAATACTTCAACACATCAATGCAGACATCAGGAAATACATCAGTCTCCACACTCTCATGAGTCTAGCTACTGGGATTTGTGTAGCACTCGTATGTTTCTGGTTCAAAGTTCCATTTGCCCCTCTATGGGGATTCTTTGCGTTTATACTGAACTACATCCCAACAATTGGCTCTATTATTTCCAGCATCCCACCCGTGATCACCGCAGCTGTAACTGTTGGTCTTCAACCTGCCTTCTGGGTGGCAATATTGGTCTTAGGAATACAAACTTTCTGGGGAAATGTTGTCGAGCCAAAGATAGCTGGTACAAGCCTGGGTATCTCACCTCTTGTCATTCTTCTTTCATTAGTATTCTGGGGCTGGCTCTGGGGAATTGTTGGAGCAATCTTAGCTGTACCTATTGCCGTGATCT
Organism: uncultured Candidatus Peribacteria bacterium; assembly: GCA_964352145.1. Lineage (GTDB taxonomy): Bacteria > Patescibacteriota > Gracilibacteria > JAUYGZ01 > JAUYGZ01 > CAYGQA01. Next base: position 150,058 of record CAYGQA010000002.1, read on the forward strand.
TTAAAGTCACCTGCCTCAATATTGATTCACTACGACCTATAGGAGTCTTAATGGGTGATGAATAAGAATTTACAGAGACGACAATCAGCGGTACACTTAAGGCCCTTAAATAAGCCATAATCGTGCTTTCTGTTTCTGAAATATTTTCGTCGCTACAAGGTGAAGGACCCAATCGAGGTAAACCTGTCATCTTCTTAAGAACTGCTGGCTGCAACCTTCGATGTACTTGGTGTGATACACCATATGCTTTGGAGCTCAGACAGGGTACTCGACTGAGTACTGAAGATGTGTTGGAGAAAATTAAACAATTCGATGTAAAGCATATCGTCCTCACCGGAGGAGAACCCATGATTCAGCAAAAATTTCTGAAACCAATTTTTGAGCAGCTCCCAGATTATTATGTCGAAGTCGAGACGAATGGTGGATTTTCTTCTGAGATTGATGAATACATCAACCAATACAACTGTTCTCCAAAACTTACAGGATCTGGAAATAAAACCTATGAACTCAAACTCCTTCCTAACGAAAAAACATGGTATAAATTTGTGATAGATTCGGATGATGATTTAAATGAGACATTAGATTTTATTCAAGAGTACAAACTTCCCTCTAAACGAATCCAACTCATGGCTCAAGGAAGAACAAAGAAAGAACAGGAAGAAAAAATGGACTGGGTTGAAGAGCTCTCTAAAGAACACGGCTTCTTCTTCACTCCTCGACTTCATATCTTAGACAACTACCGATGACAAAAGCTCTTCTTGTTTTCTCGGGTGGTCAAGATTCTACTACATGTCTTGCGTGGGCAATGACAGAATTTGATGAGGTCTTCGCACTGAGCTTTGATTATGGTCAACGTCATAAAATCGAACTCGAACAGGCTAAAAAAATATGTAAATCACTTGACATCAAGCATGAGCTTTTAGAGATTGATATATTCTCAAAACTGAGTAAGAATGCTTTGACTCACGACATAGAAATCGAAGCTGGAGACAAAGAAAATCTGCCCTCTACTTTTGTACCTGGAAGGAATCAAATCTTTCTTTCGATAGCATGTATCAAAGCCTTCCAACTTGGAATAACCAATGTCGTTACTGGAGTATGTCAGACAGATTATTCTGGTTATCCGGATTGTCGGGATGATTTTGTCCAATCATTGGCAAAGACTTCTAGCCTCGCTATGGAAACTGAATTCGCAATCCACACTCCACTCATGTGGAAGACCAAGGCTGAGACAGTGCAGATGATGCAAGATTTTGGTACACTCGATTGGTTAAAAGATTCTCACACTTGCTACGAAGGACTGAGACCTGCTTGTGGCAAATGCCCTGCATGTGAACTCCGACTAAAAGGATTCCAAGAAGCTCAACTTGAAGACCCTTTGGAATATCAAAAATAAAGTGTCATTATATTTCCTATTCATCAATATTTACTTATGTCAGACGAACTCTACATCGAAGGAAAAGACTTCGAACAAATCGATATTGAAAAAATCAGCAAAGAGCTAAAAGCTAAAGCTCCTTTAGAATCTTTTGGCTTCCAACAAATGGAACCTAAAGGAGATCATTGGATCACGATTTCCTCTCCGGAATTTACTGGCATATGTCCTTTCTCAGATTATCCAGATTTTGGAACCGTATCGATTGAATATGTACCAACAGATAAATGCCTGGAACTAAAATCATTCAAGCTTTATATCAATGCTTTTAGAGATGTGAAAATATTCCACGAGAGTCTAACAGAACTTATTTTTCATGATTTCATCGAAGCGGTGCAACCAGAAAAAGCTCGTATTGTGATCGATATGAACGTGCGAGGTAATGTAAAAACGACTTGTAAAAAAAGCTTCAATTGCTAAAGCAAAGTCACTAAAAACTCCAAGAGAGCTAAAGCTGGTAAGGCCATAATCACGTCATCAAACATGATGGCAAAACCGCCGGTTTTTTTGTCGAAATATGAGGCAGGCCAGAGCTTAGCAATATCGAAGAAACGAAAGAGAAAGAAGGCGATGATCCAATGTTGCCAATTTTGCGTGAGAAACAACCCTGTAATCATCATTCCTACAGCTTCGTCGATAATCACAAAATGAGGGTCATGTAATTTCCCATTCTTTTCAATCAACTCAGCGAGCATGCAACCGATAACGAAGACTAAAAATATAATGATCAACTTCCAACTTACTAACAAGTCAGGCCAGAAGAAATAAAGGGCTAATCCTGAGACTGCTGATCCGATTGTCCCGGAAGCAGGCCTGATAAACCCAAAGCCACCTAATGAGACAATTATTTTTGCGAATGAGTTCATAAACAACTATTACAATTAATGAGCATTAATGAGTCCTTCATTAAGCTTAATGGAAAATAATGAAGATTAATGGGCTTGATAATGAAGAAGCATACTGCCTTGATCATTCAGGTTCTTCTGGGATTTTAGTTTCCATTTTTTGTATTCACTGAGATAACCTCCATGTAGAAGGTTCCTACCAGAACCAAATACAAAAGGTTCTAAAGTAAGATAGAGATCAGTTGCTAATTTATTCTCTAGAAGCCAATGGTATAGCTCTGCACCACCTAAGCAGGCGATTTTTTTATACTGGAGAGCATCGCAAAGATTTACTAACTCTTCTGAACTGTCATTAAAAAGATGTAGCATCTGCCCATCTTTTTCTGTTAGCTCTAAACCACTTCTAGCCTGACTGGTAAAGATAATGAGAGGTTTTTTTACTTTTTCTACATGTTTTTCATAGGTTTTTCGTCCCAATATCAATACATCAGCTTCTTGTATTTTTTTTTGAAGAAAGGCTCTATCTTCAGGGCTAGAGTAGGGTGAGAAGTCTCCATCTTCTCCAGCGATACGACCATCTAATGATATTCCTGCTATCATTTCAAATCGGCGATGGTAATTTTGACTTGAGCTCATAGCTTCTTTTGGTGATAATCGTAGCATTACTATACTCTTACCCTATCTCAAATGAAATCACGTCTTTGGGGAAAACGACTTTCAATACCTTTACAGGTGTTGGTATGGATCGCAGTCCTCGTCATTGCTTACTACGTCATGCCTAAAGGCTATGAAAAGGTATTTGATTATACCAATGGACCATTAGACTTCTTTACAAGTCTTGGTCTTTCTTTTTGGATATTAATGGTAGTAGGTGTTCTTGAGATTGTCTCACCTATCATGATGCTCATTCCCCGTGTTAGTTTTTATGGAGCAGTTCCACTTGCTGTGATTATGTTCACAGCCAGTTATTATGTTGGATGGGCCACTACTCCACTCCTTCTAGGAGTTGCATCACTTGTTGTAGCTTTCCTTATGCGTCCAGCTTTTTTGAAAAAAGCACCTACTGTGACTACAGTGAGTGTCTAAGTTTTTTTTCTGGGATACAATTACCCTTCTCTTCTTTTCAAAGAGAGGGGTTTTTTGTTTAAAGAACACCGAATTCACGGAGAGCATCTCGAGTACTGAGACTAACGCAGTCTATACCGATCAAACCGGTTTCTTCGAAACCTCTCAACTGAGTGATAATACGAGATACTTGTCTTGAAACATACTGGCTAACTTTTGAAATCATTTTTTTTGTATTTATTTGATATTTATTTTTTTATTTCATTTCATCTTAGCAGATTCTCTCAAAGAGTTCAAGTTTACGCTATTGGGTTGTTCTGATAGTGTGGTCTAGCAATCACAGAGCCAATGACTAGCGACATGAATGAAGAACTATGTATTATGAGTGATAAACTGCAATAATTCATAATTCTACATTTATAAATCCCACGAACATGGACATGACTGGTAAAAAATTCCCGAGGTTTTCTCTACAAGACCAATCAGAGAAACAATGGACTGAAGCTGATTTTACAGACACCTGGACGGTTCTTTATGCTTACCCAAAAGATATGACTTCTGGTTGTACGATCGAAGCTCATGACTTTACTGAAAACCTCAAGGCCTTTGAAAAAGCTGGAGCTCAAGTGCTCGGTATTAGTCCAGATGATATCAAGAGTCACAATAAATTTTGTGATAAAGATGGGATCAACTTTCCCCTCCTCTCTGATCCCGAAAAGAAACTCTTAGATGCACTTGGTGTCTGGATAGAGAAATCTATGTATGGGAAAAAATACATGGGAGTGAATAGGTCCACCTGGATCATCGACCCAAGTGGGAAAATCGTAAAAGAATGGAGAAAAGTGAAAGTAGCAGGTCATGTCTTAGAAGTTTTAGAAGAACTAAAAAGCTTCTCTCACTAAAACTTTTCATGGATCAAAACTTGAAACATATTGCCATCATCATGGATGGAAATCGCCGTTGGGCACGTGCTAAGGGGCTCCCAGAGCTCGAAGGGCACCGACAAGGAGTAAAGCGAGCTGAAGAGCTGATACAAGCTTGTGCCGACCTAAAAATCCCTTGTCTCAGTCTATGGGCCTTTTCAACAGAAAATTGGAAGCGAGGCACCGAAGAAGTTGGTGCCTTGATGGGACTATTAGAGTTTTACCTTAAGAATTCTCGTAAGAAACTTCATAATAAAGGAGTGAAATTAGTCCACCTAGGACGAAAAGATCGTATTCCAAAGAAACTTGCGAAACTCTTAAAAGACACCGAAGAACTCACCAAATCCAATACTACGCTGAGGCTTCAGCTTTGTATAGATTATGGAGGTAGAGATGAGATCTTGCGTGCCGTCCAGAAGGCTTGCGAAATTGGCAAAAGAGACTGGACAGAAGCGGATTTTTCGCTACTCTTGGATACTGCTGGGTATGCAGACCCTGATTTGATCATTCGGACTTCTGGGGAACACAGATTAAGCGGTTTTCTCCCCTGGCAAGGTGTGTATAGCGAGTTTTCCTTCATAGAAAGCTGCTTCCCTGACTTCACAGCTGAAGTCCTAAAGCAGACCCTAGAAGACTACTCCACGCGTCGCCGATCATTAGGAAAATAATTATTTCTACTCTTTAAGACTCCCCTTCATATGAAAGTGTTTCGTAAAAGCTTTGAATACCAAACGAAAGGACAATTTGATTTCATCGATGTGACAGATGATATTGCAGCCTTTCTAGAAGACTGTGAAGCTCAAGATGGACTGGTACATGTCTATTGCCCTCACACAACTGTAGCGATAAAAATAAACGAAGAAGAAGAAGGGTTTACTCTGGATTTCAAAGACTTTATGAGTGAATTGGTCCCTAAAACTCGCTACTACCGCCACAATGATCTAGATATCAGAGATGAAAAAACACTTTGCGAAGATATCAGCCTTTGTGTGAATGGAGACTCTCATATTCTTCAAATGCTTGTTGGTTCTGCTAGTGAAACCATCCCTCTACATGCCGGGAAGATGGCTCTAGGAAAATGGCAAAGGATCTTCATGGTTGAAGTCGACAAGGCACGACCACGACGTATTGAAGTCTCTGTCATGACTGCTCAAGCAGTAGAGATAGACGAAACAAGTGCTGATAAAGCACGATCTCTTTCTCCTAAAACTGAAGGTACCGTAAAGACTGAAACTACTGTGACATCTTAAGTTGTGTCCATGAAAATATTCATTTCCAAATACGCTGGATTCTGTGGAGGAGTCAAAGCGGCAGTTTTAATGCTTGAACGAGCATTGCGTCAGCATCCTGGCCGATCAATTAAAGTTTTAGGACAATTGGTCCACAACAAGGATGTGAATAATGACTTCAAAGAAAGAGGCGTACAGTTTATCGATACTAAAGAAGAAACCGTTGCTGGGGACCTTGTTTTCATCAGAGCTCACGGCACTCCTGCAGATACTTATGATTATTTTACTAACAAGGAAGTTGATTATGTAGATGCTACTTGTTACAAGGTAAAAAACACTCAGCAAATGATCAGTGATCTCGAGAAAGAGGGATGGCAAATTGCTGTCTTTGGAGAAGAAGAACACCCTGAAACAATAGGCTTAGTTGGTCATGCCAAGGAAGGGTTTATGATCAATGAAAAACTTCTTGGTGAGCTTCCTGCATTTAAAAAGAAAGTCGCTTTACTCTGTCAAAGTACCTCAAACCGGAAAGAATTCCAACGCATAGCAGCCTATCTAAAAGAAAGAACTGAGGAACTTTACATCAATCCTACTTTTTGTGACTTCACTGTGGATGCCCAAGGTGATGCTCGATCTGTAAGAGATAAAAGTGAGATGATGCTGGTAATAGGTGGTGAAAATAGTTCGAATACTTGTCGTCTCCAAGAGATCTGTGCTCAGACTGTCCCCTCTTATCACATCCAGAATGTCGAACAGATAGATCCTGAATGGATCCAAGATAAATTGAGCATAGGGATAACAGCTGGTGCCTCGACTCCTGCGAAAATTATCCAAGAAGTGGTTGATTTTCTAAAGACGAAAGGCGGGCAAGTAGAAAAAGTGCTTCCTGAATTATCATTATGATCCATCCTGACATTTCAGCATATCTTCGAGAGACTCAAGAGTTTCTTCAAGATGAGCTTAAAACAACTCTTAATGCTCATAACAAATCGCAAGCTCTTCATGAAGCGATGAGCTATAGCCTTTTAAAAGGTGGTAAAGGACTGCGTGCTTCTCTTTGCTTGATGACTTGTGAAGCTCTTGGCTCGGAGAAATCTAAAGCCCTTTCAGCAGCTATTTCTTTGGAATGTATCCATACTTACTCCCTTATCCATGATGACTTACCTGCAATGGATGATGATGATATGCGCAGAGGGAAACTCAGCAATCACAAAGTACATGGTGAAGCCATGGCTATCCTTGCTGGAGATGGACTACAAAGTTTAGCTTTTCTAAAAATCAGTGAATCTTATGATTCAGACTTAGCTCAAAGGCTTGGAAACCTTCTCTCCTCTGCAGCTTTGAAAATGGCTGCAGGACAATCACTAGATATTATGAATAACTCTTTCAGTGAAGAAGCTGATCTAGAGAATATGCATCGCCTTAAAACTGGAGCTTTGATAAAAGCTGCTGTCTTGATGGGAGCAGCCTGTGCTGGATTAGAAGAAAGTAATAAGAAATGGGAAAACTTGGAACGGTATTCTAAAAAAATTGGGCTTGCCTTCCAAATCAGTGATGACATCTTAGATGTCACGACTAGTTCTGTTCAGCTTGGAAAAACCTCTGGCAAAGACCAGCTGAATGAAAAGACTACTTACGTTTCTCTCCTCGGACTAAAAAGAGCAAAAGAGAAACTCTCGCAAACATTGCAGGAGGCAAATCAAGCCTTAGATTCTTTTTCAGAATCTGTAAAAATGCTTAGAGCAGCTTCTGAATTTATAAAAAATCGTGATCATTAAGCTGAAAGTTGCCCTTTTTTGGTCTATACTAGTTACCTATGAAAACTCACGTAGTACATGTCGGGAAGATTGCTATTGGAGGAGATAATCCTGTGCGGATACAATCTATGACGAATACAGATACTTCAGATGTTGATGCTACGGTTAAGCAGATCATCGAACTTGCAGATGCTGGATCAGAATTGGTAAGAATGACGGTCAACGTACCAAATGCCGCTAAGGCAGTACCTCTAATAAAAGAAAAACTTACAGAAGCAGGATATGGTGAACTTCCTCTTATTGGTGACTTCCACTTTAATGGTCACCTTCTTCTAAGTCGTTATCCAGAATGTGCTAAAGCACTGGATAAATATCGCATCAATCCTGGTAACGTTGGGCTTGGTGAAAAACATGATGAGCAGTTTTCGCAGATTATTGAAGTTGCATTGAAATATGATAAACCTGTTCGAATTGGAGTAAACTGGGGTTCTCTTGATCCAGATTTGACCACCCTAATGATGGATAAGAATGCACAACTCGGGAAAGATGCAAAACCTGATCGAGAAGTTTTAATCGATGCGATGATTGCAAGTGCACATCAGTCTACTCGACTTGCTGAGGCCTTAGGTATGCCAGAAAATAAGATCATAGTTTCAGTGAAAATGTCTGAAGTGAAGGACTGTGTTGAAGTATACCAACGGTATTATCATGACTTAGAAAGACTAGGGAAAGCTTACCCGCTTCACTTAGGGGTAACTGAAGCAGGAGCAGGAATGAAAGGAGCTATCGCTAGCAGCTCTGCATTAGGAATTTTATTGCATCAAGGAATTGGAAATACTATACGTATATCTCTGACCCCCACTCCTTCAAGTAAACGTTCTGATGAAGTTGAAGCATGCAAATTACTTCTTCAAACAATGGACTTCAGACACTTTAAACCTATGGTTACTTCTTGCCCTGGATGTGGAAGAACTTCGAATAAGCTCTACCAGGAGATGGCTGAAGAAATCTGCAAGTATATCGATGAACGAATGCCTACTTGGTCTATCAAATATCCATCAGTGGTAGAAATGAAAGTGGCAGTGATGGGTTGCGTAGTAAATGGTCCTGGAGAATCAAAGTATGCAGACATCGGGATTAGTCTTCCTGGTAAAATGGAAAAACCCGTTGCTCCTGTAATCATAAGAGGTGAAGAATATACTACTCTTGAAGGAGAGAATATTATTCAAGAATTCAAAGATATTTTGGAAGACTTTGTAGAGAGAAACTACTCTTAGTATTCTCCGAAGAATACATAAGTCTTTTCTTGATGAAATAAACGTGCAGCTGGAAGCTTTTTATTATTTGCATCAGAACTCGCTACTTTTTTTAACATACCTTCTTTCTCATGGCCTTTTATAAGGAAAAAAATTTCCTTTGACGATTCAATTGCCGGGTATGTCAAAGTAAGTCTATCTGACACTGGGTCTCCTTTTGATGAATAACCCACCCATCTCTCTTTCTCATTGAGCAGATCATCTTCTGGGAAAAGAGATGCTGTGTGACCATCAGATCCCATACCAAGGAGAACAAGATCAAAGAATTTACGATCCTCTGTATCTAGATTTTCTTCATATTTCTTCAATGCTTTTTCTACTGGCAATGAGGTGTGAAATGTAACCCACTTTCCAACTTCTGATGAAAGCTTATTAAGTAAACTCATCTCTATAAGACGAGTGTTGGAAAGTTCATCATCTTGGGGGACATAGCGCTCATCTACAAGATAAAGCTCTACTTTTTTCCAAGGGATATCATCACAATGTGCCAGTGCTTTATAAAGTGGCCCTGGCGTAGATCCGCCACTCAGCGCTATCCTAAAAGGAGAATCTTCTGACTGCTCTTTAAATACCCGAGACCTAATCGCTTTCAAAAGAGCCTTTTGAAAAGCTTTTTCTGAATTGAATTTGAGAATTTTTTCTAACATTATTGGAGTTTTAAATCATGCCAAACAAATTTATCTATTTCCGTTATCTGATGTTGTTCCATTGGACCTTCTGAGTAATCTTTATATTTATGCATTGGAATATTTTTTCCTTCTGCAAACTTCAACACTTTATCTGTGAACTTCCATGTCGCTATTATTTCCTCAAAACTGAGAAAATTACTATGGTCGCCTTTAAAGACATCCAATAAAAGTCTACCGTGTTCTGGCAAACAATCATCACCATAACAAGCGATTGACTCTGTAGTTGTAAGAGTGTGGTATTCTTGCTTGCTTCCTCCAACCTTTGTATACAAGGTTAGATGAACTCTTTCACTGGGCTGAAGCTCTATTATTAATTTATTGGGTTCTATATTTTTATCATTTTTTTGAAATGAATGCTTTTTAAATTCGACAACTACGTAAGTGTGCTTCTTATTGAGCATCTTTCCTGTGCGGATATAGATCGGCACCTTAAACCAATCTTGGCGATCTATGAATAAGCGAATTGCTGCAAATGTTGGTGTTTTAGAGCCTTTCTTTACCCCATCAATACTACAAAAACTTTCATGCTGACCTATACTCATAGCTTTTTCAAAGCCTCTATATTTCAGAGCAGACAACACAGCAAACTTTTCTCGATGGATACTTTCTGATTCTCTTTCTACTGGCAACTCCATCGTGAGTAAAGAGAGGAGCTGAAGCAAGTGTGACTGAATCATATCTTTTATGATCCCCACCTGATCAAAATAACTAATTCTGTTTGCTACACTCAGATCTTCTGATGCTGTTATTTGAATATTGGCAATAAGTTTTCCATTCAGAAGTGTATTAAGGATCCCATTTGCATAGCGAAGAGGAAGGATGCTCATCACAGCCTCTTTTCCTAAATAATGGTCGAGTAAATATGTTTTTTCAGCTGGAAAATGACTAGAAACATGATGAAAGAGTTTCCTTGCGCTAGCTTCATCATGTCCAAATGGTTTCTCTATTACGACTCTTAAATCTTCTCCAATTTTTGGACGTATCGCTGCTAAGTTTTCGATAATTGCTTCGAAAGCTCTAGGAGGAACGGCCAAGTAGGTAATATTTGTCACTTTCTTATTATCGGTTTTCTTTAAGATTTCTTTTCCAAAACTTTTAAAAGATTCTTTCTGATCATACTGCCCAGTAAAATAATGAACATGTTTTAAAAGTTCATTTAAAACTTTTTTATCAACTTCTTCAGTACTTTTCTCTAAAACACTTTTCTCGAATTCTTTTCTAAATTCTTCATCTGTTTTTTTTGTACGAGCGTATCCAAATATTTTAAAATTCTTTGGAAATCTCTTCTGAGCAGCCAAGGCATATAATGCTGGAAAAATTTTAATCTTTGCTAAGTCACCAGATGCTCCAAAGACAGTAAAGATGAATGGTTTGTCGAATTTAAAAAGTTTCATATCAATAAGGTATATTATGCTTCAAGCCATTCTGTATGGAAGGACCCTTCCTTATCTATTCTTTCATAAGTATGAGCACCGAAATAGTCTCTCAAGCCTTGTATCATGTTCGCAGGTAATCTTTTTGTACTAGAAGCATCTACATACTGTAGAGCTGAGGTAAGGCAAGGCGTAGGAATCGCTGCATTTACAGATTCACAGAGAACTTTCCTCCAGCTTGGGAGAGCTGTGTTGATTGCTTCTTGGATTTCTTTCAGCTCAAACAAATGTGGGTTTGCCTTCCCAGAAGCTTTATAAGTATCTGTAAGAAATTTGAGAATCTTTGCTCTAATGATACAACCTCCTTCCCATATACGAGAAATTTCTGAGAGATTTACTTTCCAATCATTTTCTTGGGCAGCGAGTTTTATGAGCTCTAATCCTTGCGCATAAGCACTTAACATCCCTGCATAGAGAGCCTCTTCTAATGCCTCAATAAAATTTTCTTTATCTACACCTGGATGAATATCTGGCTTTGGAAATGAAGGAGAAAGCACTTCACGTTGTTCTTTGAAGCTAGAGTTTACCCTAGCAAATACAGCTTCAGATATACTGGATGCAGTGACCCCTCTATCAAGAGAGTCTATTGCCGTCCATTTTCCAGTACCTTTTTGAGCAGCCCGATCAAGAATCATATCTATTAATTGTTTTCCTGTTTCTTCATCTTTTCGACGGAGCACAGGCTCAGCTATTTCGAACAAGAAAGACTCTAATCTTCCCTTGTTATACTCTGCGAATACATCTGCAATTTCTTCTGCTGACATATCATAGATTCTTCCTAAAAGATCATAAGCTTCAGCGATCATTTGCATGACTGCATACTCGATACCATTGTGAACCATCTTCACATAGTGACCAGCGCCACCTTCTCCAACGTGTGTCACACATGGACCTCCATCAAAATCTTTCGCAGCAATAGCTTCCCAAATAGGTTTGAGATACTCCCAACTTTCTACTGGTCCTCCAGGCATAAGACTTGGCCCATTAAGCGCCCCTTCCTCACCACCTGAAACTCCACAACCAACGAATCTCAAACCTTTTTCTTTTAGCTCCTCATTTCTTCTAATGGAATCATGAAAATTTGAATTACCACAATCAATGATCATGTCTCCTTCGGCTAATAATGGAGTCAATTGATTGATCACTGCATCGACAGGATCTCCAGCTTTGACTAAGATGATAATCTTCCGAGGCATCTCTATGGCCTCCACAAAAGATTCCAGTGTTTCTTCACCGCTAAGATTTTCATTTCCATATTCTTCAACATACTTGTTCATCTTTTCAGTAGTTCTGTTGTAGACGACGGTCTTAAAACCTTTACCAGAAATATTACGAGCAATATTTGCTCCCATTACCGCTAGTCCGATCAAACCAATATCTGCTTTTGACATAAAAAAATTTACTAAAGAATCTGAGATATATCTGCTCTTTTTGCATACTCACTGATATTAATACAAGCTTCTTGACCAGCCTCTTTGAAGACCTCGTTTGCTTTCTCTACAAGTTTGGCAGCATCTTGCCAGCTTCCCACACAAACTATAGAATCCATGTCTTCCTCATTTAGAAGCCCATCTTTTAAAGGAGCTTCTCTAATCCACTTCAAAAGTCCTGGCCACATATCACCCATCATAATGATGGGCATCTTACAAGTATGCTTCACCTGCATAAGCTGCCAGGCATAGAAGAATTCAAGACATGTCCCCACTCCTCCTGGGGCAACTATAATGACATTCGAAAGCAACATAAATGCATCCAATCGCTTTGAAAAAACATCAAAGTCTCTTTTCACATCGAGAAAAGGATTATCAAACTGCTCATGAGGAAGTTTGATATTTAAGCCTAATGAATGAGCATCTGACCCTTCTTTTCTCCCTACTTTATGACCTCTATTTGCAGCTTCCATAAGCCCTGGACCTCCGCCAGTGATAACATCAATATTTTGCTCTGCTAACTCGTGTGCCAGTAAATAAACATTTTCATAAGGTTCATCACCTTGTTTTATCCTTGCAGACCCAAAAATCGCTACTCGGAAATGACTTGGATCAATATCATCTGGGAAACCATCTTTGTTTTCGTCTATCATGGGAAGAATTTATAGAATTAGTATGACGTATTTTGATTGTTGTGGCGATAATCTAGGCTACAAGATCTATCTATATATTATATAAGAAATAAGCTTCTAAAGATAGAGAGTAGGCCATTATTTATCTATTTTGCAGTTCTTGAAAAATTTTAAATTTTGTCATATAATGACACCTAATCTCAATACCTCAATAATGGAACAATACGAACAGGAACCACATTCTTATCAAAAAAAAGAAAGGAATTTTTTTACAAAGAAGAGATGGAGATCAATACGCCTCGGTTTGTTGTCGCTGATTACTACAGCTGGCTGCACTTCAACAGCTTCTTCAACGCCATCAAAAAGTCGAGGAGAAAGGGAAACTTACACTCAAACTAAACACCGGAACTCTATTAATAATTATCCCTGGTCTGGTAATGAAGAAAAAGTTAAAAACACAGTGCTAAATCTTCATCATCTTAAATCTGAAGCTCAGATAAAGCTCCAAGCTGAAGAAAAAATGGAGATTTTACAACGTATAGATGTGATAAAAAAACTCATTGATGAATCTGAAGAATCTTTAAGACAAGGAAAGAGTGATGAACTTGAACCTACCTTAAGCTGGCTTCATGAAATCAATTTATGGGCACTGCAGGAGATAGAAGCCCTATCAAAGAGGTGAAAATCAAGGATCTAAATCATAGATTTCAAAGCCTCTTCAATACTGTCTTCACCAAGTCCAGCTTTTATATAGAGCTCAGGGGCTTTACCTGATAATTGGTACTCAGTGACTCCCATGTGTTTAAGTTGAACAGAAACTGATTCGTCTCCAAGAAGTGCAGCGACCGTGTGACCGTAACCAGTTTTAATATTATGGTCTTCAATGGTAAGACCTTTGCCAGTTTTTTTAAGAGAGTTGATGATCATTTTTGAATCAAGGTGACTCAGACTATTCATGACAATTACTTCTATACTTACTTCTCCTTCCAGTTTTTTTCGGACATTCATCGCCTTCTCTACCATTGGTCCAGCAGCAAGGATAGTGATATCAGATCCTTCTCGGAGCAGATCGCAGCCAGGAGTGTACTGATAGTTTTCGTCGTAAAATACTGATCCATCTTCTTTCGTAAGGAGTGGTAATTTTGCCCGCCCCATTCGAACGTAAAAATTTCCGTAAGTCTTTGCTGCGTAACGAATCATTCGATCACATTGATTTGGGTCAGCTGGCTCTAAGATCGTTGTGTGGAAGAACCCATGAAAGGATCCCATATCATCGATCGCTTGGTGTGTTGGCCCATCTTCTCCTACTGACAATCCACAATGAGTAGACACCATCTTCACATTTGCTTTGTTGATGTCATTTACTCGCGCCATATCTTTTGCTCTACTGGTCGTGAAGGCTCCGAAGGTCGAGCAAAATGGAACCAGTCCGGTGAGACTTAAGCCTCCTGCGCAGCTCAGCATGTGCTGCTCAGCAATCCCTACTTCGATCACTCGGTCAGGGTGAGCTTTCTTCATCGTGTCAGTTTTTACAGAACCCCCTAAGTCAGCTGTCATCCCGATAATGCCTGGGTTTTTGTCAGCTAAATCTTTGAGAGCATTCCCATAAGCTGAACGGCAATCTGTCACCACGTCAGATTTAAGCACTGTTGCTTCACCGGCATCGATCTGAGTCGGATTCTTTTCAAGTGCGTAAGGTACTTCAGGTGTCCACTGGACATTGTTCGCAATGAATTCGTCTATCATCTGTCGTTGTCCTTCTGTAGGAACTAAATCTTTCAAAATTTCTTCACAGTCTTCTACACTCGGAGCCATCCCATGCCAGGTGGACCTGTGCTCTTGTCCTTCCCCCTCCATAAACTCAACTCCTTTCCCCATTACGGTTCGTCCAAGGATTAAAGTTGGTGCATGAGGACTTTGTTTCGCTTCATGAATAGCTGTCCAAAGTGCTTGAGGGTCATGTCCATCAACATCAATGACGTTCCAGTGAGCGGATTTGAAGATTGCTGGGAAATCTACTGGCATGACTTCTTCGAGTGAACCTGAGAGCTGGACTGCGTTGTAATCCATAAACATGATCAGGTTGTTCAGCTGATACTTATTTGCATTGTGCATCATCTCGTAAACGATCCCCTCTTGACATTCCCCATCTCCGACGACAGCGTAGATCGTCTCGTCTGAATTTTTTAGCTTTGCAGCATGCGCCATCCCTACGGCTACAGATGCTCCGATCCCGAGTGGACCTGTCCCGTACCAAACTCCAGGAACATGTCGAGTGATATGACCTTCGAAGATTGAACCTACTTGGCGGAAGGTATCAATCACTTCCTGTTTTGGAATGTATCCCATCTCAGCAAGGGTTGAATAGACTGCTGGTGATATATGTCCGTTAGAAACAATGACTTTTTCCCCTGTTTGGCTGATGATGAAGGTGTAGATCAGGTTGATGAAATCAAGTGCTGACAAAGATCCCCCTGGGTGCCCAGATTGAGACTGCTTTAGCATGGCTATGATGCTGTGATTGCAAGACAGACGAAATGCTGCTAGGAAATCTAGCTGATCTTGTGTGAGCTGTTCGCCAAGTTTAGGGATGTTCATGGACTGAATATTAGAAAAATTGATAATGTGTTAGCAGTGTAGTGAAAAAAGACTGAGTTGTCTTGTTGAAATAATGCTTGGGCTACATAAAAAACAGTAGATGCGTTGTACTTCAATGCATCTACTGTTTTTAATTCTTAATATACATACTATTGTTTATCCTTCACCGCTTCCCAGTCAGCGAGGAATTTTTCGAGGCCTATATCTGTCAGAGGGTGCTTAAACATCTTGTCGAGAATGTCTGCTGGCATAGTACAGATATCACAGCCAAGCATTGCTGCTTGAGTGACATGTCGAGTACTACGAGTGCTAGCAAATAAGATCTGAGTATCGAATTTATAATTGTCGAAAATTTGACGAATCTCAGAGATGGTATCCATCGAATCTTGTCCCATGTCATCGATGCGTCCAGCGAATGGACTGATGATGTATGATCCCGCTTTGGCTGCTAAAAGAGCCTGGTTGGCTGAAAAAATCAGAGTACAGTTCACTCGAATACCTTCTGAACTCAGTGTCTTGATAGCTTTGACCCCCTCTGTAATGAATGGAATTTTTACCACAACATTCTTGTGCCATTTTGCGATTTCTCGGCCTTCTTTGACGATTCCCTCGTAGTCAGTTGAAATCACTTCAGCAGAAATATCTCCATCGACCATTTCACAGATCTTCAAAGTATACTCTTTTAAATTGGCTCCTTCTTTAGCAACGAGACTTGGGTTGGTAGTCACTCCATCAACGATGCCCATGTCAGCATACTTACTAATCTCATCGAGATTGGCTGTGTCTAAAAATATTTTCATATTCACTGAGATTAATTGGGTAAATGATGGTCGAGGGTCCAGCGTCGAGAGTCTAGAGCTTTGATGTACAACTTAGACCTAGACTCTTGACCCTAGACCTAGATGAATCTATCTCTAGTTAACCTCGATATTCTTGAATTGGCAACTACTTGTCTGAGAGTTCAATCACCCCACTACTCGGATTGATATGAATCAAGCCCTCTTCTTTAAGCTCTTTAATGGATCGCGTCACCGTCACTCTATTTAACCCTGTAAGACTGGCAATTTTTTCATGGGTAAGACGAAGAGGTGGTCCTTCGTTTCCAAAAAATTTCCCAAGGAAGCTGCGTTTTCTTTTGTTCTTCAGTCGACTGAGTTCTTCGTAAATTGTTTCCTTTGCTGTCTGAAGATTATTTTTAAATCTTTTTTCGTAATCTAAAAGTCTATCAGCCATGCTTTGTATAAATCGCATCATTAAGTCTGGTTTATTCTTAATGACGGTTAAAAAATCATGAATTGGGAAAACACAAAGGCTTGAGCTGCGCGTAGCTTCTGCAAAATGTGAGGGTTTTCTACTTTCAACACTAAAATTACCAAATAGTGTACCAGGACCTATGGTATCGAAAGTCTCTTGTTTCCCATCATGTGAATGATACAAAATGACTTCACCTTCTTTAAGGACATAGATCAGATTCGTTTCTTTGTGAGGGCTGTAGATCAACTCACCTTGAGAATATTTTTTTCCATGCATTGATGGAGCATCTTTTATCAGCTCGCCTTCTGTCAAAGCATCAAAAAGGTCAAATTGGCTGAGATAACAAAAGGATTCAGTTTCAGACATGTGTGGGGATATTTAAGAATGAACTTTGTATTTTCAGTCTCATTGTACTCTTTTTTGGTCTTTTTGTTACTCTATTGAGAGACTTGTTTGTAACGATCACTACATCAATTCTCTTTCTTTTTCTTTGATGCCTCTAATTCTGCAGAGTGTTCCCAAGAGAGCTCAAACACTTTCTTTAAAATTTGTGCAATTTTTTTATTCACAATCTTTACCCCGAGTGTTTCTTCCCCTTCGCTGGTATAGAGAATAATGTGATCTCCTATGATGTTGAGCTCTCCATTACCAGGCACCTTGTCAGCTGGGATCAGACGCGTTTCCCGAAGCTCATCACGGTCTCTTTTTTTATACTGTTTTCCCTCAGCTGTATCAGCTTGGATACTTAAGACCTTCATACCTTTTTTTACTCGAGAGCCGATGTAGCTCTTCCATTCTCCAGAAATTTTTAAAGAATGATAACCACTTAAACCAATGCAGTATTGTGTTTTAAAAGGAAGATTTAAGGTCTCTTGAATCAATGTCTTGACGGCTTCTTCTCCTTCATAATATCGAAGTACATTTTTTACTTCGATGATATGCTCAACCTTCTGATGACGCTTTTTTTGTAGCTCTTGTACTGTTTTCTGCATTCTTTTTTGAAATCTTTTTTCTTCTTCAAACTGAAGATCAAGAAGATTCGCTATCACTTCAGGATCTGCTGCTTGGTAGTAGCTGACATTGTTTTTTTTATAGGTTTCCACGAGCCCTTTTTGCACTAAGCCTTCCAAAGCTCCATAGACGGTAACCCTCTTTACCCCCGCTCTCTTTGCCAACATGCTTGCTATGGTTGGACCTATCTCTAGGAGCATCTTATAAAGCTTGGCTTGAGTATCCGAACAATTTAATCGGCTGAAAATTTCGTTCATGCTGTCAGATTTAAAACAACACTAATCTAACTGTATTTTTGAGTATAGGCTAGCGGTTTTATGACAATGGTATTTTTTGAAGATTGGCTGTTTTCTCTATCCGTCTTAGTCTGTGTTCATTCTTATTTTTTCACGGTATACATATGGTAGATGGCAACTATATTGATCTTTCGGTTGATGATCTTCAAAAAAGAAACCTCTCTCTTAAAAGGGATCGCGAAGCTGGAATGACTAGTGAAGCTTTTGCAGAGAAACTCATCCCTGCCCTCAAAGACGAAAAAGGAGTGCGTGCGATTACTTTATGTTTTTCTGATTTGGAGGGGAAACTTCACCTCCTTGATTATAATAAAGACTTTTTTTTAAGCAGTCTGGATAATCTTACTTTCGATGGATCTTCCATTAATGGGTTTACTGAGTTGAATCAATCTGACCTTCGTATTTACCCAGATTGGACCAGTTTCAAATGGCTCCCTGCGAGTATTTTTGGACCAGGCAAGGTATTGGTCTTTGGAAATATTGCCAATCAAGATGGATCTCCATATGAAGGAGACATGCGAATGAACCTGGATAAACTCCTCCAAGATCTTCGAAAAGAGAAAGATATGCGAGTGCTTGTTGCTCCGGAAATAGAAGGATTCCTCCTCGACGGAATGGATTCAGAGCAACACTTTTCAGAAGAAGAACCATTTGAACTGGCTACAAAAAGTGGATACTTTAGCGCTCTTCCTCAAGATGATCTTCGCCAGTTCATTGATACTTTTGCTCAAGTGCTTGGGATGCTTGGATATGAAAACGAAAAGGATCATCCAGAAGTTGCTCCATCACAGTTTGAACTGAACTTCCGTTACACAGATGCCATCGCTACTGCAGATAACATCCTCCTCTACAAGCTCATTGCCCGTCAGGTTGCGAAATCCATGGGATACACTGCAAGCTTTTTACCAAAGCCTTTTGCCGTCATGAATGGATCTGGGATGCATAGTAATATGTCACTAGCAGTCGATGGAAAGAATATTTTTTATGATGAATCAGACTCGGATAAGCTTTCTGCTGAAGGACGGCAATTTGCTGCTGGAATCTTGAATCATGGTGAAGAGCTTTGCCTGGTGATGAATGCCAGCGTGAACTCATACCGTCGTCTTGACCCAAACTATGAAGCTCCGAATGAAATTAAAATGTCTTCTAAAGATCGGGGGTCAATGGTACGAATCCCTGTTGGTAATGAAAAATCAGCTCGTATAGAAGTACGAACCGTTGCTCCAGATGCGAATCCTTATCTTGCCTTTTATACATTCGTGAAGTGTGGACTTAAAGGAATGGAAGATGAAGCAACAGTGCCTCAGGCAGGTCAGATTCTCCCTGAAAATATTCACTTAGCTCTCGAGAGTTATAAAGGGAGTGACTATTTGAAAGAAATCCTCGGAAAATCTGTGCATAGAAAGTATGCTGAACTGAAGCAAGGAGTGGCTGATCGCGCGCCAAGAGAGCATGGGACTTTTGTAAAAACTGGCGAAGTTCTTTTCCATCATGAGGTGACTAATCAGTATCTTTGGACTCAGTATTAAAATGGCTTATACCGTCAGAAAGTTCCTCAATAGAAATGAGGAGCTTTTTTGATACTTGTACTTTTAAATTTTTTATTTGTCATAATACGACAAACACTATACAATGTCAATTAAGGGGCCTTAACCATGTAGCAATGCTTATCTATGTCTCCCGAATTTCCAAAATCAGAGCTAGATCTAATAGCAGAACGTATCAGCTCTTGTACAACAAGCCAGCAAATCTGGGATCTTTTTTCAAAAGATTTTACAGATACCTTTATTTCTTTAGGTCTCTCTGATCTACAAGCATCTGATTCTCTTACAATAATAAAATCACGATTTAGTAGAGTTCATGATGAATCATCTCTATTGGAGCAAGAACAAAAGATCCGTGACTTTATAAAAGGCTTCAACGTGCTTTCTGTTCCTTTCTTTGAAGTTGTCGATGAAAAGCTGTCTGATCGAGCTGATCTTATCTTCAGTCAGATAGAGACTCCACTTAGAGAGATTATTGGAGAATCCCCCGTTCATTGGCCGGTTCTTGATTGGGGTTGTGGGGATGGAGAAGTTACGAGGAGACTTTACGAGAACCTTGGCATGCCTGTCTCTGGATCTGATGTAAGAGATTACCGGTCTGAAGAAGCTCTAGAATCCAACATCCCATTCTTTGAAGTTCGAAATAACCAGCTGTATTCAGATGGACAATATTTAGAACCAGCTGAGAGCCTTTTCCGGATTGGACTGATGACGAATGTTGCTCATCATGAAGCTGATAATGAAAAACTGCTACAATCCCTTTCTGAATATGTTTCAGACTATTTAGTAGTGATCGAGACGATACCAGATCCACGTTCTACAGAAGACGAACAGATTGAACGAGACCGGACTTTTATGAACGATTACCTCTATAATCGCCTCTTCCATGATGCTGATGTACCCGTGCCAGGTACTTATGAGACCCGAGAAGGATGGGTACAACGTTTTGCCAAGCATGGATGGTCTCTCCAAGGTGATATCGTAGATTTAGGTGTCGATCAACCCACTATCCAAGACTATCATGTCCTGTATGTCTTTAAGAAAAATCATGATTTTGAACTCGAGCTATGTGCTACGAGGAACCGCATCACAGGCGAGATAATCAAGTAATGTGTCTCTTTTTTTGAAAGACAGGGAGTGGATCTACATTGAGCATTGTTCTTGTTAGCTACACTACCTTCCCTCTCCCCATATCTGTATATTTTTATGATATACTGTTTCTACAGTAGATAAGATTGACTCGAATATTTAAAGGTCTTTCTCTATACTCTCTGTAGTTCTATTCATAATTATAAAAGATATGGCTGATGCAACTTTTACAGATGATAACTTCCAAGATACTGTTATCGCTGCTTCAAATGACAAACCAGTACTCGTTGATTTCTTCGC
>CAYGQA010000003.1:0-126912 GCA_964352145.1 uncultured Candidatus Peribacteria bacterium
TGTTTTGTTTGTCTTGTTCCATCATTATCTTCTGTTGATATTGATCCTCCTGTTCCTCCTGTTCCTCCCGATCCTCCCGATCCTCCTGTTGGTGGTAAAACAACCGGGACAGTACCTGTACCCGTACCAGCCTGACAAGTAACCACAGCACAGGTCAATTTCTTCCCTGTCACCGGATCAAATGTAGCTGGTGTAGTGATCACTGTGGTAGATCCACCAGAACAAGAAGGAAGAGAACAAAGAATCGGAGCAGGAACAGTCGGTATAGTAATAGGTACAGTAGGATTAGTGACTGTAGTTCCCCCACTTCCAATAGCAAGCGTTTTAAAACTCTTAGATCCTGCCATTGCAGCATTACCAAACTTATCCAAGGCTCGCACAGCAGTAAAATAATCAGTATTTGGATTTAGCCCTGTCAAACCAATACTCGTAGCACTTACAGATGATATTGTTCCCATTTGTGCAGTTCCTGTGAAAGCATTTACATCATTTACATCAGTTCCAACAGATATCTGATATCCGGCAAAATTTGGATCTGAACTTAGTGTCGTCCAACCAACTCTTGCAGTTGATTGTAAGATATCAGTAACCACTACCGGACCAAATGCTGCTGGCTGTGTACAATCCACAGAAAAAGCATTTGTAGAAGATTCTGAAGTATTGCCAGAAGTATCTCTAGTCAGAACCTTAAACTTCATACTCGAAGATGATTGTCCTCTTAAAAGTCCCGCAAGATCTACTTCATAATCAACGGTCACTGTTTGCCCAGAACTGGTTTGAATTTTTTCAATTTGATACACATTACGAGCATTATCTACAGCAAGGACACCAGATAGTGACGATGTAGCTGAAGAAAGGGTAGCTTGACTATAAGAAAAGCCATTATCTGTAGAGACCGCTATACCCATTTCCGTATCTCTAACAGCACTGTGACTGAGATTTGCAGAAAATCCCGCCTTACAAGATCCATTGACAGATTGACGTGGAGTCCCTGTTTGTTGAGTAGAAATCACGACAGTAGAAGTATTCTGAGCGGCACTAGTACTCGGGACATCCATACATGCACCTAATTTATGAGCATAATTTTGCGTAGTACTTCCGAAAGCTGTTTTATTCGTACAGGTAGAACAGTTTAAAATTGAATCATGATTTTGTGGATTAGCACATATACCTGTTTGTTGCGCACCACAAGTCGCAACACTATCATCACCACTGACAGAATTCACTACAGGTAAACCACCAGTAGCAAACTTAAACATCTCCACATCATCATACCAATCTTTAGCAACTTTACCGAAACGAGCACAAACAGAGTCTAAAGTTTCACCTTTTTCAAAATATACTGGATAGACAGTATTCCCTTTATAAGTAAAAGGAGTCGGCACTTTTATCAAACCCTGTGGAGCAGATTTTTTTGTCCCCACTGTAGCTTGATTTGTCCCTGATGTAGATATCGGATTGCTATTTGGACAAGGAGTCAAAGGGTTCACAGTCACTTCCCCTGTGACAGATCCTCCAAAGAGAGCATTATTTGCTGAGTCTGCAGCTACCTGTATAAAATAGAGTTTTTGTATCGGCAGAGTAATACCAGTACCAGTAGAAGAAATACTTGCGGTCCTTATACTCTGAGCAGCAAAATCCCAATCATAAGTATACTCATAAAACTTCAGCAAGGGATCTATCTCAGCATAAGCCCAAGCTGGAGCTAGACCTGATCTTTGTCCTTTTAGTGGAATAGAAGCATTACTCGTATTCGTGAGATAATGAGTCCCCGTTCCACTCAAAGTTTTATACCCAATAAGATTCTTTACCGCAAAAGATCTCAGATTATTACCTCTCGCAGTAATCCTCATGACGCCATTACTTGGTGTACAAACGGAAATACTTTGACCAGTGTTTCCAACAGCTTGAAAACTGTTAATGTTCAACGAAGTATTTGCATTAGGATTTATACTCAGACCAGAGGAACTAAAAATCTGTGCCAAGTGGGAATCGCCTAATCTCGCATGAGATAAAAGTACCCAAGAGGCTAATCCAACCATGAGTAAGCCACTCAAAATGGCCAGAATACTGCGCAAAGTTTTTTGTTTTATTTTCATGAGAAAAATTAGATTTCTTTATATTATAACATATTTATATATGTTTTGCAATATTTCAATTTCTATGTAGCTAGCTGTCCTATTGGATTAGAAGACAAGATATCATCTATCCCTATAACCTCAGAAAGTTTATCGAAAAGAAGAAGAAAGTTGATAATATCCATTTCAAGCCCTAGTACTTCATAATCCTGATATCCTGTGATCTGATCAGCAATAAATCGAATATTCAATTCTTCTAAGGTCTTCAAAAAAGGAAAAAACCAATCCATCATATCTGCGTTCATAAGGTTGTTTTGAAGCACAGATCCAACTTGAGATGCTGACACCAAAGCAGCTGTATTTACGATGACTTTAGCTCCCTCAACGAGATTCGAAGCTCTTTCTTCATAAAAATTCCCATCTGGATACCCATTGACGATCCCTATAGCAGTCAAAGCATTAATAGTACGACCTCTCTCAGTATCATTTGAAACATCCGAGTAATAACTTTCTGTGACAGCATCCAAGCTTTCTTGGACAATATTTCCACGTAATTTCAAAACCTCAGCAGAGATACTAATCGCTAAAGCTCTCGATAGAGAATCCTGTGTTAATTCTTCCAAAGAATATCCCTGTTCGTAAAGACGAACAATAAACTCAACAATATTCTTTTGTACACCTTGATAAACATCAGTGATCAAACCACCCTTACTCTTTTCAATAAGGTCTTCAAAAAATTCTTTCTTTTGTCCCTGAGTACATCCCTCTTCAAAACAATTCATAGCTGAACCTTTCAATCCTGTATCATCAGTATTTCCTGTACCAACCGAAGTGTCTCGTCCACGAGGACTACTATCGGCATCATCATTGATAGCATCTCCATCACTATCCGGGTCTTCTTCATTGGGAAGCCCATCTCCATCGATATCTCCATCCAATGCATTTGGAATACCATCTCCATCGATATCACCATCCAATTCATTTGGAATACCATCTCCATCCACATCTGGATCTTCTCCATTGAGTACACCATCAGCGTCTACATCTGGATCTTCTCCATTCAAAGTCCCATCAGCATCCACATCCATGTCGTCAATATTCGTTGTAGCATCACCATCAATATCTGGATCTGGAGTAAGACCGATTTCATTTGGAATACCATCTCCATCGATATCTAGGTCATCAGCATTATCAATACCATCTCCATCCACATCTGGATCGTCACCATTAGCTACACCATCTCCATCCACATCTGGGTCTTCTCCATTGAGTACAGCATCAGCATCCACATCTGGATCTTCTCCATTGTCTAATCCATCACCATCTACATCTGGATCTTGGCCATTAAGAAGACCATCTCCGTCCATATCCGAATCTTCTTCATTAGGTATTCCATCTCCATCAATATCTGAATCTTGTCCATTTGGGATACCATCCCCATCGATATCTGGATCAACAGCATTCAAAAGACCATCTCCATCGATATCATCATCGTCTCCGTTAACTGTGTCATCACCATCGATATCCTCAACAGTACCAATACCAGTTGGAGTATCATCCACTGAATCTGAAATTCCATCGCTATCATCATCGCTGTCTTGACCATTCGTATCACCATCTCCATCCACATCGAGATCCCATACATTAGCAACACCATCACCATCTATATCTGGATCCACTTCATTGAGTAGGCCATCTCCATCGATATCCTCTGGTATCTCTTCTAGTACAATGATTTCAGGTCCAGCACCAGTATCATCTAGTGTAAACACAGGTGAAACATCAGTAGTAGTATTCCCCGTCTCATCAGTAACCTTCACCACTAATACATATTCTCCCATGATATCAGCTAAATCTTGAGAAGGGTCCCAGTTGAAGCTGACGACTACTTCATCAAAATCATTGGTATCAATACGATCGACTGATCCAATCTGTGGCTCAAGATTCGTATCTTGGTCAGCTTCTCCTTCACTTACATCCGCAGCAGCAATCGAAGGATCAAGACTTGCAATCAATTGTTCTTGAGTACCTACCTTTTGGTAATACACAGTAACAGTAGTTGATTGTTGCAAAGGGTGAGAAACCGTAACCGCGTATGGAACAAAACCAGTATTAGGGTCTGCCTGTGGAGTAGAGATAGGAGGTATAAAACCACCCACTTCATTCAAAAGCTCTTCTGTAAAAGGTTCAGAACATTCCACCATAGCTACATCAACACCCGTCTTAACGACTTCATCACATTCAAATATTTCAGCCGAAGCAGCAACTGCACAGGTATCTTCTAAAGTTCCTTCACAAGGAGCTCCTACTTGGAGAGATCCCCCTGTACACTTGAAATCACTGGCATATCCTTCAGTTTTATTCGTTTCTATCGCATGAGGATAAAAATCTTTACAAGCTCTTCTATTCGTCAAAGATCCTCCAAGACAAATTTTTCCTTCTCGAGCACATTGACTCGTTCCTGTTTGTCCAGGTCCGACTTCAACTACAAAAGCCTCATCGACTACTGTAGAGCTCACTATTGGTTCTATTGCCACAATATTCACTTCTTCATCCTCTTCATCATTTACAGGAGCATTTTCAATAAATGACGACTCCGCACAAGCCACCACAACTCCATCAGAAAAATCGCTCGGAGGAGCTACACTTTCGTTGATGTCGATATTTTTACCACAAGATGCACAAGTAGAGATCGTATCTCCAACCGTACCTGCACATGCACCAGTTTTAGCAACATGAGAACCATTTAAGCAAATACTATCAGAACGAGTACCATGGGCTCCATGTCCTGGGAACTCAGAAAAAAGAACATTTGCATGAGGATAGAACACTTTACCTCCAGCAGTACCCAGATAAGGAAATGAACTCACCGCATCAACGCATTTCATAGGCAGGCCATTAGATCCCGTGATCTTGGCACAAGCGAGAGCACAAGTCGGAGGGTAAACAGGATCTGATCTCATCATTTTTGTCAAAACCAAATGACGTCCTGTTGCTGCATCAAAGTATTCTCTTGCTCTGGTATCATTGGCAGCACTGTAATTAAAGTCTGGATTATGCCAAACATTTCCTTTTTCATCGACCTGATTACCTTGATCATCAAGGCTAAAGATAGCCGCTGTAGACAGCTCAGTCTGTCCCAAGATTTGTCCATAAGCTAAGGCCAGTATCGACACAAATAAGGCACAGAATAAAAGACTTTTTTTTGGGTTTTTATATTTCATATTGAATGAGAAATGAACGAATTTTAGAGATTATTGAGCACTATTTTCTAATGCCTCAGAGAGACAAAAACCAAACACATACTGGTAGTAAGCCTTTAGAGGATCTTCGATTTTATCGTCGACTTTAAGCCAATCTACGAATCCAGGTCCTACATCAGCTTGATCTAAAAGAACGATACGAGCCCAATCACGGGTTTTTTCCTTATATCTATGAAACCAGTTTGGACTATCCGGATAATCCAAAGCAGTCATATAGTCGATCTCAGACTGTTGATAACAAACTTGACCAAATTTAATCACTAAGGCTTTTTCCCAATCAACAAGGATATCTAATATCTGAGAAAGGTCTTCACGAAACTCTGTATCAAAAGCAAAGTATCGTACCCCTACTACGTGCAAGAAGTTTCTTTCCATAAAAATCTTCCGAGAAACTTCAGAGAGTTTTTGATACTGAGTCGTGACTTGATATCCCTGAGTATCCGATTGCATGAATGAATACAAATGTCTTAGTTTTGAAAGAAGGTCTAAGAGAGTTAATATATCCCTTCGTTCTACAGAGAGTCTAGAAATCAATCCTTCATCCTCAGAAAACTTTCGTGATTCTTCTCCTCTTGCCAGACTTTGATAGATAGCTTCTGAGATTTCTTCATTATCCAGTCCTAGCTCTTCACCTTCCCGAAGAGTTTCTGACAAACTAGCTGCCTGGTGCAGAAATTTTTTATATAATATTTGAGCTTCTCTTATGGCCCCTTTTGCAGTTCCTAGATAAACATTCGCTGCAGAGTTCACGGTTCCAGTCCTTCTTCTCCCAGATCCAATAGGGGTAGCTGTAGCCACATTAGACGCTGGACTTAATCCAGCAGCATTCGTCGCAAATACTCGTGCAGAGTACGGCGTACCGTTCGTCAAAGCCGGAACGATAACTGAAACAGGATCAGCCCCAGCAGCTACTATTGTCGTCACTTCATTACCAGGGAAACCGGCTGTCTCTCCGACTCTCACTTCATATTGTGTCAGTGCAGATCCATTATCAGCTGGCGCTGGGAAATCTATCTGTATTTCCTCATTACCAGCGATAACTGTGATCACAGGGGCATCAGGAGCGACCGCTAAAGGAGCACAATCACCACCAGGACCTGCTGGATAAGTAGTTGAATCAAAGTTCACATTAAAGACTGTTTGACTACCAGGATCAGAAGTAATGTAAAGCAAATCAACAGCAGTACTTCCATTATTTCTAGTAGCTCCAGATGATTTATTTTCATGTGGGAAAGCACCATCAGTCAAAACCATTTCAAAATCTGAACCAGTGGCCACTTCTACACCTGGAAGATCAGAATACCCTCTCTCACCCGTCGCTTCGCTATATCTTTGGGCATATGCAGATCCACCATCTTCCGACACAACAAACACTCCAGTCGCAGCAAATGTCGAGTCAGGAAGGAGCGCATAGTTATCATCAGAAGTAAAAGTTTGTACACAACCCCATGCAGCAGCAGCAGTGTTATCAAACCCTATCACCTTAATATCTCCAGCTTCTTTAAAAGCCGCATAAAAATCAGTAAGACTTGTCGCAAGACCTCTCACATAGTATACAGCATCCAAAGTCGTACTCGCATGGATTTGTTCTCCTCTCGCACTCCAAGTAGGATCCTGTACTCCAGCCTCACTAAAGTGTTGAGCATAAATACCCTGTTCACCTGCTTGATCATCGTTCCAAAGTACTACAAAACCTCCATTATCATCAAAAAACAACGTAGATCCTTGCTTTAAAGAAGTCACATTAGTAGAAAGAACTACTGAGCCAGTTCCTCCTGCCCATGCAGCATCAGCACCAGTACTCGTAAATCTTCTCAATACTCCATGTCCTAGAGGCAAAGCTGACTCACGATCTTCACCGATATCAGATAAAACAAAGACACCACCATTCGTAGTATCTTGTATCATGTCAGCATTATATTGACCAAGATTCGTCGTAAATCCTACAGCTCCAAATTCATCATAGTATCTCAAAAAAACTTCCATAATACCAAATCCAGATTCTGCACCTTCACGATAAAGAACAAAAACACCATTAGAGATTTCATCATATTCCATACGCAAAAGTTGGTTTTCTGCATGAAAATTTCCGACACCTCCCAAAGCACTGATGGTCACTGGCCAAGCACCTGGAATCACACCTGTATCAGTGACAAAAGACATCTTGAGATCATATGAAGCACTTCCACTATCATCTTCACCATAAACGATAAACACTCCATCACTATTACTATTACTAGAAACCCCAAAGACCTGATCATCATTTACATTCCCAGAAACATCCGTATTTATACCACCACCTATATTTCTCACAGCAGCAAAAACATCCCCTGCCGTTTCTTTTTTTACAGCAAATAATCCGGAAAAGGAACTTTGCGGATAAATAGCGTCACTATAATCGGTAGCAGCTCCACCAGTCCCATAATACCTCAAAGAAAAAGCAAAGTTTTCCGAAGGCAGCTCTTCAAGAGGTATCTTAAATTCACACATTTGGTGTCGGTATGAGACCTTATCTGACTCACCAAATCCACAAAGACCATACTCATCATTATAATCATCTATTTTAAAGCTTTCTTTTTTATCTTCTAAAAGATGTGCATTAAACTCCACCCAGTCTTGACCAAATTCATTAGAATTATCCATAGTAATATCTAATCCCACATACAGATACTGCTCATCTTCACTCATATATACGTAAGTATCACCAGTAGGATGTCCCGTACCAGCTACCCAGGGGAAAACATATAAAGCTTCTCCCAAGTTATCTTCCTCGCTTAATATTCCATCAAGTTGTAAGCCTCCTTTAGTGAGCCCTGAAGTATACTCCATCGCAGGACCTGAATAAGAAGTATCAAATGGTACGGCTTTTTCATATTGATTAGCCTTCACGATCAATGCAGCAGTTTCATCATTACACACAGATCCCGATTTCCATCTCAGCTCTATTTCTTTTTCATGAGCGAGCGCTACATTTAGATCATCTGCTATCAGATCTCTCAAAATATCTTCACCACTTTCAGTATAGAAGGCCCGCTCTGGAGCAATCAGCTCTCCGCAAACACGCAAAGCAACATACTCAATATCTGCAAACTTGCCGCCTCTATGCTCCAGTCTTATAGAGATATCTTGAGAACTCCCAATTTGCAAAGGCATTTCAATCGTCTTATAGACCGTTTCAAAAGCTTCTTCGTGGATGAGCTCCCATACACCTCCTTTTTCTTGTGTGAAGACATATCGAGACAGTTCATTTTTTGTTTGTAACTGTTGAAAGGCATAAAATCCTCCAACAAGGAATAAAAGAAGAACTGCAAAAACGTAAAATTTTCTCATGATTTTTTATTTTTATATTCATACTATTATATCATATTTTTGCACAAAAAAGAAGTCAGCAAATAACAACAACGTAAAAAGCCTATCTATTTTTAGCGATAAGCTCGCAGATCACTGAGTATACCGTGAACTTTATTACCACGTTCTTCAAGCTTCATAGCAGCAATCAAAGCAGAAAAACAACTCCTCTGAGAAGCATCACATAATAGAACTACCTCTCTTGATTCATCTACTTTTTCAAGCATCTTAGGGAGATAGTTAGCACTGGTATACAGGACTGGGAGAGATACACTTCCTGCTACATTCCACCATTCATAGCTCTCTAGAGGTCTAGCATCCACTAGAAGAGCAGAATCCATTACAAGTTGATTCACTTCTTCTGAGTTGAGCTGTCTATTTAGTTCAGAAAGACCAGGATATGTCGCGAATGATATCTCACCGATCCATTCTCTCTCCAAACGAACCCATTCATTAAGGCCTCCTTCCAAGTATTTAGCAGATATCCCCTTTTCATCTAAATATTCTGCGACATCTTTTGCTCTCGATCCACTATAACAAAGAAGGTAAATATCTTCCCCCGAAAAATCCAAAAGAGCATCCCCATTTAGAATATCAGCCATCCGTATATGCTTTGATTCTGGCATAAACCCTAAACTTCTTTCTTCATCTTCTCTTACATCTACGATCATCGCCTTAGATTCTTCATAAACATTCACAAAATCTTCCTGATTGATCATCAAAAGATCATCATTAGTAGTAGTACCTAGATCATGGGCAAAATAATGTCCTGGTATCGTCTCAAATCCTGAATGAGAAGTTCTTCGAGTACTTTCTAAAGAAAAAAACAGAACAGCAGCTATCACAGACAAGAGCAATAGAGTCATTAAAATGAGCTTTGATCTGAAAATTTTCAGGAAAAAGCGATAAAAAAATGTGAAAAACCCAGCAAAAAACAAAAAAATAAAAGCTAATATTTGAAAAATATGCATACCAGCCTGCGCAACAAAAAACAGCGAAGGAAGAGCATAAGCCTCTGGACTCAGCATCAAACTACAGACAAACAATGATATCGCTAAAGCAAGCTTTCTTGGATTCATAGCTCCAGCTTATCATTATCCTTGAGCAGGACAATAGTCACTCAACATAATCCGAATAACAGACAAGACATTCAGCTCATCAAGTCCATCCCATGCTTCTTTAGGGTTTTCTATGAGACCTTCTAAGAAGAACCAATATCCAGACCACCACCATCCATTACCTGCTACGTCATGTGAGAGTGCTCGGTCTATCTGAGATGTTGTAAAACAATCACTAAAAGAGAACACCAAAGTCTTTAAAAGCTCAGCAATGTTTTCTAAAGGTTCATTGCTGCCTTTCTGAAATTCATATCCATTAGAGAGCTCTACATACTTCGCTAAGGCCTTAATCATGCCCCTCATTTTAAAGAGTTGCTCATACTGATCAAGGAGATCTTGCGAGCTGTTGAGGAGTTCGTAATCATCTTCTTGCATCCAAGCAAAAAGATTCTCTAAAGCAACAAATGTTTCCAGAGCATTAAAACTTCTTTCCAATGCAGATCCTTTGAGCTCATCTGAAAGACCAATAGAGTTAGATCCTTCAGAAACCATTTCTCCTTCATCAACAGTTCCATCATTTACAGAACTATCTTCAAGGATCACCGAATCCCCTTCTGAAACACTTCCTTCTATCGCAGTCACCCGACTAGTTCTCCTACGACCACCGGCACTTGCAGTATCAAGACTGATCTCTAGTACGGTTTCTTCATTTCCAAAACTATCAACAGCATAGATCTTAAAGAAATAACTCTTCCCTGCATCAAGACCGGTCACAGTAGTAGCAGTTGTTGCACTGTTCGCTAAAAGTATATCATCAGAATCATCCCACTCTGTAGCTGATCCTGATTTATTCACCACTTCAGCCTGTATTTCACTATACCAGATTTCATAATGATCGAAGTTTGTCTCAGTAACTGCCGACCAAGTAAGGTCCACCGTCGTTGCAAGAGCATTGGAGCTCACAAGAGCCGTTAAGCCAACAGGGGTTTGATTATCTACACTGAAGTTTGCTGTCGTCTGAGCAGAACCATTTCCAATACTATCATTCGGTATCACCCTGAGCTGGATATCATTTTGTTCACCAGTCACCGCTCCATTAGCATTACTCGCCGACTTTGAATCCCAAACGATAGTAAGCGTCTTAGATCCACTGTCAGTATCTATAGCATCAGTACTTCCTATTTGGTATTGAGTGGCATTATTCAGTTCTGTAGTACCAGCACTAGGAGTCACAGATACTAACTCAGCATCATAAAAATTTGATCCTCCATCATCACTATATTGGACTTGTAATCGAGTAGTATCACTATTCGCATCACTTACAGACGTTTGGAAAGAGATGTGCCCTGTACCATCACTTAGCTGAGAAACAGCCGTAGGAACAGTAGCAACAGGTAAAACATTTGGCACTACATTCAGTTTCACTGAAAGAGTATTCACCGTTCGGTTGGCTGACACTATATCGATAGCACCATCTCCATCAAAGTCACCTGAAACAATACTTCTCGGATCATCTCCAGTATCATAGCTATTGAAAGCACTCACAACACCTGCTCCATTATTCGTTCCAATTCTCAAGAAATCACTCCCTGCTCTAGAAACAGCTCCCAAAAAATCTAAATCTCCATCCGCATCAGCATCTCCTGTCGTGACAGCCAGTACATCCCAAAAAGCATTCTGTCCACCTGATGTAAAAGTAGTATCGGTATCATTCAGGAGAATAAGAAAGTCATTACCTGCAAGATCTGTAGAACCCACAAGAAAATCTTGATAAGTATCTCCATTCATATCACCTGATTCGATATCGAACACGGTCACTCCGACAGTTGTAGAAGGAGCAGGTCCATCAAGAAATACTCCATTCCCTTGGTTTAAAAAATGATCAACAGAAATAGCATTATACAAAATAGAAACATCCATATCTCCATCATTATCGATATCAGATGCTTCTAGATCAGTAACACTATCACTGACATAGGTCACCTGTGTAGGGAAGGCTCCTGTCGTATCATTTAAGAAGATATCCATCTGGGAACCTCCAAAAGCAGCAGCAATATCCATATATCCATCCCCATTAAAATCTGCAGTTGTAAGACCTTCTGGTATACCTGAGGTCCCAGCACCATAATCAATTTTCGCAGCAAAAACTCCAAAACCATTGTTCTTCAGAAGAGAAAGACTTGGGACAGCTTTATTAAAGGAAACAATATCCATATCTCCATCATTTTCTACATCTATCAGTGAAAGACGAGATGGCTGTGCCCCTGTAGCATAATCAACAGCTAAAGAGAAAGTCCCATCTCCATCACCTATATACACTGAAACATCATCATCATTAAGATTTGCGACGACGAGATCAAGTATGTCATCTCCATCTAAATCAGCAGAGACGACATCATAAGGCATGTTCCCCGTGCTTGGGACCTCTGCAGCATCTACAAATGCTGCTGTCCCAGCTGTGGCTTCAATACGAAATTCATGAGTATAAGCTTTTGTGAGAGCTAAAGCTCCAGTGGATTGGATCGCAGAGCTCATACTGACATAGACTCTCTCACCAATGAAGAAAGCATTATCAGGGGTAAAAGTCAGCGTATCATCAGCAAGAGTCGTTGTTGAAAAACTGAAAGTACCGGTCATCAGCCCTGATTGAGTACCCCATACTCGATAACTACTTGAAGTCACCGTAGCAGTATTCAAAGATCTATCAAAAACGGTCTGAACTGTACTTGTACGAGAAACATCAACTTCATTACTATCAGGAGTGATACTCAATACTTCCAATTGAGCTGGAGTATTAAAAAAGACAGAAAGCGTCCCATCATTTGTATCAGAACTCACAAAATCTATAGCTCCATCATTATTATAATCAGCACTTGAAATACCAGAAGGATTACTTCCTATCGGATACGTATTGATCGTTGTAAATGATGCAGATCCATTGTTTTCTAAATAGGTAACCGTATCACCAGTATTATTAACAGCGATCACATCCATATCTCCATCATTATCAAAATCAGACAGAGTGATTCCTTCAGGCTTTGTAACAGGGAAGCTCGTCGCTGCCGCAAAAGTCCCATCTCCATCATTAGCAAGTACAACTATCAATCCCGTAACCACTTCACCGACTAGAATATCAGGGTACTGATCTCCATTCAGGTCAGCAACTTGTAGATCAAAATATCCTGTCCCAGTACCAGTATAAGCAATACTTGGAGCGAAACTCCCATCTCCCTTATTAAGGTACACTCTGACATCCAAATCACTTCCTTTTGTATGGATAATATCAAGGTCTCCATCAAGATCCACATCAGCCGTTTGAACCTTAAAGATTCCAGCTGTAGCTATTGATTCTCCTGTAGTAAAGACTCCATTTCCATCATTGATCAAAAACAAGAGATCGCTAGTCGCATATAAGGGAACAACAAGATCTATATCTCCATCACCATCAAAATCACCCGAGCTTATTCCTTGGCTAAATGACCCCGTAGCAACATCTGTCTTACTTGGGAAAGCTCCACTCCCATTATTCAACAAAATAGAAACCGATGTCGTTCCATTATGAGAGACAGCGATATCCACAAATCCATCTTTATTAAAATCACCTATAGTAAGTGCTCTTGCATTATTTAAAACATTTGTAGAAACAGTTGCAGCAAAAGTACCATCCCCTTGATTGAGGAAAACCTCTAATTTACCTGGTGAACCCCCTCCCACTGCAGCTATATCTATATCTCCATCATTATCAAAATCTGCTGACCTACTTGCCACTGGAAACTGACCACTGAGAAGCGGCTGAGCAACAAACACACCAGTACCATCTCCAGCCTCTACAAAAAACTGAAGCTGATGTCCTTTTGCTAATGGAGAGGTCCCCAATCCTTGTACATTATTTGTTACAGAAACTCTAATTTCTTCTCCAAATTCAAAATTACTTGTTGGATTGAAAGTCACCGTATCATTCGAGACCGAAGTAGTACTCAAAGTATAAGTCCCCGCAAGAAGTCCGGTATGTGAACCATATACAGGAATATTGCTTTGGTTAACAGTAGTCGGATTCAGTGAATCATTAAAGATCATCACAATATCTGCATCATCAATGATATTCACAGTATTTGATACAGGAGTAGAAGAGCTCAAAGCCAATGATTCAACATTAACGATCCCTTCGATTCTTCTGATTCTATTATTCGTAGTATCAGCAATAAAGAGATTGTTGCCAGAGATAGCGACATGAGAAGGGTTACCAAATTGAGCAGACAATGCGGCTCCTCCATCTCCACTAAATCCATCTACTCCCGTACCAGCAACAGTTGAAATAATCCCATTCGAATCAACTTTTCGTATTCTACTGAGACTTGATTCAGAGATAAACATATTCCCCTGTGCATCAAAAGTCATACCTCGAGGACTCGCCAGTGTAGCAGTAAGAGCCGGTCCACCATCACCACTAATCCCCTGTACTCCAGTACCTATAGCAGCATCTATGATACCCGTCGCAGAATCAATTTTTCGAATTCTATTCCAACCTAAAAAAGTCACATACACATCGTCATTAGCATCTACAGCCACATTTGTCACCGTAACCAATCCAGCAGCAGTAGCCAATCCTCCATCGCCATCAGTATCTAGATCACCATTACCGGCAAATGTTTCAATAATACCTGTTGAAACATCTACTTTACGAAGTACATGGTTTGCTTGATCAGCGATATATAAGTCATCGTTACTATCTACAGCAAGATCAAAAGGAGTGTTCAGCTGAGCTACATTTGCTTGTCCTCCATCTCCGCTATACCCAGCACTATTTGCAACTCCCGCGACTGTAGTGATAATCCCATCTACAGCATTTATCCGCCTGACCACATCATTTGATTGAGAGAAGTACAGATTATCATTGCTATCAATAACAATTCCTACAGGGAGTTCTATCTGTGCGGCAGTAGCTAAAGCTCCATCCCCAGTAGTCCCAGAAACTCCAGTACCTGCGATTGTCGAAATCAGACCAGTACCTACATCAACTTTTCTAATACGGTGATTGATATAGTCAGCGATAAACAAGTCTCCATTACTATCAGTCGCAATACCTCTCAACTGATTAGTAATCTGAGCAGTATTTGCTGCGATGCCATCAGCATTATATCCAGCAGTGCCTGTACCTACTGCAGTTATGACATCGTTCTGTGCAGCAAAAACTTGCGTCACCACGACTCCAAAGAGCAAGAAAACACTGGTAAATAAAAGAGAATAAACAAATGAAAAACTTCTTTGCATATTTAAAAAAAAAGTGTAAATCATAATATTATAACATTTAATTAGTGTTTTGACAATATAATGAACTCACTCAAGTAAGAATTTTAAGCATTAGCACTTGACTATATAGAGTGCTAAAATAAAATAAGTAAGCAATAAATATTCTCTAATTCAAGCCATATGTCGAAGATCATACCCATCGATGGAAGAGTTGTTTTAAAAGGTGTTGAAGCTGAAGAAACAACCAAGTCAGGGATCATCATCCCAGGAGCAAAAGAAGAAAAACCTAAAATATTTGAAGTCATAGCTATCAGTGAAGGCCGTCGCATGGACGATGGATCAATCAAAGCTCATGTCCTCAAAGTTGGTCAAAAAGCACTCTGTAGCCAATACGCTGGTGACGACATCGAGCTCGAAGACATCACTTACAAGGTGATCTCAGAAGACAGCATCACTGCAATCATCACTGACTAATCTGTAAGGACAACTCGAGAGTTGTCCACTACCCTAATCATTCTTAATTAACTTGAAACATGGCTAAACAAATCATCTTCGGAGACGATGCTCGACACAAAATCGTCAATGGAGTAAAAATACTCGCAGACACAGTACGTATCACTATGGGTCCTCGTGGACGAAACGTGATGTTCGAAAAATCATTCGGTGGTCCAACTATCGCAAACGATGGAGTCACCATCGCTAAAGAAATCGAACTCGAAGACAAATTTGAAAACATGGGAGCTCAGCTCGTCAAAGAAGTCGCTACCAAAACAAACGACAAAGCTGGTGACGGGACTACTACAAGTATCGTCCTCGCTGAAGCTCTCATCTCTGAAGGAGTGAAAAATGTAACAGCTGGAGCAAATCCAATGTCTATCAAAGAAGGAATGAAAAAAGCGACTGCAGTAGTAGTAGAAGCTTTGGAACAAATGTCGAAGCAAATCACCAGCAAAGGAGAGATCGCTCAAGTAGCAACCATCTCTGCACAAGATCCTCGTGTAGGAGAGCTCCTCGGTGAGCTCGAAGCTCAAGTGAAATCTGGAGTCATCACTGTAGAAGAAGGACAAACACAAGGTCTAGAAAAAGAACTGGTAGAAGGAATGCAATTTGACAACGGTTACGTCTCTCCATACATGGTAACCGACACCACTCGAATGGAAGCCATTCTAGAAAACGCAGCTATCCTCATGACTGATAAAAAAATCAGCTCTCTGAAAGAGATCCTTCCACTCCTAGAGCAACTCGCTCAATCAGGGAAAAAAGAAATCGTCATCATCGCCGAAGACATCGACGGTGAAGCACTCGCTTCACTCGTTGTAAACAAACTCAGAGGAGCATTCTCAGCACTTGCTATCAAAGCACCTGCATTCGGAGATCGACGAAAAGAAATCCTCAAAGACATCGCAGCCCTCACTGGAGGACGAGTGATCTCTGAAGAAGTCGGGATGAAACTTGAAGAAGCAACACTAGAAGACCTCGGAAAAGCTGATAAAGTCGTAGCAAGCAAAGATTCCACTATCATCGCTGGAGGTAAGGGACAAAAAACAGCTATCGAAGCTCGTATCAGCGAAATCGATGCTCTCTATGTCAACTCAACATCTGACTTTGATAAAGAAAAACTCGCTGAACGAAGAGCAAAACTTACTGGTGGAGTAGC
Source organism: uncultured Candidatus Peribacteria bacterium (assembly GCA_964352145.1). Classification (GTDB taxonomy): domain Bacteria; phylum Patescibacteriota; class Gracilibacteria; order JAUYGZ01; family JAUYGZ01; genus CAYGQA01. The sequence goes on from CAYGQA010000003.1 coordinate 16,655, forward strand.
GGTAATAAAAGTAGGAGCTTCCACAGAAGTAGAAATGAAAGAAAAGAAACTCCGTATCGAAGACGCCCTCAATGCCACTCGAGCAGCTATGGACGAAGGTGTCGTACCGGGTGGTGGAGTAGCTCTCCTACTCGCAGCTACAGTACTCGATAAAGTAAAACTTGATAACGAAGACGAAATGACTGGAGTACTCATCGTCAAAAAAGCTCTCGAAGCACCAGTACGTCAGATCGCTTTGAATGCAGGAAAAGACGGTGGAGTCGTAGTCATGAAAGTACAAGCAGGAAAAGATGGATATGGTTACGACGCGATGAAAGATGAATTCGACGTAGACATGATCGCAGCTGGAATCATTGATCCTAAAAAAGTCACTCGTGAAGCTTTAGAAAATGCTTCTTCACTCGCTGGAGTATTCCTTACGACAGAGTGCGGTATCACAGACATCCCAAAGGATGACGCAGCTGCAATGCCCCCTATGGGAGGAGGAATGGGGATGCCAGGGATGATGTAAGGCCATCGAAAAGGATGGAAGGTCCAAGGTCCAAATCACAAGGTCCACAAAAGAGCCTCCTAATGCGAGGCTCTTTTGTCATTCAACATAATTCCATACACACAATACATTCGTTATACTCCTTATACTCTTCATCCTCCCTATCCTCCCTAATTATGAAACTCTTCACCAATCTCCTCTCACTGTGCTCTATCTCTATCGGTAGCTACATGATCATTACTTACGCAAATACAGCATTGCCACCTACTCTAAGTGGAGTTGCTTTTATCTGTTTAGGACTTGCTCAGTTACTACAACAAAAATAATCACCAAGTCTTTTCTTCTTTAGCTTTTTTTAAAAAACTAGAGATAATATAATCCGAGAGAGTCTCCCAATCTCCATACTGAGTCTCTAGCAGTTTATGAAACTCACTCTCTTCAAAAACTTTCAAATAAGCCTCAAAAGAAGAACTCAATACAGGATGTAAATTATCAGGCAAGGCAAACCTTTGCATTTGAAATTTGTAATTGGAATCCAAATGAAGAAACACAGTATACTTTCCTTTCTCTGATTTAGGATATCGCTTAGCGATAGCTTTCTCTTCATCACTCAAAGAAGAACTAAAATAGAGTGGACGTATCTCTACTGAAAAATGGAAAAATTTATCATACTCTGGTCTTTCACTATTTGAAATCAAGGTTCCTGCCATCAATGCTCGGGCATGACTCGATAAATCTAAGCTCATCAAAGCTCTCTCCAGGGCAGATCTTAAAGCCTCTCGAAACTTCTTACTATCTCTACGACACTTATTAAGAAACAGTTTATCCTCCTTGGTATCAGCCCCTTTCACAAAGACTGATCTTCCCGTGTCATGGACCTGTTTAGCAAAAAAACGCATAAGTGGATAAAGCTCGTGAAGCTGTTCCATATCATACATTTCACTTTCAGTAACTTTCCTAAACCCTTCAGGTAAAGCAAAGTCATCCGGAGAAAGATATTTTCTTTTTTTCATAGAAAAAGAATGATTCATATCATTATACCATATTATTCAAGATAAATGATAAATCACTCAAAAACTTAATAATAAACTAGGTGACAATCTTCTTGAGACTCTCTTTCATAGTGAGCTTACATTGACTATTAAGGATTTTTGGAGCGAGTGGCTTTAAGAAAATAATAGAAATCAAGGTCGTGGCAAAAGTAATCAAGACCAAGATCGAGAAGAGTTCAGGACCTATGATCTCCAGCTGCAAACCTAAACTCAAAATAATAATGCCTACAGCTCCTCGGCTATTCATCCCCAATCCAACTGCTAGAGATTTTTTTGTATTCATACCCTGCAACTTCGCAATCATTCCAGAGCCTATTACTTTACCTATCACTGCAGCTATAAACAATATAAAGAAGAATGATAAGTATGACCACATTGCCTGAACATCAATCTTAAAAGCGAGAGTTGCAAAAAAAATAGGACCTAAAAAACTATAACTTAACCCAAATACTCGATCTTCAATCTTATCAAAAACTTCCGGATCTAATAATTCTTGACGCAAAAACAAACCTGCAAAGAAAGCCCCTATGATGACATGCAATCCAAAAAGCTCCGCCAGTACACCAAAAGCTAAAGCAAGAATCAAAGAAAAGGTAAAACCTTTATTTCCTTTATAAAGGATCCGATAAAGATAAGGAAAGATGTACTGACCAATGAGGTAGATTAAAATAAAAAATGCTGAGAACTTCACAAACAAGAATATCATTTGACTGACTATCACATCTCCAATCTGGGCTAGATCTAAAAACAATGCCAAAACAATCAATAAAAGCACTTCAGTGATAATAGATGCCGTAAGAGTAATAGAGGCGACGTCAGTCTTATGAATCTTAGTGTCCTTAAAAACTCTAGATGATATTTCAACACCAGTTACGGCCAAGGCTAAAGAAACAAACAGTGATGGCATTATCTCATATCCAAAAAAGAGAGCTACTGATAAGCCCAAAAAGAAAGGAAGAAGTACTCCACCCAAAGCAACAAAAAATGCCTTCTTTGAAGAACTCCAGAGCTCAGAAGGATGAGACTCTAAGCCAGAATGAAACATCAAAAAGAAAATCCCTAATTCTGACAATATATGTAGGGCTTCAGAATCAGCTACTGCCCCTAAGATCAATGGTCCAGCTAAAATCCCTGCAAAAATCTCCCCAAACAATGGGGGGAACTTTATAAGCTGAAACAACTTCCTGCTAAACCACACAAATGTCAGCAGAACGAGAAGCTCGTAAAAGATCATAGATATACTTTAAATCAACTCTTAGTATATCAGTCATCTAAAAGATTCACAAAAATGTGAAAATTTTGATATAAAAACTTCATTCTGGATTTGTATCTTTTTTATCAGGCTTAAACAAAGAAGAATTCTTAATAGCTTCATTCATTTTTTCGAAGGTATTCAGGCTTCTAGTCGAAGGATCAATGTTAGCAGCATTGCGATCCTCTCTTTCTGCAATCTTTAGAGATCGTTCAATATCAGATGCATCAAGGCCTTCTCCTTTCATAGACATGAGTACAGCCTCCATCGTAGCTCTAACTTCTGCATTTACACAAAATTTCAGAGAAACATCTATATATGTAAATACTGAGGCCTTCTTTCTAGACCATTCAGGATTTCCTTCTACAGTCTTTCTAAATTCTACAAACTGTCTTTCAAAATCACCTCTTAATTGCAAAATATTTGCTAGGGTATCTGACATGTCTAGTAAATCTGGAGTTGGTAGAGGAAGATCTGAATCTTCCCACCAAGTTATATCTAATGCCATAAGTATTCTTAAGCTAGAAAAGGATACATTTTAATGGTATAATATAAAGAAATCAAACAAAATGAAAAATGCTTAAACAAAAAAACTTAGATCACTATTTTTTCAAAAGTACTCGTCTCTTTATAGCGATGCTTTTCATCACGCTCATCAGCGTAGTAAGTATAGAGCAGATCCAAGCGAATGTTAGCTTACAAAGCCTAGTAAAATGTACAAATGATATCAGAGAAGAACATCAGGTTTTCAAACTACAAAATAGTCGACTCTTAAACTTCGCTGCCCAACAAAAAGCAAATGATATGGAAGCCTTCAAATACTGGGCTCATCAAAACCCCTATACAGGCGAATATGCTTGGAAGTTTATCAAAGAAGCCGGATACACCTACAAAGAAGCTGGAGAAAACCTCGCTATAGGGTTTTCTCTAGGACAGCATATCTGTGAGGCTTGGGCAGCAAGTCCTACTCATTTTTCTAACTTAGTAAGTAAAGAATACCAAGAGGTCGGTTTCGCGAGAAAAAATGTAGATCTCGGATCTGAAAAAGGGATACTAGTAGTACAACTCTTCGGAAGCCGATCTAACTTCATCGCCAATCCAAACAATGAATCTTACTTAGATGCCTCCATACTCTCATCTTCTCTAGATAATGGAGCTATCATCATAAGCATCTTTACTCTTGCTATTATTTCAAGTCTTGGACTGAGTGTCTTAAGAAAACTAGAGTAATACTGAAAAGATAGTTCAGAGATACAATCAACATTTCAAAATAAAAAAAAGAACAGAATATATCTGCTCTTTTTACTTATGAGGGCTAGATAACTCATTACAGAGAGAAGATTTACTCGACACAAGTCCTGACCAATCGAGGAGTGACTGATGCAAAGCCACTTGGACACTCTTGAGCATTTACAATCATAGCCCCCGTTTCGTTTATTTGCTGAGGGCTATTAGCAGGTCGTGATCCACTTGTTGTTTGAGATGGGGCATCAGCTTGTATGACCTTAATAACTTCTTTAACGATGACTTGTTGAGGAGATACAGGAGCAACTTCCCTTTGAGAAAGCTCAAGTAACTCTGTCTCCAGTTCTTTAACTTTTTCTGAGAGACCAAGCACTTCACCTTCCAGTAGAGCAGCTTCCGGAACTAAATCGAGTTGTTCAGATATTTCCTGTGGGACAGTGAGTACAGATCCAGAATAAATATCAGAAAATCCTTCTCTTGTGACTCCTAAATAGAGGATTGAATTCACCATGACAGCTACCAGGAGGAGATACAGGTGTGTTGCCACTACCGCTTTTGATATACCACGTGCACCCATGACCTGATGTAGTCCAGAAAAAATCGAAAAAGTTTTCATTTTATTTTTGTTTACTTCAGATCATTATAGCAGAAAAAAGCCCTTTTATCCAGCATCCACTATGAAAAGTTAATCTATACCGTTTTTATAGGGAGCATTTTATAGAACTCTTTCTTAAAGAAACTCGACCAAAGCCAAAGTGAAACAATCATTAAAAAAGGAACAGTGAAGTACACTGCTGGTATTCCAAATATAGTGAGCTTCACAAGCATGTTAAAAATCAAGTGAAGTAAAAAAGCAAAAAAGAACCCTTCAGCAATGACTAAATACCGGTACACTTCTTTTCTCTGTTTTTTCTTTTTCAAACAAAAGGTTCTAAAAAACCTCATTTCCAACAACCTTCTCAAAGTATACTTTTCTGGCTTAGCAAAGGCTGCAAAATACGCAGTAGCATAAAAAACACCAAAAGTACCTGTAAACAAGGTATGGCTCAACATGGTCCCAAATGAGCGAAGGTTAAAGATAGCAACAAAATCCATAGACATCTCAAATCCTTCTACGATATACATGAAATAATACATATTTTCCGCAAAAGCAAATCCAAGGGCAACAAAGGCACCAAAGACTATTCCATCAACTATTTGATCAAAAGACTTATAAAAATACTGAATCAAAAGTATCAATGCCAAAGCTTTGAATGCTTCTTCTAGAAAAGAAACAAAACTAAAAAAGACACTATAAAATGCAAAAGAAGGTAAGAGTTGCTGTAGAGATAGGAAAAAGTTTAGCTCAGGATAATGCACCCATAGATATTGTATTGTTAAAACAGGAAACATAGCTAAAGACCCGAACAAGACACCTATCAGAGCCACAGAAATCGAATCCGTTTTTGAGCGAGAATTCAAAAGAATATACACACTCACCCATATAAAAACAGGTACTAAGCTGAAGCAAAATAAGAAAAGGAATTTCGAGAACATACTATTTTTTTACACCCAGAAAACTGTCAAATCTTTCGGAGCCCATTATATAAAGTCCTGTCAGGATTACAACGGCAAATATTCCAGACAAAAATGAAAAGAGAACCATATATTTAAACCGACTATACTCTTCAAGTATTTCATCTCTATCCATCTTTACAGCAAGTGCCCATCTTTTATCAAAAAGATCTACATGTCGAGTAACTGCAGCCACTTCTTGCGAACGATAGTCTGTGATCCCTCCTAAAAAAACTTCTTCAAATCCCAAAAGAGCTTTTCGTATAGGAGATTTTCCTCCTTTATCCGAGATTGTATGAACTCCAAAAAGACTACTCTTTTTAAATCTCAATCGAGCCAAAGACATAAAATGATCATCATCTAGTCGTAGTGCAAGACCTGTTTCTCCAGTTTCTCTAAGCCCTAGGTATGTGCTGGTCAAAGATATAAGGGATTCTCCATAAAACTCAACCAAGATATACGCAATTTTTTCATCTTCCCAATACAAAGGTGCTAAAAAAGAATTCATAGGTTCATCTTCATGATTGTAAAATCCAAGATGAATCAAGCTATCTATATCTTCTTTCTTATCAAAATCTATGATATTAGGCAAAGAAACCCTAGTGCCTGTTACAGATTCATAGTCTAAATCCAATAAAAAAATACTAGAAATTGTCGGCACAGCTTCATTTGCATCTTTGAGAATCCTGTTCACTGTTACTAAAGGCTCTATATCTCCAGTACTAAGACTTAAGTGCAATTGCTTTCGCATATTCGTACGGGACTGTATCAAATGAATCTCAGACCTATACCGTTCTAAAACATCTATAAGCCGTATTTCCTGAAGTTCAGCGACAGATTCAAGATGTCTCAAAGAATTATTCATCATCACTTTTCCAGAAACACTGACTACAAAAATGGCAACTACCACTGATACAATCACACAAACAGATAACAAAAAAAGGGAAAATCTATTTTTAAAAAATTGCATAAATCACTATATTAAAGATTTCTTCATCTATAAATTATACAACATTAAAAGAAAAAATGCAATTAAGTTATTTTTAAATAAGGGGTTAAGGATATGTTAGAACACATATAAGCCAGTATTGAACTTGTATTCAGAAAAAAACACCATAGTATTTATAAATGTATTCTTCATAATTTTTACTTATGCCAAAAAGAACAAAATCATCAAGTACATCTTTCATTCTCATGATCCTCTCTTTGACCTTCATGATTATCTTTGGTTCTGGTTTTTATCTCTGGTTTGCCGTCCCAGAAGAAACAGCCATCAACATAAATGGTGAAAAGAGAACTATCTCCACTGACAGTCTCCTCGGAACAATCCTTCAAACAAGTTTAGAACAATAGCAGCATCAATCTGCGGGGGCTACATATCAGTAATAAAGAATGACTTTCCAAAGTTCGAATTTTTGATATACAAAAAAGCTATCAATCTAAACTCAGCACTTAAAAAATCATCTAGCTTATTGTCTTCTCAATAAACGAATACTCGTCCAACTTTGACCTGCAACAGTTACTATACTTCCTGCTGTCCCAGTACTTGTACAATAAATCTGATAATACTGCCCACCAGTAAAACTATGATAAAAAGTTGATGAATTTGATCCATTATTATCAGTAGAATTCCTAGAGTAGTCATGACTAATCCCAACTCCTGTAGCAATAAGGGCTCCATTTACTCGAAAATCACATGTAGCTGTCCTCCTAGAACCAGAATTCGTATCCCATCCAATAGAATAACTCACCTCATACAAACCAGAATCATTTACAGTAATTCTGCTCGGATTAACCCCAGTATTATGACTAAAAGTAGGATCAACAATTCTTGAGACAGCATTTGTTCCATCCCAATCAATAGGAGTAGCACTATCGAAAGTTGTCGTACCTGACTCATAAGCCTGAGCTACAGCAACAGTCTGAATTTCTTGAGTTCTACCATCCGCTAAAAATCTTAAATTGTCAGTATCAGATCTAAACCATAAAGTCCCCTCACTAGGTGAACCTGGATCTGAAGTCACATCTTCAAAATCTACTTCAGCATTGAACAGCAATTTTCCTGTTCCATTTGGAGATAAAGCAAGGTTTCCATTCGTATCTCCAGAACTGATCGTATTATCATTCAAAACAACATTATCTACCTCAAGTCCAGCGCCATTAATATCCACTACCCCACTATCAGCTGTGATAGTCCTGCCTGCTCCCGCTCCTCCTTCATCATAAGCTTGATCTAAAGTGTTTCCTGCTCCTGCCGGTCCTTGAGGTCCTTCTATTCCTTCCAACTTTATCACAGAGAAAACCGTATCACTTATCGCAGTAGCAGGATCACCTGTTGTTTCTTTACTCAGCTGAAGAGTCACAAAATCATTCGTGCTAAGTGATACCACAAAAGAAGCATTTAGATTTTGCGCAGAATCATACCAAATATCCACTTCTGCTTCTGACCCAGCTATGACTGTTGAGTCATTTAACCGAACCTGAGCAAACGCTCTAATAAGAGCAGCACCTCCAGCCTCAACTTGTGATCGATACTCTATTAAATAAATACCATCTTCTTTGATATCTATACGGTCAGTACTTCCATTATTATGTTCAAGTACGGCAGCATCATTCTCTAGGTCTGTAGCATTGAGAGTAATATCCACAAAAGCATTCGTAAGTGTATAGTTTGTGGTCCTCCTGGCCTGGACAGCAGCCAGATCAGTAGTGACGACACCAGATCCAGTAGTAATCGCTTCAAAAGACCCTCCATCATTCGAAAGTTCCCAGCGGTTATTCCCATCATCATATCGAATAATCCCATTAGATTCATTACCTTGTTCAGCCACTATTTCCACATTCACATCGACATCATCTGGCTGATCGGAATCCAATGTCAAAACCGTTCCTTGCAAATTCACATTCCCATCCACTACCAAGGCATCAGAGATGAAGAAGTAGTCATTGATATCATCCCATAACAGGAACTCTGGTGTCCCGAAGTTCAATTGCACTTGGTCTGATCCCGCATCATCTGAGTTGATGGTGAAAGTGTTTGAAGTACGCAGTTCATCGATCGCCGCCTGGGTATTCGTCGCTGTCAGTCCACTCGTAGCGTTGTTATAGGCTGTCCCAAAGTTATCCCACATATTATTATTCGTCAGAGTAAGGACTGTTGAATGATAGGTTCCCAATGTTCCTTCATTCACCAGTCCTGTCGCTCCAATAGTAGAGTTGTAAGCCATCACTGCTCCTGTAGCAGAGATCTCTCCATCGATAAAAGAGTCACTCACCACTAATGTCCCATCTATACCTCCTCCTACTCCATCGTCGAGATTCACATCTGACTCTCTGACATAACCAACCAGTCCGCTCCCAATATCGATCTCTCCCGTGATCGCTGTGATCCCTTGTACGATCGAATTTGATGATAAGGTCAGCGTTCCTGTGAAAGTCGTAATGTCTTGATCTCGTGACATGAGCAGTGTGTATTCGGGGATAGTTACTGTTTCTGCATTCAGTCCAGGTTCCATCATGATCACCCATCGATTTGCGATTCCTGGAGTTTCACTGTTTACATACACGATCGCATCTGCAAGTGTACCGTACACTTCTCCGACTTGTGCTGCTCTTGTGGAATCCACATAGACCACATTTGTCTGGTCTTCACTCACTCCTCCTCCTAATGCTCCGTAGCTTGTCCCATCACAGTACAGCAAACTATTACTTCCCGTATTGTAGTACACTCTTCCTGTATTTCCTGCTCCACAGGCAGGGTCTGAAGCTAAGTTCTCGATCCGAAAATCTTCCAGTTCATTCCCTTCCAGACTCAAAGGATCACTCAACTCAAATCTCAAGTCTACTGCGTCGTATTTCAAAAACTCTCCTAAGGCTCCTCCGAATTGTATCGTAATATCTCCTCCAGTATCATCTGCATCCAAAATAAATTCATTCGTACTATTCGTCGGCTCATCTGCTGGTTCGTAATCATCGGCATAGACCGAAAAGACTCCTGGGAAAAGGAATAAAGAAAGCATCAATATGAGAACAATTTTTCTCATTAAAAATATATACAAAACTTAGTAAGACTAGTATAATATCTTTCGATCATTTTCTCAGTAAAAAGAAAGCCTCCATCTCAGGAAAAAAACAATCTGCAAGGGAATTTAGTCGTAATCAACCCAGAAAGTACCAACACACTCTGTCCAAGCTCCTGACTCAGTACCTGCATAAACACCCAACACATCAGTCCCTACAAATGTCTCAGTACAAGAAGAAATCGTTGCTTGCCCAACAGTAGTTGAGAGATTAACGGTACAACTTGTAGCGACATCATTTTTTCGTAATACAGCATTCAGAGCAGTTCCAATTGTTCCCGTACACACAGCAGCAATCTGGGTAACAGAACCGTCACATCCCATAGGAGAACCAAAAGGAGTTTGACCATTCCCTAGCGCCCAAGCTTCATTTGAATTAACCGTACCTCTTTCCGACCAAAAAACACCATTGTCTCCACATGGACCTGACCCACCTTGTAGATTTTCAAAAGTTGAACCTCCATCATTACTTGCCTCCCATCTATTATTAGCATCATTATAGCGAATAATTCCATTTGGCTCAGATCCCTGCCCAGCGATGATATCGACATTCTGATTAGGATTCCCTCCTTCATCTTGATCAATAGTAAAACTCGTCTCATCAGTCCCCAATCCGACTGTTCCTGGAAGTCCTTGAGTACCTTGTGGACCAGGAACACCTTCCATACCAACGATGAAAAGCCCTGTAGCTCCAGCATCTGTTTCCATTGATCCAGCATCGATATTTTCTACTTCCAATCTTAGCAAATCTCCAACACTTAGCTGTCGAGGAATAGTAACAGACCCTTGAGACTGACCAGAAAACTGTTCACGGGAGTAAGTAGCAAAAAAAGTACCAGGTATAGCGGTAAATCCTCCTCCTGTATCCTCAGTCAACCTCCAACCTGCTGTACTTCGTATTCCTCCAGCCTCACCTGTCCCAGTATTTGCAACCCCTCCATGAGCACTGATCATATACCAACCATCTCTATTAATTGTCACTTCACCAGTAGTAGTATTAAAAGTAAAAGAAGAGGCAGAGATAACTTCAGGGCTACTCCAGGTAGTGACTGCAGCATACCCAGATCCAGTGATCGCTTGATTGGAATTATGGACGACATGCAATCTATCAGGGACCTCTGTCCCATCTCCAGTTAATACAGCTTCAAAAGACCCGCCTCCATTATCAATCTCCCATTGATTTGTAGTGGCATTGTATTGGAGTATTCCATTGTTGTCGCTTCCTTGCTCAGCCACAATACTGACATTTGCTCCTCCTGCTCCATTATCCGAATCTAAAGTCAAAACCGTTCCTTGCAAATTCACATTCCCATCCACTACCAAGGCATCAGAGATGAAGAAGTAGTCGTTGATGTCATCCCAAAGTAAGAATTCTGGTGTCCCGAAGTTCAATTGCACTTGGTCTGATCCTGCATCATCTGAGTCGATCGTGAAAGTATTGGAAGTCCTCAGCTCATCAATCGCTGCTTGAGTGTTAGTAGACGTCAGTCCACTGATTGAATTGTTGTAAGCCACTCCAAAGTTGTTCCAAATATTGTTGTTCGTAAGAGTCAGCACTGTACTGTGATAGGTCGCTAATGTTCCATCGTTGGTGAGTCCTGTCGCTCCCACCGTTGAATTGTATGCCATCACTGACCCTGTAGCAGAGATCTCTCCATCAATGAATGAATCCTGTACCACTAATGTTCCATCGATCCCTCCTCCAACTCCATCATCGATATTCACGTCTGATTCTCTGATATAACCCGTAACTCCACTCCCAATATCAATCTCTCCGGTGATCGCTGTGATTCCTTGTACGATCGAGTTTGTTGATAAGGTCAGCGTTCCTGTGAAAGTCGTAATATCCTCATCTCGAGAAAGCAGCAAGGTGTACTCTGGAATCGTTACCGTTTCTGTATTCAGTCCTGGTTCCATGATGATCACCCATCGATTCGCGATACCTGGACTTTGGGTATTTACATACGTGATTGCTGCTCCGAGTGTCGCATATACTTCACCTACCTGGGCTGCTCTTGTTGCATCCACATACACTACGTTCGCCTGATCAATACCTCCAGCTCCTAATTCAGAAAAACTGGAACCATCGCAATATAGTAGAGCATCCGATCCCGTATTGTAATACACTCTTCCTTCATCTCCTCCTGTACAAGCCGGGTCTGAAGAGAGGTTCTCGATTCGGAAGTCCTCCAATTCATTACCTTCCAAACTCAGAGGATCACTTAGCTCGAACCGTAAGTCTACGGCGTCGTACTTCAAAAATTCTCCCAGACTCGCTCCAAACTGTATCGTGATATCTCCTCCTGTATTATCCGCGTCCAAGATAAACTCATTTGTACTGTTCGTCGGCTCATCTGCAGGTTCGTAATCATCTGCAAAAACATTCGGCGTCATCACCAGCATCATTGCCAGTATCACTGCAATCGGTTTTTGTAGGAATTTCTTCATTATTGAATCTTCTTACCAGTATATCTCAATCGGATTTTATGAACATTCGCATCTCCAGCATAAGTATCACTCCCATTAGCAGGGTCTCTACGAAGTCGTATGTTAAGCATGTCATCTGCAGCTAAATTTGCTGCAAGCATAGTGAAAGTCACGGTATCTATCTCTAGAGCCGTTCCAGTTGTAGCTTCAGTAGAAGTAAGAGAAGTGAATGATCCACCAGCAACAGTTTCTCCTATAGCAAAAGCCGCATAATCATATTGAAAATGAACATTCCCAGCAGCTGCATCTTCAGCAGACCAAAAGAAATCTACCAAGATATCAGATCCTGGCTCCCAATCATCAGGAACCGGGAAAGACCACCTCACCTCACTATCATCGATATCATCAAGTCTTAATACAGGAGACTGACCTCCACCAACATTTCCAGCAGATAAAGCTGTTCTTATCCCTCCAAAAATATCCAACCAAAGATACTTTTCAGCAGTAGCATCAGTATAGATCTGTCCTTCAACTCCCAGGCTATCTGAGACAAAAACATCATCTCCATTTAAAGAAAAGGATCCATTAGAAATGCTTTCCGTACTCGAACCTACCGTGAGATTATTCGTCAAATCCAAATCACCAGAATCAGTAAAAGTTGCAAAGGCTATCCCTCCATCTTGGAAGATCACATCACCAGTACCTTGGAGGTCTAAAAAGAAAGAGTTCGCAGCACTCAAATCCCATGAGATATCTCCATCATCAAGCGTCACAGTCCTTTCTCCAGCATCATTATCATAGAAATCATCCAGTATCTCTCCAGCTCCAGCTCCTATTAAAGTTTTCCATACTGCAGCTCCAGCAGTATCATCCACTGATATAAAGGTAGAATCAGTACTCGTGTTGATCCACAAAGTACCAATCAGTAATTCATCAAGTATATCATCTCCCACTACCGGATCCACCGTCGTCAAATGTACAGTGTCTTCAAGTAGAGTATCCGTACCTGTATCAGAGATCAATGTCGTAACTGATTGAAATCTATTCCCTTGTATGACATTCCTATCAGATGTCGTCGAGCTTATATTAATCCCTGTGACCCAATTATTTGTAGCTCCAGAGATAATATTATCAGCAATTAAATTATCATCAGCATTCGTTCTCATGAGAAAAGCAGTAGAACCTCCTGCATTAGAAGGACCTCTTATAGTGTTATTCTGAAAAATATTCCTTGAGACATTAGTATTAACAGTCGTAGATCCAATCTGAAATCCAGTCCCAAAACCGACTCCTCCATTACTTTCTCCTTCAATCACATTATTCGTAAACACGGAATCAACTGTGGATTTTAATGCACCAGTATTAAAAGCTTCAATACCCATAGCAATAGACCCAGCTCCAAGACTACCCGTGAAAACATTCCCATCCATTCTAACACCTGAAACATTTCCAATAAAGTTCCCATACCCAGCACCACCAGCACCCATTCTACTAGATCGATTATTACTCATATCACTGTTGTTCACACCATAAAAAACATATGCTGTTTCCCTTACATAATCGACTAAGTTTCCTTCTACAGTAGCATTTTCAACACCAGTATTATTACCAAACACACCCCCTATAGTAGGATCAGAACTCACATGAATACCGTCTGTAAAATAAATCGTTCCTCCTCCTCCAAGTACCCGACAATTACTAATAATAGGTCTTTGTAATAATGCTGCAGTACCATCAATAAAATGAATACCCATTTTTGCATTCCCAGCAGTACCAGATTGTCCTGCTATTTTTTCTATTGTGAGATTGTCTAGTACCAAATCATCTCCTCCAGCAGCACGGATTCCATGTATATCATCTACCCCATCAGCACCAGAAACCTCTAGTTTGAAATCTCTAAGCGACACATCATTCACAGGGTCCGTCCCATCAGCAGCCCCTAGCTGTATAGCTGCCGTAGTCACACCAGCACCAGTAAAGCCTGATGCAGAAACAACTGAATCATCTCCGTAGCCAGAAATTTCAATATTATCTATAGTAATATTCAGAGTACTAGAAATACTATGAACTCCGGGAAGCAAGGTTAGAGATCCTCCAGAAAGCAGACTATCTACTGCTCCTTGTAAATTCATCCCTGGATACACAAATATAGTATCGCTTGGCACAGTAGTGATAACTCCAGAAGTAAGGACACTTGCCGCTCCTGCAATAGTAAGGTCCCAATCTTCAAACTGAGCAAGACTTGTACCACTTGATCCAGAAATAATGATAGCTGAAGAAGCATCGATATTACCCAAGCCCTGAGCCTTCAATATATCGCCAGTAGTACCCATTTGCTCTGATTGAACCATCTTAAGAGTCAATATTGGAGCAATTCCAGCATTGCTATCTATCAAAGAATCAGTAGCATCAAGCACATTTATATCCACAAATTCAAAAAGAAGAGAGCTGGTACCCGTCTGGACATCCAAAGCCATATCATCATCGATAGCAGCAATATCTAAAGTCAAAGATACAAAAGTGGTATCAAAAGTATCAAACTGACCAGCATCAGACATGGCAATAGTCGTCTGAGTAGGATCTTTACCTATGAGGATAATATTTGTGAGATCAACCGCATTGGTCACCGTATGCGTTTCAGCAGAAAGTAGCATAATCCCACCCGATAGAGTGTTGAGATACCCCGCTCCAGTCTCAAGCGAAGCATAATCTAATCCTGTACCAACTGAGATTACCTTACTAGCAGTGGCGCTTATCGCGGTAATGTCTTCCCAAATGGTTCCATTAAAAACATAAGTATTACCATCAACGGTATTCGTATAAATCTGACCAGCAGAAGGACTACCAGGGTCAGCTGCAAGATTTTCCCAGACAGGTTCTATGATCTGATTTTGTTCTAGGTCCACCAATTCATCGATAATGAAATCTGTAGCAGAAATATCCCATGTAAGTACTCCATTATTAGTAGGAGTGACATCATTCCCAAACTGCAATACAACATCTCCACTGGCATCGTCTAAACTATCTATAATCCAAATATCTCCAGCAATATTATCAAGTTCAAATTCGTTATCAAAAAGCACTCTCGCTTGAGCAGATGTAAAAGAAGAAACCAAAAAAACTAACAAAATAGCTACTAAAAAAGAAAAACGATAAAAGAATGTAAAAAAGATTTTCATTACTGAACTTGTTTACCCATATAACGAATACGAACCATGTGGATGTTAATATCATTCCCATAAGTATCTGCGGCATCATTCCCAATACGGTTTATACGTATGTTGACCATGTCATCAGTTGCAAAAGTAGCAGCAGGCATAGTGAAGTTGACTTGTTTTAAATCTAACTCCTCACCTATAAGTACAGCTTCAGTAGAAAACAAATCCAAAAAATCAGCAGAATCTATAGTTTCACCAGAAGCATATCCAAAGTAATTAAACTCATAACGAACATTTCCAGAAATGGCATCATCTGAAGCAGACCAATACACATCAGCTTCAATATCACTAGTAGGATCCCAATCATCAGGAACTGGAAAAGACCATCTTATACGACTAGTATCATCAGTTTCCATACGAATGACCGGTGACTGACCTCCAGCAACTGTCCCCGCTGGAGCAGACCCTCTCACACCTCCAAAAATATCTAACCAGAGATATTTTTCAACAAAGGCATCTGAGTAAATAGCACCTTCTACTCCCAAACTATCCGAAATAAACACATCATCTCCATCTAGTGAGAATGCCCCATTGGCAATGGTTTCTGCACTGGCACCGACCGTGAGATTATTAACTAAGTTTACATCACCACCGTCGACAAAACTGGCAAAGGGAGTACCTGCATCTTGGAAGACAATCCCTCCAGTACCTTGGATATCTACTACAAAATTATTTGCTGCACTAAGATCCCAAGAAACATCTCCAGAATCAACCGTCACCGTCCTCTCTCCAGTATCATTGTTGTATGCATCATCGAGTACTACTCCTCCAACGGGCACGAAATCAATCTGATTCCAAACTGCCGCACCAGTACTATCATCTACAGAAATAAAACTTTCATCAGAAGTCGTATTAACCCAAATCGTCCCAATCACGTATCCATCTGTATTATCATCAGTGACTACCGGATCTACAGTATCCTGATGATGATCTACTCCTCGTCTAGTAAAGGAACCTGCATCGCTGATATAAGTCGACACATTATCGACTCTATTTCCTCTCACAAGGTTCCTATCTTGAGCAGCTGCCTGGAGGTTTATACCTGTATCCCAACCGTTTACATCTCCAGAGAGAGAGTTATTTGTGATCCCATTGTCATCAAAGTTACCACGGATATCTATGGCGACAGTTGTAAGTACCGACGGTCCTATAAGAGTATTGTTTTGAAAAGAATTCCTCAGAACATTGGTATTTGCAGTATCTCCTATCAAAAATCCCTGCTGAAATCCAAATCCTCCATCCTTTGTACCATCCATGATATTGGCAGTGAATATAGAATCTAAAATTTCTAATAATGATCCACTATCATCCGGCTCTACTCCTATACCAGTAGCAGTACCATCTGCTCTCTGAGAGTTACTCCCTAGATTACCATTCACATTGAGGTTAATCGCATTACTAAAATGATAAGCAAAACTATCCGTTGCAACTCCGTCCACACCCATTCTTTCTATTCTATTATTTGAAATAGCTGAAGATTCTAAGCCTTCTAAAGTCAAACCATCCTCTCCTACATAATCCACAAAGTTCCCTTCGATAAAAGCATTTGATACCCCATAAGTACCAGCAAAAGTCGTACTATCCAACACCGCTTCTATACCATTTGTAAAATAAATAGCGCCAGCATTACCGGTAATCTTAGAACCCGAAATCACCGTTTGAGAGAGTTGAGTAACATCATCATTTAGGATCTGAATACCTGATCGTGCAGATGCAGTACCGGCAGTTTTTTGGATAGATACTCCTACCACACGGTTTTGTGAACCACCTGCGATACGAACTCCGTGAATATTAGTATTCCCCACCTCAATCTTAAAGTCTAAAAGACCTACTCCATCTACAGGAGCACTACCATCCTCTAGTCCAATATGTACAGCTGCTGTAGTAGCTGTGACGCCAGCAAAACCTGCTGCAGAAATAATCGAAGCTTCACCATATCCCACGATAAAAACATTATCATTAGTGATATCAATCGGTGCATCAATCTCATGTGTACCAGGCAGCAGAGTAAGGTATCCACCCGTAGTCAGACTATCAACCGCTTCTTGGATATTCATCCCTGGGTACACAAAAATCGTATCATTAGGAACAGTATCTATGGCACCTGTAGTCCTGACATTCCCCGCCCCTTCGATCGTGACTGGCCAATCTGATAATTCTAATAATCCATTACCACTGGAGCTCGATACAAATACTGTTGAAGCAGGATCCAAATTACCTAACGCTATAGTTTTCAAAAGATCTCCCCCACTACCAGCACCAGTTTGATTACAGCTCACAAATTTAATCGTCGAAGTCGGCTCTAAGACGGCACTACTATCGATCAATGAATCTCCAGCATCCTCCACATCAATATCGACAAACTCAAAGAAGAGTGAACTCGTACCTGCTTGTGCATCGATTGCAAAATCATTAGTCGTCAAAACTCCAACATCTAAAGTAAGATTTTGATAAGCCGTATCAAAAGAAAGAAGCTGACCATCACCAGTAATAGAAACAGTCGTCACCGCGGCATCTTTACCAATCAAAGTCACATTACTGATATCTACTCCAGTAGTCACAGCATGTGTCTCCGCAGCAAGCAGCATGATCCCTCCAGAAAGACCATTCAGATACGTTGCAGCATCAGCAATAGTCGCATAATCCAAGCCCGTACCAACGGTGACTACCTTCGTCTGACTCGCATTCACATCTGTTACATCTTCCCACTGACCCGTCACAGCATTACGCACAAAAGTATTCCCATCTGTCGTATCATGGTACATCTGCCCGCCGATAGGAGTACCTGGTGCGACTCCAGCACGATTATCAATCACAAAGTTCTTCACTTCATTTTGCTCGAAGCTCACATCGTTATCAAATTCAAACTGCGTGTTACTCACATCCCATGTAAGGGTTCCATTATTTGCAGGAATCCCATCATTACCAAACTGAAGGCCTATATCACCAGTAGCATCATCATTGATGTCGATGATCCAAGTATCTCCCGCAACATTATCGATCTCAAATTCGTTATCAAAAAGCAGTCTCGCTTGTGTATGAGGCACAGACAGCAAAATAAAAAATGAAACGAAGAAGAAGGCAGAAAGGAAAGAAAACAAACGCTCTGGTCGGAATCGGAAGGACATCAAAGAAATCAGGTATATTAATATAGTCATACCGATTATCTCAAATTTAAGAAAGTTTCATCAAGTAAAAGACCCTTGTTCGATCACTATTTTTCAGCCACGCAAGGCAAGCTAATAATGGCTTAGACAACAAAAAAACTCACGTTGTTAAACGCGAGTTTTTTTTGCTATCTAAATCTCATTTAGACTATTTTGTATAGTTGAATTCAATACGTCCTACATGTGCTTCAGCTGTAGCAGTATTATCTGCTAAAACTCTGGTCTGCACTTCGATAAATTCACCTGCAGTGATCGTACATACAGCTGGTACAATCGTATGAGTGGCAAAACTCGTATTAGCAGCCGCAGCGGCTGATCCACAACTCACTCCTGAATCATCAAACACTCCAACAACTTCTACAGAATTATTAGCTGCTCCAGGTAAAATAGTTCTGTATCTAACGAGGATATTCGTAGCAGCAGCAAAATCTTCAGGTACTGGTATCCGTGTAATGATGTCAAAAGTTTGATCAGCAGCACGACGAGTAGTCCATTTATAGAATGCACCCTCCGTACCATCTACATCAGTTTCCATCTTCCCTCGACTAGTAGCTCCTCCAGCTTGGAGAACTGTATCAGGGTACTCTGGATAAAGAAGGATATTTTCATACAGTTTCACCGACTGAGCAGCAAGCTCTGAAAGAGCACCTTCTACAGTAGTAGCCGTGATGTTTCCAGCTGCATCTTCAATCCCAATAAGTGAAGCTCCTTCACCATTTGTAGTCGAAGCAAGATCACCCCACTTATTATTAAGTTTTTCAAGTGCAGCATACACAGTATCATCATCAGCAAGTACAGTGGCTTCAGAAAAATCAAAGGTAGAAACGGTATCACCACCTAGTTGAGCAGCTACATCATTTAAGTTATCGATAAGTCCGATAGTAGCTCCAAATCTTCCATCCCAAGTAGTATCAGCTTCACTCAATTGCACTGTGTCAGCAAAATCTCCATCATCAAAGATCAACTCACCTCCACCAACTAAACTCAAGTCTCCCGCAGAAGTACTAATATTCGAAGCAGCATCACCGTCTACACTAAATCCTCCCGTAGTATCAATCGCCACACCAGCAGTACCAGCATCTATATCGATACCACCAGCAGCATTTGAAGCGTTGAGACGTACTGCATCAGCTGCAGCTTCACCTCCATTAACATTTGTAGATCCAGCAGTCGCTTCAAGTGTAAGATCACCAGCAGATGTCGTTACATTCGATCCTGCAGCACCATCCACACTAAATCCTGCCGTTGTATCGACTTGAAGTGTTGCAGAATCAATGTCGATATTTGCACCCCCATTAGTAATATCAATATCATTTGTACCATCACCTACCAAATCAAGATCTCCACCATCTGAAGTCACAGACACACCTGCACCACCGATAGTCGTAGCAGCATCTGAATCAAGTCCAAGCGCTCCAGAAGCATCGATATCAAATGCTGTAGTAGTCAAAGTATCATCTGCATCATATGCATACACATCTTCAAAATCTTGAGGTGAAGACACTTCAAATGTACCTCCAGCTCCACAAGTAAGCATCTGTGAAGTATCTGTATCAAAGTAAATCTCTCCAGCCGTACAAGCATCACCAGGTGAATTTGCTGTACCGGTAGGGATGATAAACTCTGTAGAACCAGAAGCATTAAAATCTCCATCTATATCGACAGTTGTACCAGCATCAAATGTGAGCGTACCCGCTGTAAAGTTATCTGAAGTATCACTTCTTAAGAACTGAGTAGAGTCCAGTCCATCTAAAGTACTCGCATCAGAAGCAGAAGGAGCCGTCCATGTCGCTCCACCATCTACTCCACCAGTCGTATTATTATCTGTAGTAGTCGCCGTACCTGTGACCGTAGTAGCAACAGTTGCATCTCCAGCAACACCACCAATATCAGCAGTAATATTTACTGTTGTTCCCACAGCTTCTGCAGAGTAACCAGCAATATTAGCTGTAATATCTGCAGCGATATCAATCGCAGTCTGAGCAAGTGAAGTATTGAATGGAACAGCTCCACCAGCACCAACACCTCCAATAATCACATCATAAGTATCACCACCAGTACCAGCAGTAACGACAACCGATCCAGCACTCTGTACTGAGTCAGCACCTATAGCCGTACAAATTTGGATTTCATTATCAGTAGTATCCAAGATGATTTCACCAAGTATATCACAACCTGTGACAGTATCAGGATCTGGACTTTCTTGGATATGCACAGCATCAGCATTTCTCATATCTACAAAACCATCGAGATCAATAGTATTAGAAATCTGGAACTCATCATCTGTTACATCCCAAAGGATCGTACCATTATTAGCAGGTGTCACATCATTACCAAATTGAATGGAAGTATTTTCAGCACCACCTCCATTTGCATCGATCAAGATTCCTTCAGAATCAACATCTTCAAAGAAGTCATCTTGGAAGAGAACTCGTGCCTGCGCCCCCGCAACACTTGAAGTAAACATCAAGCCTATCGTGAGAAAGGCAAAACTCTTTTTCAAGAAGTTTTTTGATGTGATAGAGAGAGCAGTTTTCATTGTTATATTGGTTTTAGTGATTATATTTTTATTATTTTTTTTTGACTGAAAAAGACTTAATTCAGGTCCATCTTTCGATGGAGGAGAACCTCTTCTCTTTATTACTGATTGTTCTGGGCTAAAAGTTTTTTTCATTTTTGCTTTGTATTTATCTCAAGCGAAGTGGAGAAATTTTTATGAAGAATTTTTAATTTTTTATCATTACATTATACCAAATTTGTACATTTTATACAAGATTAATTTGATACAAAATTAAGCGTTAAATCAGACAAATCAGTCGATCCAATACTATTCGCAGACATCTTAAGAGTGATAGTAATCTCTGTACCAGCAGTAAATGTCCCTCCTCCAAAAGTAATATTAGTCGTCGTAAAAGCAGCAGCATTTACCAAGGCACTTGCACCAGTCATCCCTGGAACCAAAGTACCTGTACTGTCCTCAACCACAACGTCCAATCTATTGTTTGCAATCAATCCATCAGAAGTACGATATCTCAACACGATTGGAGTCGCTTGAAAGCTCGTAAAGCCATCTGGTAATCGATATCGAATAACCACATCATGATCTTGGATTGCCGTTTGACGAGTAGTCCATCTATAGTAGTTAAAGTTGTCCGGAGATCCAGCCCCATCAGTATCGATGAAAAAGACATCCATACGTCCCCTATTGTCTGCACCATCTCTACTCAAAGTTGCATTCGGGTATTCTGGAGTGAGCTGCACTGATTGATTTGAAGCTCCTAAAGTCACTCCATTAATGGTCCCCGTCACCGTAAGATCTCCAGTGATATTGACATCATCTGTGAAGTTAAACCATCCATCAGCAGCAGCGACCCCATTTGGATCCCACTCTAAGATTTGGTTATTTAAGACATCTCCGAAGCTCAATTGTATAATCCCAGGTGCATCATCGTTTGCATCTATTTCAAAAATATCAACGTCAGTACCACCAGGAATGAAAACCGTCGGGAAAACGTCACCAGCTCCAAGAACTGCGATGTCTCCATTCGATGTACCAAGTTCTCTATTATCTATAAAGTCTGAATTTCTAGAATAAGGAATAGTCCCTAGAGCCTGACGATCAGTAGCATTATCTACCCCATCAACATCAAGAGTCTCATAAGCAGTATCAGCCGCAGCACTTGACTTCACTTCAACCTGGATAAAGAGATGTGTAGTAAAGATAAAGTCAGGAATAGATCCTCCTACTGAACCAATATTCAAGTTAAAGAATCCAGAGCTGTCAGGAATAACTGACTGAACCTCGGAAAACCCTGAGAATCCAGGTGCAGCTCCAGGGATAGCACCCGCTCCATCTCGATCAACACCAGTAGTAAAATCAGCATCTAACCAAAAACTAAATCTAAAGTCATGTGATGTCGTGATAGCAGTACCACCAGCGTCTTTTAACACTCCCTCATATGGGACAAGGTTTGGAGTTGTAGTAGCCGCTAAGACATTGATGATCGTAAAGAAGATCATTGCCAAGCCTATTAATAGAGCAAGCAGTACTTTCAAGATTGTCGTCTTCATATTTTTAGAAGCACTCATCATCAAGAGGTTTGACTCAACTGAACTTTTCACTACTCCAGAAATCCTCCCTCCCATGATAAAGATCGTCAAAAGAATAATGAATACCGTACTCATGAAGGCCCAGAAAAGCGGATCAAAAACTCTAAAACACCACTCAAGGAAATCGTCTGCAGAACCCTTTAATTCTCCAGGATAGAAAACCTCAAGAATTTCTTCACGTGAGACTTTTCCATTTTCATAATGAGCTACAAGGGACAACCGATCACTAAATCCAGCCACAAGTTTTTCAGGATAAGAAAAGAAAAATTGATTATCCTCATCAGTAATCACTACAAAAGTACGATCATAGTACTCTGAATAAATCGCAATCTTTGCAGGCAATGGAGTCTGCCCTTGCAAGACTGGACTATCTGTTTCAAGGATAAGGTTAAGATAATCTTCACGTTCAGTAAGATCATACCGTCCAAGTTGCAATAAGAACGGAGCATCAATAGACTCTTCATTCCTCACCTCAAGGATCAATTCTCTACTCATTTCAGGACTTTGAACATCTTCAATCATCATCGTATAAAATCCATCTCCAAGATCTTCTTCCAGTTGAAATGAAAAGTATCCTTCTCCTGCAGGCACTACTTTTAATTCATACTCAATACCATCATCACCGATCACTGTAATCCGATACTCTCCACTCCCCCCCGGTATTTGTTCGAAAAACAATGTACTCGTATCATTAGTCAGGTAATCTATCCCTCTTGGAAGAGATCTTTCTAACTCAACTAATTCTCCAGGAGTGATGATCTCTATGACTGGTCGTAAAGGAGCTTCGATAAGACAACTCAGATTACATCCATCTCCATTATTAAGATTTCCATCATCACATTGTTCTGAGATTTCTAAAATACCATTACCACACTGAGTGAGAAGAGCTGCTCCAAAAAATGGACCAGTAGGATCTCCTATCACAATCTCTGGGTTCTCAACTTCTTCAGGCTCTTCATCTGGGATTTCAGGTACTTCTTCTATTTCACATCTTCTATTACAAGCATCACCGTTTCTCCGATTACCATCGTCACACTGCTCAGATTCTTCTAAGATCCCGTTCCCACACACTGGTGAGATGACCACTGGAGTTTCTGGGTCAACTGGGTCAACTGGGTCAACTGGATCTTCAGGTTCTTCAGGATCTGGACCAGGAGTACCACCTCCCCCACCCCCACCAGGTATAATAGTATTTTCATCGAAACATCGATCACTACAAGCATCTCCATTCACGAGGTTACCATCGTCACACTGCTCTCCTAATCCACTCTGTACGATACCATCTCCACAAGTCTCAAAAACACAAGAGGCTGAACACCCATCACCACTTTCGACATTTCCATCATCACATTGTTCTCCTATTTCCACCAAGGCATTACCACAAACTTCTCTTCTTCTCCCGCCACCTCCAACTTCCTCTTCTACTTCTACACAATTAAGATTAGGCATCACTTGGAAAGAGCTCGAACTCCCATTTGTGACAGAATATGGGATCTGAGAACAAAGCGAAAACCCGGTAGAAACAGTGCTTTCTGCATGTTTAACAGAAGCATCTAGTGAGAAAGAACCACTCGTCGAAGCAAAGACTTCAGTTTGGAAAAACATTCCAAAGAGAAGAATAATCGCTAAGCTAAGTACTTTTGATCTGTGGAAAAATTTCCAAATCATACAGAATTTTTTTGTTTTTTTATTTTTTTTTCTTTTCGTTTTCTAGTTTTTTTTTAACACTTTTTTAAAAGCATTCTGTACATTATAGCAGATTTAGGACAGTATTTCAAGAATCAAGATTTAAAAACACTAAGATTACTGTTCACTTTTAGTATTTTTTTCTAATTAACTATTGAGACTCCCTTGAAAAAAAAGAAATAGTACCTCTAATGATCTTTTTCTTCTTTTCCGCTTCCTAAAGAGATTTTAATCTGTAGTTGATTAAAAATTTGTAATTTTTCCTATGAAACGACTTTTTTCCAGTTTGTTTATATTAAGTTTCATAATAAGCCCACTCCAAGCATATGCTCAAGAAAGCATGGGATCGCTTTTCACTGACGTAGAAAAAAACCACACAAATTATGTTGCCATAAAGCATCTCTCAGAATCAAACATCCTAAAGGGTTATGCAGATGGGTCTTTTCAACCAAATAAACTCGTCAACAGAGCTGAAGCCTTAAAGATCATCCTTTCTAGCTCTGGAGTTGAAAGCCCTACAGAAAATCTTGAAGAAAAGTTTACGGACGTTGGAGCAGATCAATGGTTTGCACCTTTCATAATAAGAGCATCCGAATTAGGCATAGTAAATGGAAATCCAGATGGAACATTTAATCCAGGAGCAAATGTAAAAAGAGCAGCCTTCATGAAAATGCTTCTCGAGACAAACAAGTTTAGAAAAGAGAAATGGGAAGCACAGCAAATATATACAGATGTGCCTCAAGACGCTTGGTTTAACGCCTACATGAACTATGCTGGAAAGTCTGGTCTCATCGTAAGCTCAACAGACAACAAACTCTTCCCCGACAAAGAACTCTCAAGAGCAGAAGTCTCTGAAATCATCTACCTAATGAGAATCATCCTAAACGGAAAACAAACTCCATTCCTTGTGAAGCAAGCAGAAGCACATATGGCTCAGATAGAGACCTACATCAGTACAAAACAAATCGTCGATGCAAAAAGATCTTCAGAGCTTGGCTACGACCTTACCCAACAAGCATTGTCAAATATGCCTGACAATAACGTCGTACTAGGTGCCGCAAAGATCGCAAAAGCTTATGATCTCTTAGTAGATGCATACATAGCTGGACTACGTAAGGATAGTGCAAATGCACGTACACTCGCAGAGCAAACAAAAGTAAAAGCTACTGAGGCTTGGGAGGCAAACAACGAGACCCAACCAATCGCTAAGCACATAAAAGATCGTGCTGATGAGATCCTAGGACAACTCTAAGCAATCAAATCAATACACCAAATAACGTAGAGGCGTAGCAGTGCTATGCCTCTACGTTTTTAATAATTACTCAGTATATATAAAGAGCCCCTCATGGGGCTCTTCTTTACATCACAATTAATCTACGAGCTTCTAAAGTTTTTCTATCAAGCTCAAGTTTATACGTCCCATAGAATCAATTTCATTGATCTTTACCTTCACCTTATCTCCCATATTGACGACATCAGTCACCTTCTCTACTCTCTCTTTAGAGAGCTTAGAAATGTGAACCATACCATCCTTACCTCCTGGGATACTGACGAAAGCTCCGAAGTCCATGATCCGAACCACTTCACCAGTGAGTTCATCACCAGCCTTCGCTTCGTAAGTTTGTTCTTTTATCATTGCGATAGCTTTATCTCCAGCCACTCGGTCAGGAGCAGTGATGAAAATCAATCCACTATCATCAATATCGATTTCTACAGAACATTCTTTTGTAATCTTTTGAATAGTTTCACCACCCTTACCGATTACATTTCTGATCAGTTCTGGATTGATTTGCATAGTTTCAATCATTGGTGCAGTAGAAGACATCTCAGCACGGGGACTAGCGATTGCTTTATCCATCTCAGCTGCGATGTAATCACGACCAATCTTTGCTTTAGCAAAAGCTTCTTTCATTCTTTCTACAGAAATACCAGAAACTTTTATATCCATCTGAAGAGCAGTGATACCCTTAGGAGTAGAAGCATACTTCAAATCCATATCACCAGCAAAATCCTCCATCCCTTGGATGTCCGTCAACAGTTGGTAAGCATCAGTCTCATCATCGATAACCATACCCATTGCGATACCTACCACAGGAGCAGAGATAGGCACTCCACCAGCCATCAAAGCGAGCGTAGATCCACAGATAGATCCCATCGAGCTAGATCCATTACAAGCAAGGATCTCAGAGACCACACGTGAGGTGTATGGGAAGTCTTCTTTACTAGGAAGTACAGGCACCAAGGCTCGCTCAGCTAGGAATCCATGTCCGATTTCTCGTCGACTAGTAAACCTCTTTCCTTTTGCTTCTCCCACTGAGTAACCAGGGAAGTTGTAATGATGGAAATAGTGTTTTTCATAATCATGATCCATAAGATCAATGACTTGTGCAGCTCCAGGACCAGCGAGTGTCAACACAGACAAGACCTGAGTCTCTCCACGCTGGAAGATTGCAGATCCATGAGGCCGAGGGAGAACATCCAATGATACAGAGATAGGACGGACATCATCTAATCCACGACCATCAAGACGTTTACCATCAGTGATGATCTTCTTTCTCATGTATCCTTTGAAGATTTTATCTATTGTGTCAGTGACATTTCTTTCAGTCCAGTGAGACAACTCTTCATTCTCAACTTTTTCAGCATGAGCTTCGAGTGTACTTTCTACCAAAGCTTTAAGAGCTTTGTATACTGCTGGCTTAGAGTCATGGTAAAGACCTTCTAATTGTTCGGTAGTGATGACCTCTTTCAATTCACTGTAAAGCTCTTCATCTGGCATAGCCAAAGTAAGCTCCATCATTTCTTTACCTCCTTTTTTTCGAAGTTCTTCTTGAGCTTCACAAAGACCTTTGATGACTTCATGAGCTTTAGAGATAGCAGCGATCATTTGGTCCTCTGAGATTTCTTTTGCTCCTGCTTCTACCATAGTCACAGCAGATGCTGTACCAGCCACAGTGAGATCAAGATCACCTTCTTCTATTTGTTGGTAAGTAGGATTGACGATGATTTCACCGTTCATCATCCCGACACGGACTCCAGCTACGGGAGCAGTGATAGGAAAACCTCCTACGATCAACGCAGCAGAAGCAGCAGTGATAGCATGTGGTCCTGGATCAGTTTCTCCATCTGAAGAAAGTACTGAAGCAGTGATGACGACATCACTTCTCGTAGCCTTTGGAAACAAAGGACGAATAGGACGATCAATCATTCGAGCTTTCAAGATTGATTCTTCTGGCGGACGCCCCTCTCTTTTGATAAAACGACTACCTTTGATCTTCCCAGAAGCGTAGTACTTCTCTTCGTACTCTACCAACATAGGAAACCAATCTGCGTCTGGACGACCTGGAGCCATCCCTGCAGCGACTAAAATAACTACGTCACCCAAGGTAAGAGTGACAGCCCCATTAGCTTGAAAGGCCATATGCCCCGTCTTAAGCTCAAGACTTTTTCCTGCCATATCGACAGAAACCGATGAAACATTTGCTTGCATAGTATAACAACTTAAAAAATATACGTGCCTCCGTATGATTCTTTGAGCTGTTAGTATCAAGTGATGACCCTGTACTTCGCATGAAATACGGAACCTACACTTGAAACTAAATACTGCTCAGAATCATCCAGTTGCAGATACATTATACTGAATTTGCAAAGCAATGAGAAGAGTAAAAGAATGAGTAGTGGGTAGTAAGTAGTTTGTAGTAAATGGTCAGTAGTGAGTAGTACATAAAAAAACAATTATTAATAATTACATATAAAGATTCGATAATTACGAAAATTTGAAAATTCGATAATTATTAGACTAAAAAACCTCCATATTTCTACAGAGGCCTTTTAAAGTTTCATTTATAACGTATCACTTCCTACTTACGGATCTTAAGCTTCTTAAGTAATTCTTCGTAAAGTTCTTTATCTTTGTTAGAAACATATCTGAGAAGACGTCGTCTTTTACCTACCATGAGGATCAATCCACGTCGTGAGTGATTATCTTTTTTATGTTCTTTTAAGTGCTCAGTAAGACTATTGATTCGTTCTGTTAGGATTGCCACCTGTACTTTTGGAGATCCGGTATCTTTCTTATGTACTTGGTGCTTAGCAATTACAGTTTTTTTAGCTTTTTTTACGTGCTTAGTAGCTGCTTTCAGATCTTTCTTAGAAGCTTTCTTTGCTTCCTTTACCTTTGAAGTTGTTGCTTTTTTAGCAGTCTTAGCAGCGGCTTTAGGAGCCTTTTTCGCAGTAGTCTTTTTTGCTGTTGCCATATCTATTTATGGAAAATAAGTAAATCTCATACAGAGCGGAGAAAGTGTACCAGAATTAGGCACTCTTGACAAGAAAAGATCCCTACTTTCATAAAAATACCCAAAAAAAACAATCTGGAGTATAGTCATATCCCAAAACAATGTTCAATTTTCAGTTTTCAATTTTTATATAGAGCTACAATCCTTGGACCTTGGCCCTTATTTATTGGCCCTTATGCACTATTACGAAGTCTTATTAAAAAGCGTCCCTCAACTCCTGACCTATCAATCAAAAAATGAAATCCCGATAGGGAGCTTAGTAGAGGTCACTCTTAGCAATAAATCAACAAATGGGGTCATCATAAACAGTGTAGAAACACCTGAATACCAATGCGTAGAAATCCAAAAAGTTCACATCAGATCAGCCCTGTCTAAAGAGCAAATCGAACTCTGCCAATGGATGTCGAGCTACTATTACTCCTCTCTTCGGAGATGCATTCAGCTTTTCATCCCATCAGTCATCTGGAATCAGAAGATTCTCCCCAAAAAAGAAGTCTTCTTCGAACTAAAAGTCCCAGCAGAAAAAGCCCTGGAAGAGTGTAAAAGAGCAAAAAAACAATGTGAGTTAATCAACTTTCTCAAAGAAAAAGGACAATCAAGAGAGCAAACTCTCAAAGAAATCTCCTCTACAAACATCATCAAGATCCTCTTAGAAAAAGACATCATCCAAAGATCAGAAGGTGAGCTCATAAATCGAGACCTCAATCATTCGGTAAAGCTACATCACAATCAACCCCTCACAGATGAACAGACAAAGGTCTTAACAAACATACTCGCTAAAGATCAACAAAAGAATGATCATTCAAGACCTCAAAGCTATCTCCTACACGGAGTGACAGGATCAGGGAAGACTGAAGTCTACTTACAAATAGTCAAAGATAATATCTCTAAAGGTCTTCAAACCGTGTTACTCGTACCAGAGATAGCACTGACAACTGAACTCATCCAACATTTCACAGAACACTTCCCTACCGAAATCAGCCTCATCCACTCAAATCTCTCCGATCGCGAGCGTGTACAAGCCTGGCATCGTATCCATCAAGGAGAAACCAAGCTCATCCTCGGCTCACGATCAGCACTTTTCACTCCTTGGAAAAGTCTCGGAGCTATCATCGTAGACGAAGAGCACGAATGGACCTACAAACAAGAATCAAGCCCTAGATATCATGTGAAAACAGTAGCTCGCACATTAGCCAAGCTCCGTAAGGATAGCTCGCGAGCTGTCCCAACCCCAGGAGATAACCCATCCATAAAACTCATCCTAGGCTCTGCCACTCCATCCATCGAAACATACTACGAACATTCAACTCAAAAATCTGGACACTCGACTCTCGACCCTCGACTATTAACCATGTCTTCCCGCACCAATAAAGCTCAACTGCCTCCCATCGAGCTGGTAGATCTCCGTGAAGAGTATCAGAAAAAAAACTACTCAATGTACTCAGAGCTCCTCCAAGAAAGCATCAGCACTCGTTTAGAAAAAAAAGAACAAGTCGTCCTTTTCTTAAATAAAAGAGGTTCATCATCTTCTATCACCTGTCGTGATTGCGGATACACTCCTTATTGTCAAGATTGTGATATCAGCCTCACCTTTCACAGTAGACTCAGAGACTTCCAAGGAGGAGGGCTTATCTGTCATTATTGTGGAAGTTTCAAAGACAACATGGTCAACTGTCCCGAGTGTAAATCAGCTGCCATTAAATACTTCGGTTCTGGGACTCAAAAAGCCGAAGAACAACTCCAGGAACTCTTCCCAGAAGCGCGTATACTCCGAGCTGATAAAGATACCACCGGAGGAAAATACGCTTTTGAAGAGATCTATCACAAGATGCTCAAAGGTGAAGCAGATATCCTGCTCGGCACCCAAATGATCGCAAAAGGACTCGATCTCCCAAACGTCACCCTCACTGGAGTACTGCTCGCAGATATCGGTCTCCACGTCCCTGATTTCAGATCTAGTGAAAGAGTCTTCCAACTCCTCACCCAAGTAGCAGGACGATCTGGACGTCATAAACCAGGAGAAGTCATCATCCAAAGCTATCAACCAGATCATCCCTCTCTACAAGCGACAAAAAACTATAACTATGAAGGCTTCTATCAACAAGAGCTCAAACATCGTGAATTACTCAAATACCCTCCATTTTCAAAAAACATCAAACTCATCTTCGGACATGAAAACGCAATAGAGGCAGAGAAAGAAGCCATTCACTTTTATGGAAAACTTCAGGATACAATAAGTCGAGAGACGAGAGTCGAGAGTCAGGGAACAATAGATCAAGCACTCGACCCTAGACACTCGACCCTTGAAAGTTCCCCTCCTCCTATCATCGAGCTCGCTCCCAACTACATCTCCAAGCTTCATGGCAAATACCTTTGGAATATTTATATACGATCAAAAAACCCTCGAGAAATACTAAATAAAGTCAGTATCCCCAAGGGCTGGAAAATCGATGTCGATCCGATGTAGTTATGCTGAAGGGAATCTAAAAAACACCTTATGAACATTCTCTAATACCTGAGTAAGTGATTCTCGTAATTCAGGGTGTCCAGAAAAACTTAGATCTTCATCAGCTCCTTCAAGAGATCCCACAAGATCCTTTATCTGACTGTTTGTATAAGCACACACACTTCTTTCAATATTTTCAAGGATTTGATTAAGTTCATTAATCTTTACCTCTAGATCTGCAGCTTTATCCTGAGTTATTGTAAGATTAACGATTCTACATTCTCTTGCCCGATCATCTTCAGAATATCGAGGTAATCCCATAAAAATGTATAAAGTATAAGATCGCAGTATAACACTATTCTAACATAAAACAATTAAGCCCTCTCCTTTTAAGAGAGGAAGAGCCTTTAAGGGCGGAAGGAGTGGTTCCACTCAATCAAAACAATCTCCACCCCTCTCTCGGCAGAAGAGAGGGAAAGCCGCAGGCAGGGTGAGTTCCAGCATCGAAGATGTACTAAGTAAAGCTCAGAATCACCCTTAATCTCATTCCCACTCTCACGAGCTCCCTTTCTCTTTATCTAAAGAGAAACATTCAAATCATCTTATACTCAACACAATCAAACCCTCTCCTTTTAGGAGAGGAAGAGCCTTTAAAGGCGGAAGGAGTGCTTCCACACAATCAAAACAATCTCCACCCCTCTCTCGGCAGAAGAGAGGGAAAGCCGCAGGCAGGGTGAGTTCTAAACACCTCAAATATTCTCAGTAAACTCAGGAAGAATCTATAATCTCATTTCCGCTCTTACGAGCTCCCTTTCTCTTTATCTAAAGAGAAACATTCAAATCACCTTATACTCAATACAATCAAACCCTCTCCTTTTAGGAAAGGAAGAGCCCTTAAGGGCGGAGGGAGTGGTTCCACTAACAAGGATCATTGAAAAATAGCTCAATATAAGCTATAATAAGCTGAATAAAACAAAAAAATGAATGCAGCAATGATGTCAAAAAAGTCTGGAGATAAACCTGAAGATGATGAAACAAAACCCTACGATATACATGACTTTGCTAAACACAAAGAACAGGGCAAGTTTTTTAGAAAAATAGAAGAAAACGAAGAAAAAAAAGAAGCCCGCCTACAAGAAAGAATAAAAGAAGTGAGAACAAATATAGGAGTTTTAAGAAATACGAGAAGAAGAAAAACACTTCAGGGAAGCTCCACTTTTCAAGGATTAGAAGAAGCTATCGTAGCCATAGACAACAAAGAAAGCTTCCTGGAGTTTATCTCTGATCTTTCAAAACGAGGAATCATCCAAGATAATGGAAAAGTAGAACTCGAAAAGTGGAACCAAATTTTAAAGGAATATCATCTCAATACAGAAAAAAGCAGATACACCCTTTCAGAAATAAAAGAAAAAATTGAAAAGAAAGAGTTTGCTCATGAAAAAAAGAAAGCTTTAAAAGTCCCCCACTGCATGATCCTCACAAAAGATGGGTATCTGCTAGCAGGTTTTTTAAAAAGAAAAGGCTTAGCCAATGTCGAAGGAGACCTCAAAAGTATCGAAAGCGTCAGTACCCTAAGTCTCTACGACTTCTTTGGGAGTCTTTAAGTAAGGCATAAGCGCTAAACTCTAAAGACCAAACTCTCCCTGCAAATAGTCAACTAACTCCTCAATCTTCACTCTCTTCTGCTCCATAGTATCTCGTTCTCGGACAGTGACCAAGTGATCTTCTTTTGAATCATAATCTACAGTGATACAAAAAGGTGTCCCGATCTCATCTTGTCGACGGTAGCGTTTCCCGATCGATCCTCCATCATCGTACTCAGTCGCCATCAAAGGACTTAGTGTCTGATACAAGTCTTCAGCAATCTCAGGAAGACCATCTTTTTTCATCAAAGGCATGATCGCTACCTTCACTGGAGCGATACTTCGAGCGAACTTCATCACGACACGTGAGTCATCTCCTTCGAGTTGTTCTTCATGATATGCATCACAGAGTACTGCGAGTAGCGAACGCTCAACTCCAAAAGTCGGTTCAATCACGTGTGGGGTATAGACTTCATTTGTCTGAGGATCTCGGTACTCCAGTTTTTTACCAGAGTGCTTTGCATGTTGTTTGAGATCAAAGTCAGTCCGATAAGCCAATCCATAGAGTTCACTCCGTCCGAATGGGAAGTCATATTCGATATCAACCGTTCTCTTAGAATAATGACTGAGCTTCTCTTGAGCATGCTCATACTCGTGGACCTTTTCCTTCTTCAAACCAATCATCTCACACCATTCATGTTGTTTTTCTAACCAATCTGAAAATACAGCTTCCCAGTCAGACTCATGAATGAAGTACTCAATCTCCATTTGTTCGAATTCAATCAGACGAAAGATAAAATTCCCTGGAGTGATTTCATTACGAAAAGCTTTCCCGATCTGAGCAATCCCAAAAGGAATCTTCACTCGTGTCGTATCAATGACATTTTTAAACTCTAAGAAAATCGCTTGAGCAGTCTCCGGACGTAAGTATGCAATATTTTCATCATCTGCAGTCTTACTGAGCTCAGTCTGAAACATCAGATTAAAGTTCCGAGCAGCTGTGAAGTCTTTCTTCCCACACTTCGGACAAGCAATATCTCCCTCTGTAATAATTTTCGTGAGTTCCTCCTCAGAAAGACCTTCAGCATCTTTATTCAGTGCATTCTCTATCAAATGATCAGCTCTATGACGAGCCTTACAGTTTTTACAATCAACCATCGCATCATTGAATCCCTCTACATGCCCAGAGGCATACCAAGTCTTCGGATGAAGCAGTATCTGACCATCAATCCCAACCATATCCTTTCTCTTATCCACAAAAGTCTTCCACCAAAGATCCTTGATGTTCTTCTTTAGCTGCGAACCATAAGGCCCATAAGTATAGCTATTCGCAAAGCCACCGTAGATTTCAGATCCTGGATAAACAAATCCACGACGTTTCGAAAGAGAAACAATCTGATCCATAGTGACTTCTGACATAGTATTATCTTAGAAATTAGTGCCAAAAGGGTAGCATAGTTCGTTTGTAGTGGGTAGGCACGTCGTTCGTGAACGTCAGTGCTAGTGTCTAGTTGTTAGTCTTCAGCTTATGGCCTATAGCTGATGGCTTTCCTTAAGATCTTTAAGCTCCTTACAATCCTTAAGATCCTTTGAAATCAAGCCCAATGGATCAATAACAAGCTGACGAACAAATAAACTGTTTGAAATGCTTGACAAAATACAAATATAGATTATAATGTGCTACTTAAAACATTCCGTTTTAAGTCTGAACATTGATATATCGCTGCTTACCCGTAAGAAAAGACTGTCCAGAATACCTGAAAAAGTATTTTAGACTGTCTTTTCTTACTTTTTTTCTTTTTTCCGCTTTGTTTCCGAAAGTCATCCAAAATGAACCGTTTTTTCTGCCTTACCCTTGCTCTGATTACTCTTAGCAGCCTTGGTTGCTCAGAAAAAGAACAAGTTTTTGTCAATGAAACCCAGACCGCTGAGACGGTCGAAGAATCGATGGAAGGTCCATCCTTCACAATCGAACCCATCCAAATCGAAGGGGACGAGATCAAACAAAACCAAAGTACAAATCTGTACACGTTCAAGCTCATAGCTAACGAGGACATCGTAGTCGAGGGATTCAGATACACTTTTCCGAACGCGGAATTAGTGAATCCAATCTTGTTTAACTACACTCAAATCTCTGACGCATACATTGGAGGCACTGGCTCGAGACCAGATGGACTTCAAAATGTGTATCATCATTTTAGTGCACCAGTTTTCATGCGTGAAAAAGAAGAGATGCTTTGCTCTGTCCTACTAAACCACGATGGAATGAACGCAAACAGCTTCGCCCAAACCACTTTGCAAAAAGTGATGGGATTTACCTTCAAAAGTGGTGACCGTTTCGTAGATCTAGAAACAGTCACACCAGGCAAAAACTTTTTCAGTCCACAACAGCAGCAGTAAAATGTTCAATGCACGCGATCTCAATACGAGATCGCGTGCTTCCTTATGTCTAAATTTACAAATACCCTCTCCAAAAAATATCTTCACCCAGTACTTTTGATTCTCTAAATTGAACATTCTTTCCTTTCTCAAATCCTAGCTCTTCAAAACTCGGAACCCCAGCCCCAAGGAACTGCGGAGCAAAGTAGATCATCAGTTCATTCACGAGATCTTGCCCCATAAAAGAACTCCAAACACCTGCACCACCCTCTACATAAAGCGAAGTGATCTCACGAGCAGCTAATTCATCGAGTATCTCTCTGAGATTCAAAAAGCCTTCAGGAGTCGTATCTACTTCTAAAACCTTCACCCCCAACTCTTCTAGCTGAGCCTTCTTCTTCGATCGTCGCCGAAACTGTCTCCCCGCGAAGATAATCGTCCCTGGTCTTATGACCTTCTTATCCAGCGGCAGCGTCAAGGCAGCATCAAGTATAATCACAGTGGGATTTTTTCGATTGAGACTCTCTCCCTCGACCCTTGACTCTTGACCCTCGACATCCACGAGACGCAAGTCGAGTTTCGGATTATCCGCAAGCACCGTCCCCAAACCCACCAATATCGCATCATACTTCGCTCTTTCTTGATGAACATGTTTTCTCGATTCCTCACCAGTAAGCCAGTACTGTTTCCCCCTCTCTGGTACCACTCTCCCATCAAGCGTCTGAGCAATCTTCAAGGACACCCAAGGCCTATGAGTCTTGATCCAGGTGAAGAAAAAACGATTTTGCCAGCGGAGCTGATCAAGAAGAGCCCTCCCTGCTACCCCTAAGCCCTTTAAAGGGGAATCATCCCTTCCCTCTTCTTGTTCTCCAGATTCTTTTGATATTTGAATTTTTGAAATTTGTTTCGCATTTCTGATTTGGCTTTTGATGTTTTCATCCTCACCCTCGACCCTCGACTCTCGACCCTCGACTTCTTGTTCAAGCACCATCACTTCCACACCCGCTTCACGCAACAAAGCAACTCCCTTCCCCGCTACCTGCGGATTCGGATCAAAAAGTCCTACCAAAACTCTCTTCACACCAGACTTAAGGATGATATCAGTACAAGCTGGCGTCCTCCCCTGATGGCAACATGGTTCCAGAGTAATCACGAGGAGATCATCTTCATGTACCTTACCTTGAAACTCTTCCAAGAGACTCCTCTCTGCATGAGCTTCTCCGACTTTACGATGCCAATCTTCAGCAATCACCTCTTCATCTCTTATCATCAAAGAACCCACCACTGGATTAGGCGAAACAAAGCCTCGTCCTTGTTCGGCAAGCTGAGATGCACGTCGGAGATAGTCTAGATATTGCTGGTTCAATTGCTAGTTGTTAGTTGTTTAAACATTTTTTCAGATTCGAAAATTCCGAAAATTTGAAAACTCGATAATTTAAATTGGTCATTGTTTTTTGGTCATTGCTCATTCACCTCGAAGAGGTGCCCCAATTTCTCCCTCTTGGTCTCCTGATATTTCTTACCCCTCTCAGACTTCGCCTCAACGATATGTTCCTCACGAGTGGCTTCGAATCCAGCTTCTTTCATCGCTATAACTTTTTCAGGATTATTCGTTAACAATCGAAATCGAGACAAATCGAGATCTTGTAAAATATCTACTGCTAAATCATAAGATCGATCATCAATCCCCTCACCTATCTTCTCATCTGCTTCAACAGTATCCAGTCCTTGCCTTTGCAGTTCGTAAGCCTTGATCTTATGAGTAAGTCCAAGACCTCTACCTTCTTGCTCTAGATAAACAAGCACACCTCCTTCTTTTTGGATCTTCCGCATAGACTCATGCAGCTGAGAGCGACAGTCACAATAAAGAGAAGCAAAAATATCTCCAGTAGCACACTTCGAATGAATACGTACCAACGGATTTTTATCATACTCTTTTTTCAAAGCAACATGCTCTTTACCTTCATCATCTTGATACACAAAAATATCAAAAGTTCCGAATTCCGTCTCGAGGATTGATTTTGCCGTTTGTTTCATTTCAGTGAGTAGTG
Source organism: uncultured Candidatus Peribacteria bacterium (assembly GCA_964352145.1). Taxonomy (GTDB): domain Bacteria; phylum Patescibacteriota; class Gracilibacteria; order JAUYGZ01; family JAUYGZ01; genus CAYGQA01. The sequence goes on from CAYGQA010000003.1 coordinate 53,689, forward strand.
GGTAGAGGCTAGAAGCTAGAAGCTAGAAGCATTTTTATTGTCTGTAGTCTATTGGTACTTAGCATTTTGTTATTTCTTACTTGAGATTTGTTTCGTATTTCGAATCTGATTTTTGATATTTTAAAGCTTGGTCTTTGACTGAAAATTGAAAACTAAAAATTATTCATCAAAGATTCTATACTCATCATCTTCAATCCAAACTCCTCCTTATACTCCATCAACTCATCTCTCCTCATCATAGATCCATCTTCTCGTATTATTTCACAAATAACACCCACAGGTCGAAGCTTCGCCAACTTTAGTAAATGAATAGTTGCTTCTGTATGTCCAGGTCTCTCTTTCACACCTCCATTAGAAGCAATCAGTGGAAAAATATGCCCAGGAGAAACAAAATCCTGCTCAACTGCTAATTCATCAGCCATAGCCATGATAGTCTTCGAACGATCTTCGGCAGATATACCAGTCGTGATCCCCTCTCTCAGATCACAAGAAACCGTGAAGTTCGTATGCATCGCTTCTTCATTACGACGAACCATGAGAGGCAAGCTCAACTTCATCGCCGTATGTTCTTCGATAGGCACACAAATCAACCCTTTAGCCTGACTAATCATAAAATTCACCGCCTCTGGCGTACAAAACTCAGCAGCCATCACCAAATCACCTTCATTTTCTCGATTTTCATCATCGACCACGATGATCATTTTACCAACTTGGAGATCTGAGATGGCCTCTTGGATTGAATCAAACATAACTTATTATTTAGGTTCAGAGAGGAATGGAATCCTCACCTTCAAAATGAAAAATGAAAATTGTAATTTGACTGAAAATTAAAAATTGAAAATTGAACATTATTCTCCCTTCTTTTCATTCAAATAATGTAATGCCACCCCCGCCGCAATCACCCCATGATTATGCTCACCAGAGCTCCTCAGCTTCGCTTGTTCTTCATCATAGGTCGCAAGTACTTCAAAGACCACCGGCACCCCCATTCCCAACATCACATCCATACATCCCCGAGCACATTCATTCGCCACGAGCTCGAAGTGATAAGTATCACCTTTGATCACACATCCAAGAGCAACGATGACGTCAAAGAGCTGTTCTTCACTCCCATCTTCATCCACCTTCATCATCGAAGCCAGTTCTCGAGCTTTCAGTGGGATTTCAAAAGCACCTGGTACATTCAACACTTGCCATTGTACTCCCTCACATTTTTCAAAAACTGACTCTACTCCCTCTAAAAGCCCATCTGTAATTTCTTTATTAAAATCAGCAACGATGACGGCAACTCTACCTTTTACATTTGTATTGAAATTTTGGTCAGTCTTTTTTAAAGCCAATTGATAATTGTAAATTGATAATTGAAATTTGATTGAAAATTGAGGCTTGAAAATTGGTCATTACGAATGCTTCAGCATCCTCTCCACATACTTCGCCAACACATCCGTCTCCACATTCACCACATCTCCTTCTTTCAAAGAGTGAAGGTTCGTATTCTCCCATGTATGAGGAATAATCGCCACCTCAATCTCAGATTTTTCATCATTTACAGAGACCAAAGTAAGAGCAATTCCATTCAAAACAATGATCCCTTTCAAAATCATATACTTCATCAGTTTTTTTGGAACTTCAAAAGTCATAATCCAGGTCTTCACACTTTCTATCTCGACCGAAGTGGAGAGATTATCGTTTATTGTTTCTTTTTCTGTTGTTTTCAGAACCCCCAGTCCTTCTGAGTGAGCCTGCACTATATGCCCATCAAATCGATCAGTAGCTTTCATCGCACGCTCCACATTCACATGAGATCCTTCTTCCAACTGGTGAAAACTCGTTAAACGCTTGGTTTCCTCCAAAACCTCTACTCGAAAACCTTTAGCATCCATCTCGACTACGGTTAAGCACACCCCATCACAAGCCACACTTTGACCTAATACCAATTCAGCACTAAAAGACACATCAATCCAGATATCACTCTTAGCAATACTCCGTACAGTCGCTATTTCTTCTATTATTCCTGTGAACATAGGATTCAATTTACAATTTTCAGTTTTCAATTTTTAAACATTAAAACATTGAAGTTTAAATGAAAATTAAAAATTAGAAATTGAAAATTCGACAATTTACAGTTTCCCTACTAACTCCGTAATACTCTCAAGTACAAAATCCGGCTCCGCAGCTCTCAATCTGTCTTCAGGACTAGATCCGCCCAGTACAGCTATAGTTTTGACACCTGCAAGCTTGCCAGCACGGATATCATGCTCGCTATCTCCCACAAATACCGCGCCTTCTACCGGTCGATTTAACAATTTCAAAGCTTCAAGCACTGGTTCAGGGCTTGGTTTTTGAAAAGGAATAGAGTCAGCACAGATCACTGCCTTGAAATACTCTTTCATAGGTACTTTCAAAAACAATCCCTCCATTTCAGACATCTTATTTCCTGTAACGATTCCCATTGGGATACTTTTTTTATATAAAGTATCGAGTATATCCATCACCCCATCATAGAGTTTGACATTATCACCGACCACAGAGTGGAAGTTTCTCATGTACTGCTCTATCGCAGCGTCTATCTGTCCTTCTGGCACCCAAGGTCCTAAAGTATTCATAAGGCCTTTTCCAAAAGAAGCTTTCAACTCGACTTCATCAGTCACCTCTCCTCCCATCTGAAGGGCAGTTTTTTTCATACATTCGACCACAGCAGAGGTAGAGTCTATCAAGGTCCCATCGACATCGAAGAGCCAAGTAGTAAATTGAGAAAATGACATAAACAAGCGTTAAGAGCCAGCTCATCTTATCATGATTTATCCGAGGAATCGATTACTCTTGTCACATTGATCACCACTTTTTATGAAAAGATTTCTGATATTATTCCTCGCTTGGTCATTGTTTTTTGGTCATTGGACATCATCAGCCTTAGCTGATTTTGGCGACCTCCCCACTCAACATCCCTACCATCGCTCTATCAACTATCTTCAGAACAAAAACATCATAAAGGGATATCAAGACAACACCGTAAGACCTACTCGACTGATCAATCGAGCCGAATTTTTAAAACTCTTATTAGAAGGTTTTGACATCCCTCTGAACAATGGCTCAAACTGCTTCACTGACATCAATGGCTCTGAGTGGTTTGCGAGTCATGTCTGTACAGCTAAAAGTAAAAACATCGTCAATGGTTTACCGGACGGCTCCTTCCAACCTGGACGAAATATCAATAAAGCTGAAGCATTGAAAATCATCATCAATACCATTGGATTAAAACAATCAAACAGCCAAACGAGTTTTTCAGATATCAACAGACAAGATTGGTTTCACGACTTCGTAAGCACAGCTAAAGCAGGCAATTTTTTAGAAGAAAAAGGATCTCTCTTCAATCCCGGTGAGAACTACAGTCGAGGACAGATATCAGAGATACTCTATCGTATCCTGATCTCTCAAGAGCAAGGCATTAGTAGATATAATGGACCTGATAACATCAACAAACTCAGTGAATCAGATCAAAATCTCCTAAAATGGCAAGTATTTGCCTTCGATCATATCAACCAACTGAGAGCAGAGAATGCTAAAGCTGCTCTACAATTGAATCCATTACTGAATGACATTGCTCGAGCACACAGCCAGGACATGGCTTTCAACATCAAAGCTATGAGTCATGATGGTTCATTGGGTGAAAAAGCTGAAGACCGTATTAAAAAAGGACAAGTCCCTCTCATAGGAGGATCTGGGTTTACGACTTTAGCTACTCCAGAAAAAATAGGCTGGAGTGGAGAAAATGTCGGCATGAGAAACATCAATAGCTTCGGAGGAAATGCCGAAGAAGCCATCATCAGTCAACATCTTTGGTTCATGGACGAGCCTGATGACGTAGCAAACCATCGTACAACCATGCTTTCGACCCTCTATCCATTTACAGAAGTCGGGATAGGACTTCATCTCGATGAGCTTGGCAATCTTTGGATTACTGAAGATTACATTTCCCTTTTAAAATAAAAAAACCACAAAAGCGAATCAGTATAAAAGTGTATATTTGGCTAGCTCTAGAGCTTGGACTGACACATAAGTTCACCTATTCTGTTGCCGAATATTTATCATCACAACACAATGAACCGATTTCGTCTTTTAGCACTTTTTCTGACTGTTAGCCTGCTCGTGCCACTTTTACAGATTTCTGAAAGTTTAGCTGCTTTTTCTGATGTACCTAGCTCTCACCCCTACAGTGCTTCTATAGATTTTGTACAACAACAAGGTATAGTCTCTGGATATGCTGATGGGACTTATCAACCTGAAAGAATCCTTAATCGAGCAGAGTTTACAAAAATCATCATTGAATCACGCTACGACGAAAACACGATCAATGCTTGTGTAAACCGTGGAGGTTTCTATGAAAAATCACTCTTCACAGATGTCGAACCAGGAGTCTGGTTTGAAAAATATGTCTGTGTTGCTAAAAAAGAAGGCATCATCCAAGGGTATTCTGATGGGACTTTTAGACCTATCCAAACCATCATCTTCGCAGAAGCTGCAAAAATCGCTATTGAAAGTTATGGTCTCAGTGTAGGTACTGGAGAGCCTTGGTTTTCCCCGTATTTAGACAAACTAGAAAGTCTCGATGCAGTACCCCCTAGTCTTGCCAGCATACCCGACCAAGTACAACGTGGTATCAAAGACATGAGTCGTGGAGAGATGGCAGATGTCATCTTCAGAATGAAAAACATAAAAGACATCATCGTTTCAGATGATGGGAATTTTTCTATAAAACTCCCAGAAACTTCACTTCCTGAAGGAATAGAAGCAGGAGACATTACCGTTACACGACTCACAGATGCCGAACAACCCGTGAAAGAAGTCAACGGAGCTCCAATGCTTTTCTACAAACTAGAACCAGACGGTATTCAGTTCCGTGAACCAGTCAGCTTTACCGTAGAGACCGGTACCGTAGCGAACACAGTCCCTCTGATCTTCCTCGTTTCAGGAGATTCATTCGATCTCATCTCTGAGCCGGTCATCGAGATCAATCAAAATAAAAAAGTAGCTTTCGTCACTGCTGAACTAAAACACTTCAGTACTATCGCTATTGGCTTCGCTGATTATTTCGAAGTAGGTCAAGTCACTACTGATCCAGTAGGGTCGCAGTCTGCCGGCAATCCTTTCACTGCAAATGTGAATGTCCAACGTACTGCTGCACCTCCAACATTTGTCTTACAGAGTAATAACGACACCATCACGATCGAAAGTGACTGGACCCTGAATTCTGTATTCTTGGAAAGTATGCCAGGATCGCTTAGTCCTTATGTCATGAAGCTCCCTTCTCAGAGTAAATCTGCTGAGACGGATTACGATTTCAATGCTGAGTTTAATTGTACTCCTACAGGATATGAAAAAACTCAAATTGAATACCAAGGAAGCATCGATTGGAACTATGACTTCAATGGATCAAACAAGAAAACAAACACTCTTATCCGGTCTATCAGTGATCCATTTGTCTGTGAAGCTTTAGATGATTCTCAAGTAAACTATGAGGCCTGGAAACAATTTGCCTTCGAAAACATCAACAAACTGCGTTCTGAAAATGGAATTGTGCCATTACAATATAATGAAATGCTCAGTACTATCGGAGATATCCATGCCGAAGATATGGCAAAGAACATCGGAGAACTCTCTCACCAAGGTTCTTTAGGAGAGGAATCTTGGATTCGTATCAAAGAAGGAAAAGTTATCGACCTTGATACAGGCAGCTATACTTTTGTTCCCTTCCCTAGTGGTATCGATAGAAGTGCAGAAAACATTGGTCGTAGAAACATTGACTTCTTTTCTGGTGACGCCCTTCAAGCCATCGAAGATCAACACAACTGGTTTATGGATACACCAGACACAGGGGTTACTCATCGGACAACCATGCTCAGTAAATCAGCAAACTTTTCTGAAGTAGGGATTGGTCTCTATCTCGATGACAACAACGATCTTTGGATGGTTGAGAAATTTATCTCATTGAAATAATGGACCCAATTTTTTTAGAAGGAATAGTAGCTGCCCTCGTCTTAGTGACAGGAGCAGCTTATCCCATTAGAAAATGCCCGCATCCTATCAGATCAGTAAAGAACTGGCTCTTTGCCATTGGAGGTTTAATGATGCTTATCTATGCCATCTTAAACTACTTCTATAATGATGGAGCAGTCTTCTTTATCTTCTTACAAGTGCTCATAAACATCTCAAGTGTCTTCATGCTCAGTAACACCGACGAGCGCTATTCAAGCCCTATCATCATCTGTCTCAGCATACTTCTCATCATCTGGTCTCTGACGCTCTTTGAAGGACTCAACACGCTCTTCTTCATCATTGGACTCTCAGGCATCGCTGTGGGCTATGTGCTCAAAGCTGGTACCTCAAGGAGAAACATCTCCCTCACCCTGGGAAGCATCCTCATAGCACTCTTCAGCTACATAGCAGCTGACTGGGTCTTCTTTTGGCTCAATAGCTTCTTCGCAGTCTTCTCTGGGTATTATAGCGTAAAACTGTTAAAATAATATGACCGTAGGTACGCTATTAATCGCGTACCTACGACAAAAAACCGCACAACCGGCTCCTCAGTATCCGTAACCATATTCTATAGATGGGATTCTTCACGCACCGTCCACGGACGAAGCAAATATTAGATTCCCTATGGTATATTGTGGATTTTGGATAAAGAGGAAATAATTCGGACTGTGCAGTCACACTAAGTGTAATAGAAGCTCATGGTGATTCAAGCTTTTCTAAGCATGAATCCCAGTTTCTTGTTGAGTCTGGTCACTCTCAACGTAATGTATATCTTCTTTAAGCTTATGATCTTTAAAAGGCAATAAAACCTTATAAAAAGGGTACAAATACATCGTAGATAAATACGATGAAAGAGTACTAAAAAATCCTGAAAGGAAAATAATAGCCCCACTTATAGCAAGTCCAGAAAACTGTCCGCCTATCAAATCTAACACATACTCAGAGCCAAAATTGATAACGAATCCAATCAAGCCTATTGATAGCCCCATCAAGAAAAGTGATCCTAAAAATGCTCCATATCTCGCCCCAGTCATATTCCAAGATTGGCTGAATGACTCAAAAACTCCTGATTCCTCTGCGACTATTAGTGAAAAAACGAACAGATATCGGGTAGATAAAAAGATATTCAGTACAATAGCTATAAACATCACCAGGATGCCCACATAAGCAACTTGAGGAACAAGAAACGCAAAAATAAAACTAAAAAATAGAGGAAGAATGAGAATCGCAAAAAAACATAAACTCGCTCCAAAAACCCTCAAACAAGTGAAAATAAAGTTTCTCTTACCCGCCTTCCAGAGATCAAGAAAAGAAAGACTTTCACTCTTAGAAAGGACCTGTCTTGTAAATCCAAAGCCTAAAAGAGAAATCAAAATAATAATCAGGAGGGCAGAAACTCCAAAAAATACCATCATCAAAGGGTTCTCTGAGAAAAAAGTTGTAAAAACATCACCAATCAATTCATGCTGTTCATTTCTAAACATTTCTATTGAAAGTCCCGACATCTGAAACAACACAGCAATGAGTCCTATACTAGGCAAAAAAACGACAATATTCATCAAAAAGTAATTTTTCCAATGAGTATTTATCATTTGAAAATACTCTTTCCAAACCATATCAAAGAAAGATGGTCTTTTTTGTACTTCTTCAGGCATATTTGAACTTGGAGTTTTCATAGATAAGTGAATTGATTATAGTTAATTATATTAAAACATTATAATTATTTGTCAACCATCTATGACCTTTAATTTTCATCTCTTTCAGCCCTTACTCACTATTTCTAGAGTAACAGGACCATCATTGACAAGATTCACCAACATATGAGCCTGAAACTGTCCAGTCTCTACTTTCAATCCAGATTTTACTTTCATCAATGCAACAAACTCTTCGTACAATCTTTTAGCTACATCAGGCTTCGCAGCATCACCGAAATCTGGCCTACGTCCTTTATCAGTACGAGCATAGAGTGTGAACTGAGATACTACTAAAATCTCTCCAGAGATATCTACGATATTCTTATCAAAAGGCTTCCCTTCTTCATTTTCATACACCCGCATTCCTAAGACTTTATCAGTCAAATACTCAACATCTTCCTCAGAGTCTCCATGTGTAATACCGACAAAGAGAAGTAAACCTTTCCCAATCTGACCAATCATCTGATCATCCACTGAGACAGAAGCCTCAGAAACACGCTGTAATAAGATTTTCATAATTTTCTTGTAACAAGATACAAAATATTGCGTAATAAATAGAGCAAAAGGACAAAAAATTAAGTTCCAATAATTACCAACAGCATGGCAGATCACAGAAGCGTTATCGAAATCCTCTAAACTCTCTTAAAGAGATCTAAGATCAGTGAGCCTGCATATTTAAACAGCAGTGGAAGATTCTTCACCTTCAATACGACCCAGATCAAACTCGAGTTTTTATCCTTACTATCACAAAATTGATTGAGAAAGGATTCTTTTTGACCAGCTATGATATCAAACATCGTTGAAAAACTCCTATCTGACTTCATACGATCCCAGACAAATCTGTAGAGTAATTGTTTTTTATAGTACGTCATCAGCTTCTGATATCCTTGTATCCTTGGATAATATTGCTTCAAGGCATCCTCATTACCATCTAAGTACTCTGGGATGATCTCAGCTGCTACTTTCCCAGAAACTACCGCTCCTTTGATCCCATCAGCAGCAAAAGCTCCGCAAAGCCCAGCAGCATCTCCGAGGAGTAAGCTATGTTTGTCATAGACCTTCTTCAAAGGTCCTCCAATCGGTATCAAAGAACCAAAAGTTAACTCTGCTTCTGATACCTCTTCTGTCGCTCCATCGATACGAATCATCTTCTTCTCTCTCAAAATATCTATAAATTCGTCTATTTTTTTGAGATCATGGATGTCCTTTTGCCTCTTCGCCAATCCTAAGCGGAAGGCAGGCTTGCCTTGGACAGTAGTAGGAGACAACCATCCTCCATATCCTATCGAAAACTCTCCAAACCAAAAATGGTACACCGTGTTTTCTGGGTGATCTCCTAGAGTGATATTTCCAAAAAAGACCTTCTCCAAACCTGCCAAGTACTTGGTATTCTGAGAAAGATTTGGATTCTTCTTCGCCACTTGAGAGTGAGAGCCATCAGCACCAACAATAAACCGAGCAGCAACGGAGTGCTCTTGGCCAGAATGAGCATATTTCACTTCAACAGGGTACTCTTCAGATGCATGAATACTGGAAGACTTATACGTCGATGCAATCTTGAGTTCTACGTTCTTTGGCAAGTGTGTCGACATATGCTTCACGAGCTGTGGGGTATCAGTCGTATAGATCCAAGGTTCTTTCGTATGCGAAAAGAACTTCTTTTTATAATCTGGAGCAACAACTCCTATCGTCGTAATCGCATTCGGGATGAAGCGATCCACATCCGTAAAAGACTTCAAATACTCTCGAGTCACCGAGGTAATCAGCCCAGTAGATTCGATATAATAATCCAACTGAGGCTTCTTATCTAAGATCAATACTTTGAGCTGCTGTGGGAGGTGATGTGCAAGTGTCAGTCCAGCAAAGCTAGCACCGACGATGACGATATCGTAATTCATATTCAGGATTAATAGCTGATCATTAATATCATTTATGCAATCGTGTCACAAGAAAACTGATTCTCTGAGCTTGACGAAAGAGACTCATTAATCGCTCTATTCATCAACAGAATGTCTAAACCTAAATTATTCAATTGTTAAAGAGTTTCCTTCGATAAACTCGGAAAGTCTCATACATTAAGATCCTCTCAATCCATCCATCATATCAATCCTCTTCTGGATTAACTCAGCAGTACCGATATCTGTACGATAATAAACCTTCCCTTCTACCTGCTTCACACCAGCAAGAGCCTTTTGTCGAGCTTCTTCGAGTGAATCTGCTATACCTACTATCCCCAAAGATCGAGACCCAGTAGTAAGGATTTGTCCATCAACATCATTCACTGAAGAATAAAAACACTCCACTCCCTCTGGCATAGCTCCTATATGAAGCGATTCATCTTTAGCAGAATCTTCTGGGTAGCCCTCAGGCACTACATACAAGCAAACCGTTGCCTGTTCTTTAAATGTAACTTCAAGTTCATCCAAAGTCCCATCTACAATCGCCTGACAAATATCGACAAAATCAGTTTCCAAAAGAGGTAATACATTCAAAGCTTCTGGATCTCCGAAACGAGCATTGTATTCGATCAATTTTACTCCATCTCGACAGGCAATAAATCCTCCATACAAAATCCCTTTGAAAGCTTCTCCAGTTTCATCACGGACAGCCTTCATCACTGCTGCAGAGATTTGACGAGCTTGTTCGATGTCAGTCTTGCTAAGGAATGGCATCCCATGATCCACATCTGAATAAGTCCCCATACCTCCTGTATTCGGTCCTTCATCACCTTCGTAAGCTCTCTTATGATCTTGCACTACCGGCATGAATGCCAGATGCTCTCCATCAGCAAAAGCCATCAAACTAAACTCTACTCCGACAAACTTCTCTTCAATCACTACCGAAGCATGTGAACCCGATAAGCATTCACGGACAAACTTCATCGCCTCTTCATGCGAACGGAGATGATCTCTAGAAACTTTCACTCCCTTACCACCTTCCAAACCATCCCCTTTTACGACATACTGATCGCCAAGCTCTTGCAGAAAAGACATCACTCCGTCTTCACTCGTAAACTGTCGAAATCTTGGATTACCAGGGATGAAATTCTTTTCTAAGAGTTCTCGTGTGAAATACTTGCTCGACTCTAACTGAGCTGGAGCTTTCCTCGGAGCCATACATCCGATACCAAGCTCTTCTAGTACATCTACCATCCCATCTCCGATCGGGTTATCAGGTCCTACGATAGCAAGATCTGGCTGAACTTCTTTTGCATAAGCTGTTAAAGCCTCTTCATCAGACAAGCTTTCTACGAGATGATAATCAGTACTCAAGTCTCGTATGCCTGGATTGATTGTTGTCGCAAATACATAAAGGTCTGGGTTTTTATCGGAACGCTTTAAAGCTTCAGCAATCGCATGTTCACGACCACCATTACCGACGAGAAGGATTTTCATATCTTTGATTTAAAAAGTATTGATAGCTTAACACGACAGAAATAAAGCTCAAGAATTGACTTCTTGGCTTATATAAAGGAAAATGCAGTCTCTTAAAAAACACTAAGAATAAAGGACAATTTTCAATCCCGCAATTCTCTGCGAAATAAATTTTCAGTTCTCAATTTTCATTCAAAGAACAAGGCCCAAATCTCAAAAATACAAAATCGAGATACGAAACAAATATCAATATTAAAATCCCAAGATTTCAAAAAATTCAAAAAAAAAAACGCCACATAACAATGACTGTCACTCTCCATCATCGACAGTCATTTTTTGACAACAGCTAAATAAAAGCGCATCATAGTCTCTCAGATTGATCAGGAAGAGCTTTTCACCCCCACTAGGAATGAATGCGATTTCTCATAGACCAGAAACAAAACAAAGCCCATCCCTGCAACTCAGGAGAATGGGTAAATGGAAAATCATCAAAGATCTATGCCTGGTCTTCGCAAGCTCCATGGGAGCCATCATCGGTGGGACTACTAGTATCGGATGTCGTAGTATCACTACTGACGGAAGATCAGATCAAAAAACCAATATACAAAAAAGGAAAGCTGACCAAATATCCGAGCTTGACCCTGAAAAAATCAAACTCAGCCATCAACTCGCGATCAAAATGGCTATGACGGATCGCCTAAATGATACTCAAAACGACTGGGAAGAAGAATCACTGCTAGAAAGTGATTTTTTTGAAGGAAACACTTCCATGCAAATAGGATACAAGCCAGGAAATACAAATATAACTCTTGATTGGGATTACCACGAAAACAGGAAAGCTACCCGTCACGCAATCTTTGATCGTTTGAATGATTTTGAAGGAGATGAGAAGTATCATCCAAGCTTTCCAATAGGAATCAATTATCATTTGAACTTCAAAAAGAATCGATCCTGGAAACCACTCGCAAACCATGACTTCATCAACAGTGTACGGCTCAGCATCGATAATCTCACAGCAGCCTCTCTCTATGGCATGGGAATGCATGACAATCTTAATGAAAGTATTGCCTACAGGAGCTTATCTCTTCTCTTACAAAGCGCAATCATGCTGGGCACATCCCGCTTTGGACATGAATTCGCACACGGATACGACACTACTATTCGTGAAAAAGACGAACTCCCTTTAAAAGGCTTCATCTCAGCCATACCAAATGGAAATGAATCAATCAGCTACGTCGATATGATCAGCTCACAGGCAGCAGGTCTCAACAATTCAAGTAGCATGGCATTGGCCTATTGGAGACAAGCTGAAACACGAGGCAATATCGTCGCCGCTCTAGGGTTTCTCTTAGCACGCAACGATGCACTCATCCAATGGGTCTATGGTCACGCTATCAATGATGGTGAACCAGAAAAATACTATGAACGACAAGCACTCTTAGTAGCTAGAAACCGAGAAAACAAAACTCTTGATGACTTTGAAGAAGAATTCAAGACAGAAGACTTAAACCCAAAAGAAAGCTTAAACCCATCTATCTACCAAGTCACAGGTCATGGGGACAATGTCGCCTATATCAAACTCCTCGAAGTCTTTGGCTACGGCAACGCTCACCGTGACAAAGACCTAGGGATCATCTTAGGAACCAATACCTTTACGGCATACTTCTGGCAATCCATGATCGAGCTCATCAACTATGTAGGCAATGGAAAACAAACTCATGAAAGATGGCGCGTTCTTGGACCTTTAGAATGGCCAGTCTTCAGCACCTATCGTATGCCAAAAGGATACCTAACACAGATGCGACTCCCTATTGTACTCAGGAAAAGCATCCTAGACCGTCTAACGCTTATAGGAGCTCGTGATCTAGATCCCGTATTAGGCAAACTCAACACCACACAATTTGGTGCAGAACTTTCGGGGAGATTACCTGGGAAACTAGAAGCATTCAGATGGCAGTTTGGTTCTTTACTAAGCTTCGATCGGAAACAATGGCAACTTGAAGGCAATCAAGTAAACTTTGGCCTTTCCTACGAAACAGGTCCCGTCACCTTTTCACTCACTGGTACTCATCATCAAAATGATCCCTTACTCGGACAAGTTGAACTCCAGGATAATGGCTTTTCTCTACAAATAGGAGCTCAGATAGAACTCGGTCCCTGGAAAAAGTCAAATCCCATACAAAGACCTCTACCAAGCTCTCCTATACCGAGAAATATTGTGTTTCAAGACTTTCCCAAAAATAGTGATATCGACAAGCCAGCACCTTCGGACACAGTAATACTTTCAAAACGCTGATCCTGCCTCACAAACTTAAGATAACTTGCAGAAGCTTTTTCATGTGAATCGACATTATCTGCACAGATAAAGGCTCCCCTCCTTAACTTCGGGAGAAGTTTCTGAAGATGTGGCAAATAATCAGACTTTCTTTGATCGAAGAACACAAAATCAAATTTTTCTTTCCCGAAGTGAGAGACAGCCTGATCAAATCCAGCAGGAATAAGATCAATGAAGTCCTGATAGTTTTTTCCAAAAAAAGCCTCTAAATGTTTCTCTAATTGAGCTACTTTTGGTGGGAAATACTCTAAAGTAAGCAGTTTTCCTTCATTTTCTTGCAATGCTTGAGCTATCCAAAGGGTCGAATACCCCACACCTGCACCCACCTCTATTCCCCTTTTCAAACCCTTGAGCCTGATCAACCAATACATCAATTGACCTAACTCTACATCTACTGGCCACAAGCCCTGTCCAAATTCACCAGATTCTAAAAGATCTGATTCCTTATCGAGTAACTGCAAAATCTGCTGAAATCGCTTTAAATCCATAAAAAACCTTGTCAAATACAGTAGAATCATTGTAAACTACTCTGGCTGTGAAGAAAGAAAATTCTTTACAGCCTTACAGTCTTTTAAAAAAACACTATGGCACATAAGAAAGCCGGAGGAAGTACCGATAACGGTCGCGATTCCAATGCGAAGCGACGTGGGGTAAAACTCTTCGGAGGGCAAACTGCTCGACCAGGAAACATCATCGTCAGACAAAAAGGAACCAAATGGTTTCCAGGAGAAGGGGTCTCTATGGGGAAAGATTTCACGATCTTTGCTACTGTCGATGGGAAAGTAAGGTTCTCTACCAAACGACAGCTAAAATTCAATGGTCAAACTCACTACGATACTTTTGTACACGTGATGCCTGAAGCAGCAGCAACAACAGTTGATAAAAAAGAAACAGCAAACGCAGCTGAGTAGTTTTAAAAAAACATAAAACCCTGACAACAAAACACAGGGTTTTTTTCATACATCAATAATCAACAACAATGAAAGTCAGTATCTTCCACCTTTGTGAAAGCATCAATACCAGGACTCTTGCAAAAAAATACAGCAAGCTCATTACTATGAGAGATCCCATCATCCTTAAAGCCACAGACAATCAATGGGTCTTCGTTTCAAAATACGGAGTAATTGTTTGTTGGGGAATTGAAAAAGAAGAATGTGAAACTTGGATAAAAAAACTGAGTCCTTTTTACAACTCTCTTCTCGAGCAACAGAACTCTGAAAATATAGACATTAGAAATACTGGGAAGAAAAACTCCTTTCAAAAAAATGAAATCTCTATCATAAAACCAAACGAGGAAACCATTGCGACAGTCTCAACGATATTATCTCGATCTCTCGCATTAGAACGCTATGAAGAAAAAGCACAACTAGCCCTAGAACAATTCACCCCCGTAATGGACTCTTTTGAAAAAGAAGGCAAAAGCAGCCTAAAAGAAAAAAATCTTCTAAAAATGCTTGGTAAAGCCATGAATGTACAACATGTCATAGTCACTCATATACCCATGCTCGATAAGCCAAGTATCACTTGGGATCATAATGAACTCGATCGATTTTATGGAGAGCTAAGCTCAGAGTACGAGCTAGAAGAGAGGTATCAAAGTCTGAGTGAAAAACTCAAACTCCTCTTCCAGAATGTAGAGTTTATCCAAAACTATCTTGATACGAGACGGGGTCACTTATTAGAATGGATCATCATTTGGCTCATTCTTTTCGAAGTAATGTTGTTCATCTACGATCTCTGGTTGGCTTAAAAAGCAGCTTCATCTTCATCAAATGGTACTTTTATCTCTGAAACTATCTCAGAAAGATTCTTTTGGATATGCAGAGAATAAAAAGAGAGAAATGCTTTCATAAGCGAAAAGAAATCTCCTTCTGGACTCTTGGACTCGTCGATTCTCAAACCACTATCATCTATAAGAGTATTTACAAAAGACCTCTCATCTGTACTAAAAAGGGCCCATTCTTCAGCTTTCATATAAGCTCCTTCTTTCACACCCAGAGCAATCACCTTTTCTACCTTATCAATAAATAGAGACAACAGATTTTCAACTTCTCTCATACGAAGAGTCAACTCTCTAGAATCCTGCGAAGCTCGCAAGTCACATTGTAAAGCAAGAGTAATCGCAATCGACATTTCTGTATTGCGCATCATGCACACATATTACAAATAAGGCTGCAATATAAAGAAATACTCAAAAAGAGTCAACAGCAGTATACACCGATAGTATCAGCGAATACTCACATCAAACTCATCAGTATATGATCTGGAGCTACAGGATAATAAGGAGATTGAAAAGAGTATAATTTTTCATAATGAAAGATATCTCAAAACTTATTGAGAGGAATACCAATCCAGCTGAATCACTTCAATATCAGCATCTCCATCATTCACGATCTGCTTAAACTTCATGACATCACTAAATCCTTCAGGTGTACGGTAATGGTAAGGATACACCTGACGAGGCTTGAAGGCTAAAACTGCATCAGCAGCCTCCTCTACATCCATAGTATAAGGCAGATTCATGCAAACAAAAGCAACATCAATATCTTCAAGTGCTCTCATTTCAGGTATATCTGCAGTATCTCCTGAAAAATAAACTCTCTTATCATTTTTTTCAAAGACATATCCATTACCACGCCCCTTCGCATGTCTACTCTCTTCAGAAACTGGAAGATTATACATCGCTATAGCTTCTATAGTGAAACCCAGTTGTTCAGTTTTCTCTCCATTAGCAAGGACTACTTGTATACCATTGAGTGTTTCAGGTAAAAGTTCATTCACTGCCTCTGGTACGATAAGGATACTTTCTTCAGTAAGGATCTCTTCTAGAGTTTCTACATTCAAATGATCTCCATGAATATCGGTTACAAAGACAATATTAGCTGCTGGATAAGAAGCAAAAGCTTGAGCTCCTCCTACAGGGTCACTATAAATAACTGTTGAATCCCATTCTAATACAGCCGTAGCATGAGAAATAGGAAAGATCTTAAAACTTTCATCGACCATACTGGTGCTATCCTCTCTAGAAATAGGAGAACAAGCTGAAAGGAGAAGTACTGTTGAAAAAAATACACTCGCTTTAAAAAAAGATTTCATAAAGATCATGCTATGGATATGAACTCATCTTATCATAATCACATAGCTCAAACAGAGCAGATACACACCCAGATGACTAAGACCAATCAATAGTCTTCTTTCCAGCTTTTTTTAAATACTCATTTGCCTGACTAAAATGTCGAGAACCAAAAAACCCTGAATGTGCAGAAAAAGGAGATGGGTGCGGAGCTTCCAATACATAATGCTTCTCTCGATCAATTATACTGCCCTTTTTTTTGGCATAATTCCCCCAGAGGAGGAATACGACCTTTTCTTTCTCATCAGAAATTTTTTGGATAACAGTATCTGTAAACTGCTCCCAACCTTTCTTTTGATGTGATCCCGGATTTTTAGCACGCACCGTAAGAGTAGCATTCAAAAGCAACACTCCTTGATCAGCCCATCGATCAAGATTACCTGATTTAGGGAGAGGAACTGATAAATCTTGATAAAGCTCTTTAAAGATATTTCGAAGAGATGGAGGATACTTTATTCCTTCATTCACAGAAAAACAGAGTCCGTTCGCCTGCCCCTCTCCGTGATAGGGATCCTGACCTAATATCACGACTTTTACATCATCATGGTGACAAGGATCAAAAGCTCGAAATATCTGAGAAAATGATGGATAAACCGTCTCTGTTTCATACTCTTCTTTCACAAATTTCATCAGATCAATAAAGTATGGCTTTTTAAACTCCTCTTGAAGGAGCTTTTGCCAAGACTGATCAAGAGAATCTAAAAGCATACAATCTGAATAAAGATGACATCAGACTGACAAGTTTAGAGAAAAATATCAAGTCTTGAAAACCAGAAAGCATTTAAGTATTCATCTGACCTCACTTTAAAAAACAGGATATTTCATCATAGAACCTCAAAAAATGCTAACATAGAAACAAATATTCCTATTCTTTAGTTCGTCAAAAATGTCACATTATTACTGTCCAGGATGCAACGAAACAGTCTCAGAAATAAGTGCCTGTGAATCAGACGGATGCACTAAACAATGGGAAATGATGGAAGACTGTGAATGTAGTGATGGACTACATAGCAAAGAAAAGCAAATCCCAAAAGCCTTTGACTCAAATAATAATGAACTCATCAACGGGGATACTGTAGTCTTAATCAAAGATCTCACTCTGAGGGGTACCTCACAAAAGATAAAACAAGGTACCAAAGTATCCAAAATACGACTCACAGACAATCCTGAAGAAGTCGACTGTAAGATCGAAGGATCTGCCATCGTACTAAGGACGGAATTTCTAAAGAAGATTTAAGCTTCTTTAAGAAGATCATCAATACTAGTTCTTAAACTCTCGGAGATCCTGATAGCTTCTTCAGTATTTCTAAAAACTAAACGTGTTCGAAAACAATCAACAAGCTTCTTATTACCATCACGATTCTGAAAAGGCCCTCTTAATTCTGTTCGCAGTTGAGGATATGTTTCATTTGCCATTTTACACATCTTTTGACCATGTTCTACAGCTAATTCAGCATCCTCATAACTGTTCAAATAGGCAATCTTACTCTCACCTAGAGAACTCAATCTTATACCAATAAAAGTATGAAAAAAAACCCTCATCATATCTACAACCTTTTCAGATTCCTCTTTCTCATCTTCAGATGACACCAAAAAATCCAATGCCTTATCAATATGATTGGGAACCACTAACGCACTCTGCTTTTTTGATCCTGGAGTATGTCCTAAATGCACAAACATTCGAGAGACATATTTAGAAAAAGGAATATCTTTATCCGGATACTCAGCAGTATTTACTCCCAAAGTTTCTACGACTTTTTTCATTATTTGATACTCTACATCCCTTTTAGAGTTCTTACGAGGTGGAGACAACCATCCTTCATAGCGATGACTAATAGAACCTCCAAAAAACCACAAAGCAGTAAAAACATTAAATAAAGCAGCGCTCTCACTACTTAAATCTAAAGGCAGCAACCCTCTCTCTTCTAAAAAATTAACACCTTTAATACAATCTGGTATACGTCCTTCAACCAAATAACGTCTCACTTTATTAGCATTTGTTTCGCATTCCCTTGCAATTCTAGAGTATTTTTTACCAGAATCAGCTTTCGACATCACATTTCTATAAATCTTTGCTTTTTCAATCCCATCTGAATAGGTCTCAATAACATTTTGATCAGTAATATTGAAAGAAAACCCCATAAGATTCATTTAAATAGATAACACTATAAGTCAAAAAACAAAATAGTCAAATAATCTAGACTAATAAAAATTTAAATCCTCCTATAAAAACCTCTTACTTTTTTCTAAAAATATATCCTGCTGGAGACTTCGTATATCCAACACCTTTTTGGGATTTTTCTAGACTCTCTTTCGTCACCTTCACTTGAAACTTAGGGATGAAATAGCTATCAAGGTTTTTTTCGCTAATCGTATATTGTTCATCTGACTTCCTATTATAGACTGCTACAAACTCGAAGTCAGGGTCTAAAAAAGCCATACTCGCATCTCCATGACTATTATTCGCGACGAGCAAAGCACCTTTTTTCAGATGTTTCTTACAAGCCTGTGAGATGAACCCAGCATACTGAGACATCAGCAAATCAAAAGAATTTTCTTGCTCTCCAAAGTCATTGTAATAATCACAGTGATGAAAGATCAACTCTGACTCTTCCTTATATTGCTTATGCTTCTCTACATATTCAAGGACTTCTTTTTGTTTAAAAAACCCTATGGCTTGCTTATAAGAATCCACACAAACCAAACGTGGAAAAACTAAAACAGGAGTAAAATGAACAAAGCTCCCTGGATAGAGGACATTCTTTATCTCATAGTTATCCTTCAAAGCAGTAAACAAACCAATACGTTCATTATCTCTGTCCGAGTGATATTTTTTATAGAGAGCCAAAGGATCTGTATCTTTCATCTTTCAAAGTAAATGTATAAAAAAACTACTCTGACTCTCATACCTAAACATCAATGCTGTTTCATGACCCTATACTGTAGCTCTACTACTCCATTTGGATAATCCTTCGATGTAGTAAGCTCAAACTGAGGCCTGACATTGATGTGGCTAAACAAAGATATACCTTCATTGAGAAAAATAGGCATCGTATGAATAATCATCTCATCAATAAGACCTTCATTAAAAAATTGAGCTGCGAGTTGAGGTCCACCTACTAACCATATATCTTTGTGAGTCTCTTCATCCAATCCCTCAACGAAGCTTTTCACATCAGCACTCACAAAGACTGTGCCATCTTCAGCTCTAAGCTGAGGATCTTTTGTGAAGACATAACTATTCTTACCAGGGTAAGCAGGTGTGAACTGCTGATAAGTTGTATTCCCTTGGATAACAGTATCAACTCTTTCCATAAACTCAGTAAGCCCATAGTCTTCACCAGGGACATTATAATCATCTAACCAAGCCACACTCCCATCTGAGCTCGCAACAAAGCCATCAAGGCTCTGAGCGATCAACAAGGTGATTTTCTTCATAGTATCAAGAGTATTCTTTTATTATATACAAAGACTATCATAAAAAAATGAGTGAAAGGATTTCTCCTCTCACTCATCTTAGGATTTTCTGTTAAACAACACAGTGATTTTTCACTGAGTAAAATCTAAGCAGCGTCAGCCAAAACGACATCAATTGCTTTAGGTCCTTTATCAGACTCACCAAGCTCAAAAGAGACCATGTCTCCTTCGTTAAAATCGTCAATACTTCCTTCTGCAACATCGTTTGCATGGAAGAAAATATCTTTTCCTCCTTCTTCAGGAGTGATGAAACCGAAACCTCGGTCATCTATTTTTTTGATAACACCTTTCATAATGTAAAAGGTTAAGAAATAAATTCCACTAGCTTCATTGTAGGAATTTATTTAAAACCCTTATAAATCAACATGTAGACACATATTGTATAGGTATTACCTCATTAAGCAAGGAGTAATGCCAGCTAGGTCATTGATTAAGATTTTCATCTCAAAAAACTCAATGAGTATCTTTACTCTTTGTTTGTCTATAAAGCTGCTCGACCTCACCTCTCGCCCAAGGAGTTCTTCTTAAGAACTTCAATGAAGAGTTTATGGAAGGATCATTTTTAAAACAATTGATATTGATCCTCATGGCTAATTGCTCCCAACCATACTGTTCTAATAAAAATTCTAAGATATCCACTAACTTCACCCCATGCATAGGATCATTTACCTGTTTGTTTTGGGCTTCTTTATTCTTATCCATTGAGAAGTTAATGATGAGGGAGTGAAAAGCTTTATCAGTCTATAAAAACACTATTTTTTATAATCAAACGCAGCTCCGAGAGAAAGACCTAAGGCAATCCCCAAACCAATCCCCGTACTTGAACCATTATCCCCAAAGAGCATAGGACCGAAAACAACTCCAAACACAACTCCAAAAAGTACTCCATAGGCAACACCATTCATTTTTTCTACTTTTTTCCGTTCCTTCATAAAACACAACTAATACTTTAACACTTACAAAAGTGTAACACAGCTTCGAAATAACTAAGTTCACTTAAGACAACATTAAATAAAAAAAGAGTGACTTGAGATACTCATAAACTCGAGTTCAACGCATAAACCTCTTAAATGATCACAATATGTTGGCAGTGTCATAAACCTGACGCTAGGAATGGTTTATGGCTCCGGGAGTCGGATTCCCATTCGACTCGGTTCATCTAAAGATCACCTCGCTCAGGGTAGGCCTCTCATCCGTCTAAGAAAAACAGAATTGTTTAGTGTAGTAGATGGCTCGCACTACCGGACGATTTACGAACTTTCGAGTGGGTAAAACACATTAAGTTTCCCGATATGCTCTTAACTAAATTATCTTTTCTTTCTTCAGGAGGCTTAATGAGATGACTCCAAAGAGAGCTAGAATAATAGCCCCCAGGAGAAATGCTGTTTGTATTGAATATGCATCTATCACCCAACCTAATAATGGTGCAAATACTAAGAACACCCCTTTTTGAATAAAGTTCATCAGAGACATTATGGTTGCTCTTCTATCCGAACTTACGTGGCTGTGTACATAGGTATTGAATACTGGTATTGAAAATCCTTTTAAAGCTGCCGTTAGCAATGATAATGGTACGATCCAAAGGAAATGAACATTGGCAAAAATTAGCCATACAATGAAAGGCACTATTGGAATGATGATTAGCGATGCTTTCTCTCCAATGAATTTTTCAATTTCTTTAGCATATCTTGCCCCTAATCCAGAAAAAATACTTAAAGCTCCTACAATTATTCCAAAGTAAACGATAGGAACACCTATGAAGCCCCAATATTTTTGAGTAAGCCAGAATTCAATCGCAAAAAAGCTCAGTATTCCCGTATAGAGAATAAAATAACGAAGTTTTGAATTTTCGATAATGCTTTTTTGGAAGATGTCTTTTAGGTGAGACCAGGTTTCTAGATCTTCTTGATGATGGCGAGTCTCTCGAAGAGTTAAGGCTAAGAAAAACCATATGACAAATGGTGCAATGGTTGCGTATGCTGGAAGACTAATATGAACACTCGCCATAAAACCTGCAACAATACTTCCTATCAATCCCGCCATCCGACCCCAAAAGAAAAGGTTACCTTGAAGTTTTTTGTATTCTTTTTCTTTCTTTAAATGAATAAGTGTTTCGTAGAGTAAGGCGTCTTCAGCACCCGAGCTAAAACTTGAACCAATTCCCCATAAGGTAGCGCCAATGGAAACGCCAATAAACCCAGGTGAGTGAGCATAGAAAACAGCTCCTACAGCCCAAAATAATGCCGCTAATACTAAGCACGGCTTTCGTCCAACTCTATCTGCGAAGTATCCTGATGGTATTTCTAGTCCAACTATCGCGAGAGAATATATGACCTCGGTGATTATGATTTGTTGCATTGAGAGCCCCCGGCTTTCTAAAAACGGAACTATGATCGCTACAATGAAGAGCAACGACTGGAGCATTGTTCCCAGATAGAGCTTCCAGATATTTGCTTCGATTTCCTTTTTCATATGAGAAGTATAGCAAAGTTCGAATCCGCTTCGAGGCCTCAAGCCGGACACGCTCAAGAAGGCTGAATTTGATGTGTATGAACGAAATTTGAATGGCTCCGGGAGTCGGATTCGAACCGACGACCAATTGATTAACAGTCAACTGCTCTACCACTGAGCTATCCCGGAACATCACTCTTTAGAAGAGCTAAAGCAGTCTACTATAGCTCAGCTTTTGACTGCAAGTGAATTATAAAAACTCACATGATATAATCATTCCATTCCTAGCCCTTCACCACACCTTATGAAATTTGATCTAAACCGAAGCATCATCATCGATGCCGATATTGAGAAAGTATTCACTCACATTAAAGACTTCAAACACTGGAGTAAATGGTCTCCTTGGTCTATATGCGAACCAGATCACAAAGATACTGTCTCAGGTAAAGCAGGAGAAGTAGGACACAAAATGAAATGGAATGGGAAAATCATCGGCTCTGGTGAGCAATCAATAGAAAAAATCGAAGACTATATCATCGATTATGATCTTCAGTTTTTTAAACCTCATGCATCAAAAGCAAAAACTCGATTTATACTCGAAAAATCAGGCAAGAAAACAAAGGTCACCTGGACTATGGATTCAAGCCTCCCTTTCTTTCTCTTCTGGATGATAGGGATGATGAAATCCTGGATCGAAATGGATTACGATCGAGGCCTAAGAATGCTCAAAGAAATATGCGAAAAAGGAAAAATCAACGCCAAGACTTCAAATGAAGGAATAATACCTTTCAAAGGATTTTCTTACATTGGGATAAAAAGTGCGGCAACAATAGAAAATATGCCAAAAAAAATGCAGTCAGACTTCAACAAGCTCTACAACATGCTTGAATCAAAGGGTAAAACAGCCAAGCATTGGATATCGATTTATACTAAATCAGACATGAAAAATAAAAGCTTTGAATGGATCGCAGCTTGCTCCAGTGAAGAGCTAGCAGGTATTGATGTAGGTGAAGAGTTCATCACTGGGACTATAGAGAGTCAAAAAATGCTCAAAATACATCATTCAGGTTCATATACATTCCTCGGAAATGCTTGGTCAATGGGGATGATGTATCTTCGTGCTAAAAAACTTAAGCAAAATGCTAAACCCTTTGAGTACTATCTCAACAGCCCTATGGAAACTGATGAGAAGGATCTCAAGACAGACATCTACTTCCCTATCAAAAAGTAAAAAAGGACAAGGCCAACACCAAAAGCAATACTCATGAGGAGTATTGCTTTTTATAAAGAATCATTACAATATTAACCAAGGTTCACCGTACCATTCGCAATCAAGATCAATAGCCAACTTAAAAAGATCAAGAGTACTCCGACGGCTAATCTCATCCATCCTTTATTACTATCTTTCCATTTATGGATCTTCTCTACCTGCATCCCACCTGCTACTAGGAGAAGTACGATGATAAGAGGAGAAACAAAGATAATATTATAAAGAACGAGGAGTAAGAACGCAGTAAAATCAAAATATTGTGAGAGCAAGGTAATGATCGCCAAATACGGAGCTCCAGTACAAGGGAGCTCGACTGCGGAAACAAAGGCTCCTAAAAATATTACTCCAGGAGCAGAGATGTTTTGAGCGTATTCTTTGATACGTGCAGCATTCATCCCTGAGATAGAAAAAGAAAAGCCTTCTCCATACCAGAAGAAATCTTTAATCTCAAAAATAGCCACAATGATCAAGAGAGTCGCTACTATAAGCGATAAGCTCTCTGTGACGATAAGAGGAATAGAAGATAAGAAATACATCAAACCGAGCCCTGCAAGCAAGTACACTCCCATCACAGCCATCACATATAAAAACCCAAGCCAAAGCAGTCGTTTGACGGACTTACCAGAGCTTAAGATCACAGAAATCATCAAAATCAAAACACCAATAGCACAAGGATTGATCGCATCAATCGCAGCTGTAGTGATGATCGTGATGATCGTCGGTAATGGGGCAACTATTTCAGTCATAAAGGCATTTCAATGATGAGATTTTCTTTTTTTTCAGCGACTTTATATTGTTCACAAAGATGAGTAGTAGCATCCTTTTCTGGTCCAAACTCGAAAATAACACAATCTCCAGCAGGCACAGGGCTAAATGGAGAGATGACATAATCAACAAAATTTTCAAGTTTTTGCTGTTTTGCTACTCCTTCATCTGTTTTCCATAAGAAAACCTGAACCACCGCTTCTCTATCTGGTTCATCAGGACAGACTTCTCCATTATTCATTTCTTCTACGCCAAAATTCGTCGGTACAATCATCCTCTCTTCACTTAACTCTCCCCCCACAACCTGAAAGAAGTGACCTAAAGAGGCATCTTGCAAGTCTAGCATCGTCCCTTCGACATGCATTCTTTTATCACCATGCTCATGGATGACTGGTGTCCCTACACGATTGAGCAATCCTGTCGGATCAATCAAATCAAGCTCCTCATAACAGTTAAATATCTGAAAGTCGGCATGCCAGTGCACTGGTCCCCCAGTTTCAGAAGCAATATTCTTTAGGGTCGTCTGTGTCAAAAAAAGTCCTGTCACAAGCACAGAAATAAGCACCACCGGCCAAAAGAAGAGTTTCTTTAAAAGCTCATTCTCTGATCTCAAGACAGAAGCTATAAGCATGAAAAGGAGGATAATCGCAAAACCCCATAGAGCTATCGGAAAAGCGTTCAAATGAATAATTTGATCAGTAAAACTCATCGCTCCCTCATGAGCTACTACACCATCAGCAAAAGCATTAGGCATAGAAAACACCGACATGAGAAAGATACTTAACAAAATTCGCATACCTCTTTTTTAGAAGATTTTTTCTTATCTGCCGCTATGGCATCGCCACAACAGTTTTTACAACAAAAACGCTTCTTATTCCGAAGGATAAATCCTCCATGCGATTTGACGTAAGATTTTCCACACTTTTCACAAGTATATTTTTTTTCTTTTGAAAAAAATTTTTTGAAGATTCCCATGAGTTTTATTTATATATTTCATATCATTATAGCATAAAAAAAGAGAGATTACACTCCCTTCTGGAGCATTTGAAGGATTTTCTCTGCTTTTTCAAAATGATCCAGTTGATGTTTTTTTATCCACCAAATGGCAACTTCCAGAAGCTCTTCAGGTTTATCATTTTTTTGAGAAAAAAACGCATAAAAAGAAAGGCCCACTTTGGGACCTTTCTTTAGGATTTTTTGATGACATACATTCATCATTCTATCCTTTAAATCTTTTTTCATAGAAGCATTACAATAATCCATATTTCTTTAAAGCCTTCCATCCAAGTCGAAGCACTATCAAAAGAAGAGCTCCCCAGATCAATGCCAAAGGAAGATTTAACCCAAAGGCAATCAAAGTATCTACCGAGTCTGTGAGATTTTCTAAAGCAGCTCTGGCAGACTTCTTCACATTCAACCAAGGCGTCCAATAGAAACCAAGTACTTCTACATTTCCTTCATCGATAAGGTTTAGAGTAATGGTCGAAAGAGCTACTTGCTCAGTCACGGTTTTAAGACTTCGCTCTGTCCATTCAATATCATTTCGAATACGATTAAGGTACTCAGTAGCCTGTAAAGTTTCTTCTATAGTCTCTGCCCTACTCAGGATATCTAAATACTGTTGCTCCTGTGCTCTTAAGTTCGTCAAACGAGCTTCCGTATCCACCACTTGTCCTGTCACATCATCGACACTCACACTTTCTGATTCCACTTTTAGAGCAAAACTTTTCAAGGTCTCAAAAGCTTGATCAAAAAGCTTAGCATCTACTCTTAAGCGCATCCAACCAGATTGCCCTTCTTCATCATAATTATTCATATTCGCTTCTTCTACAAAACCATCCCAATTATCGACCTCCTTCTTAACATCATTTATGGCTTGATTCACATCAGCTACTATCAAAGAAAGTCTCCCATTACGGATAAGTTCCCTTCTTTTCACATCTACAGCTGCAGGAGTCCCACTTGGATTAGGCGGCAAAATACTCAGCGCAGATTCTTCGTAAGCATATCCATCATTCATGACACGATTCGCCGCAGAACCTCCAGCCTCACCCATAGACTTCATCTGTGGAGCACTTACACTGCTAGTATCATAACTGCTGAGAAATGAAGACCCATTCATAAACGATGGGGCATTCTGACCAAACACTAATGCTATCACCACCAATATCAGAAAACCTAAAGAAATACTTTTCCAAGGCCATTTATTGAGTTTTTTCATAAGTAAAAAGAAAAGAATAACTTTCATATCTTAAACCTCTTCTAAGAAGAACCCAATTGACACAAGGAAGTCTCGATTTGTGATAAAAGCTTGATTTACTATCAATAATGATTATTATTAAGCATATCTCAAACTTATGAATACAAAACTCCTCAAAGAACACCTCAATCACTTCGAAACAACTTGTCGTACACACGGCTTGCGACTCACTCGTCAAAAATTAGGAATCTATGAAATTCTTCTAAAATCCGAAACTCATCCTAAAGCAGATGAAATCTTCTTTCTCTTAAAAAAAAACTACCCAAAAGTTTCCTTCGCAACAGTCTATGACAATCTAAGGAAATTCAAACAATATGGACTGATACAAGAGCTCAATACAGAAGAAGGAGCCTCACGCTACGAAGCCAACATGAGCCAACATCATCATGCCATCGATAGCAAGACTGGTGAAATTATGGATGTGCATCTTTCAGGTACTCAACAGATACCTATCCCAGATGTACTCAAAAACAAAAACATCAAAGAAATAAAAGTCACTTATGTCCTTTAATCTTTCCCTATGAACTCAAAAACCATCAAAAATCTCGAAGTACTGCTAGCAAGCACCTACACTCTCTACCTCAAGACACAAAACTTTCATTGGAACGTCAAAGGACCATTTTTCCAAACATTACACCTCATGTTTGAACAACAATACACTGTACTAGCTCTCGCAAATGATGAAATAGCAGAGCGTATCAGAAGCTTAGGAGCAAGTGCACCCGGGACCTATCGTGAGTTTTCAGAGCTCAGTATCATTTCAGAACCAACTGAAATACCGAAGGCAAAGCTAATGGTAGAAGAACTCCTCAAAGATCACAGTAGAATCATTCAATTTGCAAAAAATATGATCGATCAAGCTGCAAAAGAAAAAGACGAAGGAACCCTTGATCTCCTATCAACTCGCATATCCGAACAAGAAAAGACTGCCTGGATGTTGAGCAGCTTTTTGGAAGAATAAAGCATAAAAGCAGATATGCTATAATGTGTTTATGATCCTTTTATACTCACTATGGCAAAGAAAACTCCAAAAAAAGACTTAGAGATTCGTTTTATCCTCAGCAAGATTGTCGAAGTCATCGGCAGCTTACTTCTTGGGATAGTTCATCTGCTTGGAAGAATCTTCTTCTTCATACTAGAAGTCTTTAAATCTATTTGGCTTGGACTCAGTGTTTTCATTATCAGTATCGCCCTTCTTATCAGTAGTGTTGGATTAAGCATATGGCTCATCAGTAGCGCCATCGGACTAAGTGAAAGTAGCAGTTTCCAAGAGCAACGTGATCAACACTTCACAGAGCTCTTCAATCATTGGGAACAAGAACGAAGAGAACATCGTCAATATCGTGCTGCCAGAAAAGAGAATGTGAAAATAGCTGAAGTGACTGGAGTCAGCTGTAAAGAAAACATCGACTGTACAACACCCGATGACTTTCTCATCCGTTCTTCATGCGCCTACGAAAGTCGCTGTTATGAAGAGCAATGTGCTGTGGTTTGCCCACAAGCAAACTAAATAAACCTTCTTGACCCTCACCTTAGGGAATAGAGCAGGATAAACCTGTGCTCTATTTCTTTTAGAAAAACTATGAAAACATACACGGTCAAACAACTCGCAGAGCTGGCAAGCGTCAGCATCAAGACTCTTCATCACTACGATGAAAGAGGACTTCTCAAGCCAGCTCAACGATCTGACAAAGACTATCGTCTTTACACAGAAGCAGAGCTCTTCAGGCTCCAACAAATACTCCTCTATAAAGAACTCGAAATACCACTGATTGAGATACAGCAAATCCTCGACGATCCTTCATTCGAGCTCGAAGCAGCCCTTCAAGAACAGAAAAAGAAACTCACTAGCAAACAAGAACGCTACTCCAAACTCATCCAAACCATAGAAAAAACACTTCGGAGGATAAAAGATGATAAAGAGCTCGTTACTGATAAAGAACTCTATGCTGGATTTACTCCAGAGCAACAAGAACGATATCATCGAGAAGCAAAAGAACAATACGGAGAGGTCTACGACCTTTCTCAGAAAAACATCCGTAAGCTAAGTAAAGGCCAGTGGAAAACAATCAAAGAAGAAGGTGATAAAGTAGCTAATGAACTTTCATCTTTCATAGGAAAAGACCCAGCTTCTGAAAAGGTACAAGCACTCATAAAAAGACATCATGCGTGGATAGAAAACTTCTACCCTTGTCCAGCTGAGAGATACATAGGTCTCTCTGATCTCTATCTAAACAATCCAGAATTCAAGAAATATTATGAAGACATTGCTCCAGGTTTGGCAGAGTTTTTAAGTGCTGGGATGAGAGTCTTTGCAGAAACACGCTAAAGTCAAACATCAAGTCCCAAATACGAAACACGAAACAAATATCAAAGGCTAAAACTCAAAGCAAAAACTCATTTGGTATTTGATGCTTTGGATCTTGTTTCGCATTTCGATATTGGTTTCCGATGTTTGAAGCATTGAATTTTGATTGAAAATGAGAACTCACCCGCTTACGCTTTCCTCTCTTCTGCCGAGAGAGGGGCTATGATGATCCAGCTTTTTGTAAGAATTTTGATAATTGATCAATGAAATTTGATTGAAAATTGGAAACTGGAAACTGAAAATTGACTAAAGCCTTTCTATAAGCCAAAAAATAGTATATACTCCACTCTATTACATATAGACACAATTTTTACCTGCCTGATTTACCTAAGCAATGCTCACCTTCCAAACCATCGGTCTCTCTGAAAACATCCTGAAAGCTCTCGATGAGATGGGATTTGAAGAACCAACACCTATCCAAGCTAAAGCCATCCCTCATCTCTTAGGATCTGATAAAGACCTTATTGCCCTTGCTCAGACTGGGACTGGTAAAACTGCAGCATTTAGCCTCCCAGTGATCGAAAAGATCGATCTAGAGTCTCGAGATGTCCAAGCATTAATCCTTTCCCCTACTCGTGAGCTTTGTATGCAAACAGGGAAAAACATCGAAGCTTTTATCAAATACGAAAAAAGACTCAAAGTGATCACTGCTTATGGAGGAGCCCGTATTGACTCTCAAATGAGAGAACTCCGTAAAGGAGGGCAAATAGTAGTAGGGACTCCTGGACGTATCCTCGATCTCATTAATAGAAGAAAACTCGACGTTTCAAGCATTGATTTCGTTGTGCTGGATGAAGCTGATGAAATGCTCAATATGGGATTCAAGGAAGAGCTCGATGGTATCCTAGAAGGGACTCCAGCTGAAAAACAAACCCTGCTCTTTTCTGCAACTATGCCGAGCTCTGTGAAAAGGATTGCCAGTACTTACATGAAAAATCCTGATGAAGTCAGTGGAGGCAAACACAACACCGGAGCAGAAAAAGTCGACCATATCTATTACATGGTTCACTCAAGAGATCGATACCAAGTCCTCAGAAGACTGGCTGACGTTACTCCAGATATCTATGGGATCGTTTTCTGTCGTACCCGTAGAGAAACTCAAGAAGTAGCAGACAAGCTCAAACAAGATCATTACTCTGCCGAAGCCATCCATGGTGACCTCTCTCAAGCACAAAGATCACACGTCATGGAAAAATTTAGAAAGAAAAAGATTCAACTCCTCGTAGCAACAGATGTAGCAGCTCGTGGGATAGATGTGAAAGACCTTACTCACGTGATCAATTACCAACTCCCAGACAGTATAGATGCTTATATCCACAGAAGTGGACGTACTGGACGCGCGAAGAAAAGTGGAACATCGGTCTCCATCATCCACATGAAAGAATCTGGAAGAATGAGAAACATAGAAAGAAAGGTGGGGAAAGAATTCATCAGAGCTCAAGTACCAAAAGGCTCTGACATCTGTAAAAGCCAACTCCTCACCCTCATCAACAAGGTCAAAGAAGTAAAAGTGGATAATGAACAAATCGGTCCCTACCTCCCAGCAATCATGGAACAACTAGAAGGAATCGATCGAGAAGAACTCATCAAACACTTTGTTTCAGCAGAATTCAACCGATTTTTAAACGATTATAAAAACGCTCCAGACCTAAATGTCTCTGGTAAAGACAATGGTCGAAGCAACAGTAAAAGTCATATTGAATTTGCAAATGTCTCCCTCAATCTTGGAAAAAAAGATGGTTTTGGAGTCAAAGCCCTCTTCTTCCTCGTCAATCAACATAGCCAACTCCGAGGAATAGAGATTGGAAATATCGAAATCATGGCGACCAATACTCTCGTAGAAATAGAAAAGAAGAGACTCAAGGATTTGATGAATGCCTTCGATGGAGAACAACATCAAGGAAGATATCTTTCAGTAGAAATGAGTACAAAAAAAGCCAAATCTTTTTCAGGAGGATCTAGAGGTGGATCAAGAGGAGCTTCTAGAGGCGGTTCTAGAGGTCGATCACGATCTGGAGGAGGAGATGGAGGATACCAAGGAAGAGCTGGCTCTGGAGCTGGAGGGTATAAAGGAAAAAAGAACTCTGGAGGATCTGAAAGAAGAAAAAAAAGATACTAAAGTATTCTTTAGAATTTTCTTAATTTTCCAAACCTCATAGCACTTTCTAACCACTGAAGCTTCGCTTTAGTACTGACTTTTTGCCAATATTTAAGTAAATCCTTATCTAAGGAAGATTTTAATGGTGATTTTTTGAGAATTTTTTTCATAAACCCTTTATTTCTAAAAGTGCTTCAATATCAAACATATCTTGCCGCCTTTTCACTTTCTTCTTCATTTTAATCAAATCTTCAATAGAAACTACTGGAATAGTAACACCACTAATTTGTTTTTTTACTTTTTTAAGGCTCATTTCATCATACTTCAAAGACTCTTCCATAACGATATCTATCTGTAGTGGGTTATCATAAGGAGGAGTAAAAGAAAAAGCATTCATATTTTTTTCTTTTATCCAAACCCGGACTTGTTTTTCATCCTTTAGCTCCATTATGGACACTGGCAGTCGTTCAGAATATCCAAGATCCTGCATCACTTTTGACATCTTTTCCAAATTTTTTTCTTCAAGCATCAAAAGCAAATCAAGATCACCTGTAAATCTCAGGTAACCATGTAGATTAACGGCTACACCACCTACTACCAAATATTTAACACGTGCTTTATTCAATGCTCTAAAAACTTTTTCGAATAAATTCATATCTAAAGAAAGAAAAAGACACTTAATTATAGCATAAATACCTATTCAATTATCATGGATAAAAAAAGATTTTATCCTCTAAAAGGCCGTCTATTCTGGATAAAGAACTAATAATGTCTATACTTCATTCAATTTCAAAAAAAATATGAATCTTACAAAAGGAAAAATCTCAAAACTTATCCTAAAGATAGCTATCCCCGCAGGAGTTGGGATGATGTTTCATACTTTTTATAATCTCATCGATACCTATTGGGCTGGGCAATTTTCTGCAGAAGGTCTTGCAGCTCTTTCTTTGAGTTTCGTGCCTTTTTTACTCGTGATCTCTATAGGAGTTGGTATCAGTCAAGGGACAAATGCCCTGATTTCAAATGCTTTAGGATCAAATCAACTCAGCAAAGCTAAACACTATCAACAACAAGCATTGACCCTTTCATTTGCACTAAGTGTACTGATAGCTTTTGTCGGCTGGCAAATATCTCCTTGGATCTTTGAGATCATGGGAGGAAAAGGAGAAGTCTTACAACTTGCCTTAAAGTACATCAATATCATCTGGATTGGAGCTCCTATCATGGTATTAGTCCAAACTTTAAATGCTGGTCTAACTGCTCAAGGAGACACAAAAACCAACAGGAATGCCCTCATCACTGGGTTTTTATTCAACATCATACTAGACCCTCTGCTCCTCTTCGGATGGGGACCTCTACCAGCCTTTGGCATAGGAGGTATCGCATGGGCCACAGTACTCATACAAGGTATCGTCATGAGTTACATCGCCTACAAGCTCTATTCAAGCAAATTAATGAAAAACTGTAAGCTTAGTGAATATTTGATCAGTAAAGAAATCAGTTACGACATCATGTATCAAGGTGCACCTGCTAGTCTTTCTATGATGCTCGTTACCGTAGGAGTTTTCATTATTACTAGTTTCGTAGGTCGCTTTGGAGACTTCGCCATAGCTGCCTACGGAGTAGCACTCAGAGTCGAACAAATCATCCTCCTCCCTACCATTGGTATAAATATGGCAGCACTATCACTGACTGGACAAAACCATGGAGCAGGACTCAAAGAACGAGTAAGAGAAACCTATTTCAAATCGGCAAAATATGGATTCCTAATGATGATCGCTGGAGCGGTATTGTTGTATGGCTTTGCCCAGTTAATGATGAAGCTTTTCACAGAAGAACCTGAAGTCATCAGGATAGGAGTTGAATACCTGCAAATAGACGCCTTGGTACTTCCAGCCTACGCACTCCTCTTCCTCAGTATAGGAGTCTTACAAGGACTGAAAAGACCAATCTTTGGATTACTAGTCAATATCTTCAGACATATCTTCGCTCCACTCCTGATATTTTATTTCTTAGTAGATTATCTCGGCTGGGGACTTATAGGAGTTTGGTGGGGTATTTTCTCAGTAACATGGATAGCCGCTTTGATCACATTTTCTTATGTACTCTTTACACAGAAATGGTCTTTAAGGAATACTAGGTCTGACTAATAAAAAATCTTATGAAAAAAATAGCACTTCTCTTCCTTGTACTACTTATCAGTGGCTGTACTCAGATGAGTACAGATCAAGATATGGAAATGCAGCATGATCACGAGCTGCAGCACAACAATTCAGAAGGCATGACACATGATCATAGCGAAGGAATAGATCTCCCAAGCCATGAAAATCTACCAGCAATAAGCCTAAGGGTCACAGAAGATGCACATTCAGGCTGGAACGTCCGCATACTGACCCAAAACTTTCGCTTTGCTCCTGAGAATGCAAGCACAGAACACATCGAAGGCGAAGGTCATGCACACCTCTATATTGATAATAAAAAAATATCTCGAGTCTATGGAGAATGGACACATATAGACAATTTGAGCCCAGGGAGACACAAAGTAAAAGTCAGCTTAAATGCAAATAACCACTCACCTTTTCTCCATGATGGCATGGAAATCTTCGATTTCGTCTGGATAGACCAAAAATAAACTTATAAATACTATGAAAAAACTCCTTAAAAAAGACTGGATTCGTCTCGCAATATTTACTCAAGCACTCGTAGCCATGCTTGGATCACTCTACCTTTCAAACTTTGGTGAACCAATAGAAAACCTCAAACTTGGCGTATTTTTTCTCCCAGGCTACGGCTTTGACCCTTGCCTCCTCTGTATATGGGCTAGGATACTCATGTATCCTATCGTACCGATAAGCCTGCTAGGATTCTTCAAAAAAGCAAAAGATATCCATCATTATATCTTACCTCTAGCAATTCCAGGCTTACTCTTAGAGACCTACCACTACGCTCTCCAAAAAACCAACTTTGAAAGCCCATTTGAGTGTACTGGAGCCAATCCTTGCGCAGCACTGTCTGTAAACTACTTTGGTTTCATAACGATTCCATTTCTCTGTTGGACAGCTTTTGCAGTTATCCTGGTCCTTTGTTTCCTAAACAGTCGCGAGAAAAATTAAGACCGAAGTATCTGATCAAGTATTACAGAGAAACTCTTCATTTCCTCTTCTTTACAAGAAGACAGATGATCTTTGCAATAGAACTCAGCTTGTTGCAGAGCTTCTTTAAGCTTTCTTTTACCACCTGTACTGAGCGTTACGTAGCTAGAGCGGGCATCTCTTTCATTTACTTCACGTCCCACTAAACCAATTTTTTCCATAGGATTTAAGAGCCGAGTGACTCCAGATGCCGTCAAACCAACTTTTTCAGCTAAATCTACTCTTCTCAATTTTTTATCACGAGCAGTGTCGAGATGATACAGCAAGACAAATTCATTGAGAGCAAGACCATCTAGATAAGAATCAAAGCGTCTGGTCATGACCGCTTGAGTCTTTACTAAAGATAAAACAAGATGTAGTGCGGGGCTAAGAGTTGTCATAAATTTTAGTTAATAAGTATTTGATATATTGTTGACTGATCAAGTATATTAAAAATGCAGAAAAGAACAAGGGAAACATAGCAAGAAAACTTAGCCTTGAGTCCTCACAAAAACCATCTCCTTCCCCTGAGATAAATCAGATCTAAACGCATACCCGCTTTGACTGAAGTCTTTTAACTGATCTGGAGTACTTAATCGATTGCGAACGATGTAATTTGCCATCATCCCTCGAGCCAATTTAGCAAAAAGAGCAATAATTTTCGGGTCTTCTCCTGACTTCTTTTCCTTAAAAGCAACATCAATGACTTCAGCATCTATTTTCTTAAGCTGTAGCGCTTTCGAGTACTCCTTAGAAGCTAAGTTCACCAGCACTCTATCTCCTTGTTCCACTAGGTCGCTCTCAAGAGTTTCTCGTAGCTCAGAGCCCCAGTATTCATACAAGTTCTTCCCCCTATCGTTTCGCAAAGCTGTCTTCATCTCCAAGCGATAAGGCTGAATCCTATCTAAAGGCCTTAACAATCCATACAAACCAGAAATAGTTCTCAAGTGATGCTGAGCAAATTGAAAGTCTTCTTCAGAGTATTCATCCACTTCGATATGCGTATACACATCACCCTTAAAAGCCAATAAAGCCTGTCGAGAATTTGATTCATCATAAGTCCTTTGGAACTCCTGATAGCGCCCAAAATTCAATTCAGCAAGGTTTTCACTAATAGACATCAACTTCATCAAGTCTTCTTCAGTATACTGCAAAAGATTATTCACTAACTCTTCTGATTCTTTATGAAATCTTCCCTCAGTAAAAGTTTTTGTAAGCAGAGGACTTTCAAAGTCTTGCGTTTTCGATGGTGAAAGGATTGCTATCATAACTATTCATTTAAAGGTGAAGTCTCTTCTAGCGGAAGAAACCCAAAAATACTCTCATCTGTCGTCATACTTCCCCACTGATTATTCCAAGCCTCAGCCACCTCTTGCTTCACTTGGACAATCCCAGTAGCAACAAAATGCTCAGAAGTAGCCATCCCACAAGCTCCATTCTCAAATGATCTCACATGACCACCCAAAGCGAGAAGAGAATAATGAAAGTGTTGGTACTCACACTCATCAGCAGCAGTAGGCTTACTAAAAATCCCAACAGGATAACAGTGTTCATCGTTCAGCTTCCATACTGGCACATTCACCCCGTATTTATCTTCTACT
The DNA here is from genome assembly GCA_964352145.1 of uncultured Candidatus Peribacteria bacterium. Lineage (GTDB taxonomy): Bacteria > Patescibacteriota > Gracilibacteria > JAUYGZ01 > JAUYGZ01 > CAYGQA01. The sequence goes on from CAYGQA010000003.1 coordinate 89,682, forward strand.
ATTCCTTTGCACTCAAGCTTATTATCATTATTTTCAGCAATACTAGAGTCAGCTGAAATCTTCACTTCAGCAATCGAACAAGCACTCATCATTAGAAAAAAGACAGAAAGAAGACTAAGCCTTTTAAAATTTTTCATACTACAAAAAATATCTAATAAAAATCACCCCTTCATATCCATCAAAACCAGTACAATATCTCGAACATCAAAGAGCATTGAAACCATCATAGTAAGGACAAGTAATATCACCCAAATCCCACAGAGTGACTTTGCCTTAAAGTCTTTCTTTAAAAGTACAGACTTGATCAAGTAATAAGTCAAAAATGGCCATACAAGCAAGTGAGCGACTCCAAGTAGGTGTATATTATTTGTCTGAGAGTACACTAGGAAAGCAATCCCCATCATGATAGGCAAAGACAATACAACCCAACGTGCCGGTTTTTTCCAATATGCAAAAAGGAAAGAAGCAAACAAGACAAAAGACATCCAGTTCATCCAATAACCAACCAAAGGCTTTTGACTTACCAAGGCCTCCATAGCAATATTAAGTTCTTCCATAAGATCTATAAGTAAATTATTGTAATCCCAGTATCACATACATTCACAGAAATCAGCAAATGACTCTCAAAGAATTCAAAAAATACTGTCTCAGCAAGAAAGCTACTGAAGAAAGCTATCCTTTTGGAGATGAAGCACTCGTCATGAAAGTAGCCAGCAAAATGTTTGCGCTCACAAACGTGAAAGAAATGACAATCTCCGAGAAAAAGGAAGAGGCCTTTCATCACATCAGTGTAAAATGCGATCCAGATATGGGAGCAGATTTACGCAGAAACTTCGAGGACATCATCCCCGGATGGCACCTCAGCAAAACTCATTGGATTTCACTCCTCACAAAAGGAAAACTCAAAGACAGCCTCATAAAAGATCTCATCGATCAATCCTATGACCTCGTCGTCTCAAAACTCAGTAAGAAGGTAAAGGAAGAGTATGGACTCAAAGGAAAGGAGGAATAACGAACAATGGAATCTCAATCATTGCCTCCTTTGTACATTGTGATTCGACCATTGGTCATTAAACTCCCCTTTGGCCCTCGACCCTCGACTCTAGACTCTAGACTTCCCCCCTAATTATACATCTCATTCTTCCCATCCTTCTGCATCTTCTCAGCTTTTTTAAGCAATTTCTTAAAATTCTTCAGATCCAAATCTTCTACTTTTTTAAACCGTATACAACTCTTCCCTACACTGGTTTTCCCGAGTTCATCTTTATGCTTTTCCGCTAGATATTCTTTCCCATCAGCGACACAGACATACACCGAAATATACTTCTTTTGACTCGCTAAACCTATCACAAACCAGTCCCCAGCACATCCACTCTTAGTGGTATATTTAATCTTACCAAACCCGATCATACCACCGACTATACAAGGCTTGAGCGCAGGCACAGTTTCTTTAATCATCTTATAAAGCGTCTTCATCTCTATCTTCCTTGGTTCATCAATCATCTTCAGATACTCAGTTGGAGTCTTCGCATCTGTTGGCTTAAACATGTTCATAGGAGTGTATTTAGTTTATTACATCTTAATCCTACTACCTTTCGATAGACAAGCCTCTTTTAAATCAAGGGTCTAGGGTAATATTTCAAACGCTAGGCTCTCGACCCTAGACCCTAGACCCTCGACAGGCTATAGTCTCCATGCTCTTATTCGAACATTAAGCCAAACAAAATGATTCTCGACATCAACGCCAATTTTCAATCAATCCTCGATGAACTCCAACAAGGTGAAGATCATCTCTTTATCACAGGTAAAGCAGGTACTGGTAAATCAACGCTTCTCCAACATTTCAGATCAAGCACTTACAAGAAGATGATCGTCCTAGCACCGACAGGTGTAGCAGCTTTGAATGTCCAAGGACAAACGATCCATTCATTTTTTGGTTTCGCTCCACAGATCACTCCAGAGCAAGCACGCAAAGAGCACCCCTCAGAGTCTTCTCGGAGTATCATAGAAGAGCTCGACATGATCATCATCGATGAAGCCTCTATGCTAAGAGCAGACCTCCTAGACGCGATTGATCAAGCCTTGAGACAATATGGGAAAGCTGAAAAGGCTTTTGGAGGAAAAAGAATGGTCTTCATAGGAGATCTCTATCAACTCCCTCCAGTAGTCACTCGTGATGAAAAAGAAAATTTCCAAGAAGAATACGCCAGCCCCTATTTCTTCGATGCTAAAGTCTTCAGAGAATGCCAAATAAAGCTCCAAGAACTGCAAAAAGTCTACCGACAACAGGATGATGTCTTCATCCAACTCCTGAACAAAATACGAGACAACTCACTTGCTCAAGAAGACCTGCAACATCTCAACAAGCGTTTCGACAAGTTTTATTTAGCCTTCAAAAAACCGAACGAAATCACTCTTTGTACTACCAACGCAGCTGCTAACGCAATCAATCTCGAACAACTCAATCGTCTCGATGGGAAGAAATTAAAGTATTCCGGAGAAACTCAAGGAGACTTCATCAGACAGCTCCCTACGCATGAAAAACTAGAACTCAAAATAGGAGCTCAAGTCATGCTGGTAAACAACGATTCGACAAAACGCTGGGTCAATGGAAGCACCGGAGTGATCATGGGAGTGAAATGGAATGATGAAGAATCATGTGATGCTCTCCTCGTAAACCTTTCAAGTGGCAAAACAGTCGAAGTCCTGCCCCACACCTGGGAAACCAATCAGTACTTCTTCGATGAAACAAACAACACTATTGAAACAGAACGCATCGGAGCCTTCACTCAATACCCGATCAAGCTCGCTTGGGCAGTCACTATCCACAAAAGCCAAGGAAAAACCTTTGATAACGTCGTACTGGATATCGGACGAGGAACCTTTGCACACGGACAGATCTATGTCGCCCTCAGTCGATGTACCAGCATGGAAGGCCTTACCCTCAGACAACCACTACTTCCAAAACATATCTGGAGTGACAATCGCATTCAATATTTTCTACAAGGACAAAATGAAGGCGAAAGCTATCATAGGATGACCACTAGTGAAAAAACTGAAATCCTCAACTCTTGCATAAACTTCGAAAGCAATATCAACATGACCTATACCAATGGAAATGGGCAAACCGTCCAAAAGTGCATCAGACCTCTATGGCTTGGTGAAATGGAATACCAAGGAATAGAATACCTAGCTGTAGAAACTCAAGACATAGAAACCGGTGAAAGTAGAGCCTACAGCGTAAAAAGGATCGTAAAACTGGAAGAACCCAATGTGAAAAACCAAGAATTCTCAGAACAAACCTTATAGAGTGCTTGAGATGTAGTACAAACTACGTTTAAATAATAAAGATGTATAGAAGTATCTCTTTTTCTATTTTTACTTCTTATTTTTTATTTTTTACTTTTCCTCCATGAGAATCTTTCTTTTACCTCTAGGACTCGGTCTTATCCTTTATGGTCCATATTTTCTCTGGGACGCAGAATCCCAAAACCGTGCCAATGATTTTTCAGCAGCACCTTTAGTAAGTATTGAAAGCGAAGAAACAGGACACCTAACAGTAAAAGGCCTCCCAGAATCAAATGAAAGCCTACTCTGTCCAAGTGAAAGAGACGACTCAGCAGAAGAATGTGTCTCTATAAGCACAACCGTAAGAGAATATAGCATCGAAGAAGTAGAACAGTGCAGCAGCAACAGACCCAGTAGAGCTATCGAAAATCTTGCTGAAAAATGTGATAGCGACGGCGAAAACTGTAAACCTTGCTATCTCGTAGAAAAAGAAATTTGGAAACAAGTAAGCTCCAACACTGAGTTTGCCCCATTTACCATAGGAAACTACAAAGTCCCTTCAGCTTACGAAGCTGAGCTCATCGGACAAAAAAGCTTCAAGGTATACAATGCCTGGGAAGAATCTGAATCAGACAGCTTCCTTTATGAAGAGCGAACCGTCTCAGAAACCAATGCAGAACCAGGAGACAGAGAAACCAGCTACAACTACCTCTCCATGGATAGCGAACTCATCGTCAGCGGAGTGGCCAATACAAGCATGGAAATCGGTGCAGGTGAAAAAACCTTCGTAATCTCTAGCCTCAGCGAAGCTGAAACACTTGGAAATCTAGAATCAAAAGACACTCAATCTAAATGGATGTTACGGGCTCTTTCAATGGCTATGGTAGTCTTTGGATTCATCTTTATCTTCAATACCGTAGCAGCCATCCCACTCATGCTCGTAGGTATCATCCCATTCCTTGGAAAGAAGCTCGAAGAAGGAATATCTAGTGTCATAAGCTTCATCGCTGGAGCAATAGGACTCGTGATCTGGGGACTCATGTGGGCTTCAGTACTCTTACTGAAAAACATTGTAGCCTTAATCGTCATCGGAGTTGTCCTCGTAGGGGCAGCATTCGCAGTGTATTCATTTGCTAAGAAGAATCATATTCCTCTGAAAAAAACGACTAAGGAATTGAAAAAGAAATAAATCCAGGTCGAAACAACAAAAAAACCTCAGATGACTAAGGTCTCTGAGGTTTTTTGTAATTGATATTTGGTCTTTGATATTTGTTTCGAATTTCCTATTTGGGATTTGAAATTTGATTGGAAATTCTAAATTGAAAATTGATCATTATCGTCTCCCCGATGGGTGCCTCCCTCTACCACTTCTTCCTCCTCTACTCCCAGAGCTAGGTCTTCTAGACCCTCCTCCATTTCTCCCCCCATTTCGTCCCCCAGAGGATCGACGGGCCATTAGTTTCTTGTATTCAGGATTAATATCTCCTAACTGAGGTAAAGCTCTGATAGGTAATCGCAGATTAATCAATTTTTCAATCGCATCGACATCCTTACCTTGTTCGGGACAAGCAAATGAAATGGCTTTCCCAACATTCCCAGCACGGCCTGTACGGCCGATACGATGCACATAATCTTCAGAGTTTTCAGGAAGATCATAATTAATCACCAATTCAATCATCGTGACATCAATACCTCTTGCAGCAATATCTGTTGCTACCAAGACTCGATACTTTCCATTTTTAAAACCTTCTAAAGCATTTTTTCTTTGTCCAAGGCTTCTATTTGAGTGAAGTTCTGCTGCAGTATGACCCATTTTATTGACCACACTACAAATCTTCTTAGCACCATACTTTGTACGGCTGAAGACTAAAACCGTTCCTTGATATTCATCTAAAAGCTGCTCCAATAAAGCCAATTTTTTATTCTTAGGCACTACAAAAAGTTCTTGGTCTACTGTTTCAGCAGAAGTACCAGCACGAGCAACCTCTACTCGAAGAGGAGATTTCATATACTGTTGTGCCATTTTTGAAATCTTGGGAGGCATAGTCGCCGAAAATAACATGGTCTGTCTCTCTTTAGGCATTGCCGCAATAATCCTTTTTATCTGTGGTTCAAATCCCATATCGAGCATACGATCAGCTTCATCAAGTACCAATACTCCCATCTCTTTGAGATTAATGGTTTTTTGTTCCATGTGATCAATCAAACGACCTGGAGTACAGACAAGTACATGGGGTTGATTCTTGAGAGCCTTTATTTGTCGATAAATAGGCACTCCTCCGATAATAACCGTAGAATGTAGACCAAAAGGTCCTCCTACTTTCACAAGCGTTTCATTAACTTGAATAGCAAGCTCACGCGTAGGACAGATGATCAATCCTTTTTTACCGATACTCGATAAACGCTGAATAAGAGGGATAGAAAAGGCTAATGTCTTCCCTGTACCCGTTTGAGCGATACCTATCAAATCCTCTCCCTTAATACCAATAGGTATAGCCTTTTGCTGGATAGGAGTAGGCGTTACAAAATTTATTTTATCGAGCTGTTCTAAAAGATTTGGGGCAATGCCCAATCCATAGAAAGTCGTCGTTGATTCAGTTGTCATAATATTAATGAAAAAATATAGAAGGGTTCTCGATTCCTTCCATACCATTTTCAGAGACAAAAGATTCGAGCGCATCCCGCGACACGGGAGCAATAACATGACTCAATTATAGCTTATTTTAGGGGGAAAGTCGATGTAAATCACTGTGTGATTTGCTTGATACTAGAAGCTAGAAGCCAATAACTTTTTAAGTTTTATATATGAAATTTGGATTTTGTTTCGTATTTCTTATTTAGGATTTGATATTTACTTGTAAACTGATGACTGCTATTTGATTGAAAATTAAAAATTGAAAAATGGAAATTTATTTATACTCCCTCTTCACCCTCGGTCTACTCCTCTCCATCTATGCCATCCACGTACACAGACAAGCCAGCAAAGATAAAAACTACAAAAGCATCTGCGACTTAAGTGATAAGACTTCCTGTAGTGACACTTTTACCAGTGAGTTCGGATCACACTTTGGCATACCAAATGGATACTATGGAATGGGCTTCTATTCACTAATGCTCATACTTCTCTGGATGGAGAGCTTTACAATTCTCTTTTGTCTCTCAACAATATCTGTCATTGCCTCATGTTATCTCTGCTATCTCCTAGTCACGAAAGTAAGAAGAATATGCATCGATTGCATTGCCATCTATCTGACCAACATATCCAGCTTTATCCTCCTCTGGGGAATGATGTAAAGCAAAATACAACAAAACAAGACCTCTAATCATCAAGTGCATTGAGTCGTTTTTGAACACATTTTTAGTACAATAAGAGTATTACTTTTTATCTTTTCGATATGAATGCCTCTACATTGTTTCTCTCTCAACTCATCGGTCCAATCGGTGTTATCACAGCCTTGATGATACTTTTCAACAAGAAAGGTTTAGCAGATATGATCAAAGGTTTAGAAAAAGAACCACTCGCACTCTATATGGCTGCCATCACAACTCTAGTGGCTTCACTAGCCCTCGTACTCTCTCACAACGTCTGGAACAACGCCGCTGAGACCATCATCTCTCTCATCGGTTGGCTCGGATTGATCAAAGGTATCCTTCTCATGATTGCACCAGATCATCTCATTTCATTTAGTAAGAGTATGATGGAAAAAATCATGTTAGGAGGAATTTTCTGGCTTGTACTAGGTGGATACCTCACATATGTTGGGTACTTTATGTAAAAAAGCTTAAGACTCGAAGCATATCATTCAATTGATCCTTAAACTCGTTATACTCCTTACACTCATTATCATGAACTCCTCAACCCTCTTTCTCTCCCAACTCATTGGACCAATACTCCTACTCCTCGGAGTATCATTCGGACTCAATAAAAAGTTCTACTCAGATTGGTTCAAGAAAATGGACAAAGACGATGCTTTCCTCTTCATGGCAGGAATCGTCGAATCCACAGCAGGTATCGCCATCATCCTCGGACACAATCTTTGGGGATCAGCTGCTGAGATTATCATCTCATTCTTAGGATGGGCAATGATCCTAGAAGGATCTCTCTGCCTCCTCGCTCTCAAAAAATTCCCTAAAGGGATCATGAATCATATGATGAAAAGCATGCCTCAGCTCATCTCACTTTCAGCGATAGTAATGATCCTAGCTGGAGCTTACCTCAGCTACCTCGGGTACATAATCTAAGAGAAGTAAAAAAACATTATGTAAAAACACAAAACCCCTGATCAATTATGATCCAGGGGTTTTTATTACTACATTCTCAACCCTCCTCGCAATACTCCTCATACTCTTAATACTCTCTACCCCTATTTCCCTCCTCTCTTTCTTTCAGATTCTTTCAAGTATCTCTTTCTCAAACGTACTCTTGTAGGAGTGATCTCCACATATTCATCTGCATCAATATATTCAATGGCTTTCTCAAGCGTCATTGGGACAATAGGGATAAGATTTAATGATTCATCAGCTCCTGAGGAACGAACATTCGTCAATTTTTTATTCTTAATAGGGTTCACGACAAGGTCAGTTCCTTGATTATGTTCTCCGATCACCATTCCTTCATACACTTCAGTAGCAGGCTCTACGAACAGAGGACCTCTTTCTTGAAGCTTCCAAAGCGAATAAGCCATCGTCGCTCCGCCTTCTCCAGAAATCATCGACCCAACACTTCTTTTTACGATTTCACCCATATACGGCACAAAGCGGTCAAAAGCATGATACAAAGTCCCTTCACCGCTCGTTAAGACAAGGAATTGTGAACGGAAACCAAGCAATCCACGTGTTGGCACTTCGAACTCAAGCATCGTATTTCCATTCTCAGATTGCATATTTTGCATGATTCCTTTTCTCTTACCTAGGGCTTGGATTACAGAACCAGACATCTCATCAGGTACATTTACCACAGCTGCCTCAAGAGGCTCGTGCTTTACACCATCTACCTCTCTCATGATCACCTCAGGCTGAGAAATTTGCAGCTCAAAACCTTCACGTCTCATCGTTTCGATCAATACAGCGATATGCATCTCTCCTCGTCCATAAACCTTCATCCCTTCACCATTATCTTGGAACTCAATCTTCAGACCTACATTCGTTTCAAGTTCTTTCATTAATCGATCACGGATATGTCGACTCGTGACATAATCACCTTCACGTCCTGCGAATGGAGAATCATTCACCATAAATTCAATCGCCAAAGCTGGTGGATCTACTTGGATAGCCGGTAGTGGCTCAGCATCTTCATTGGTAGTAATCGTTTCTCCAACGTAAATATCAGCAATACCAGCGAGAGCAACGATATCACCAGCTACAGCTTCTGTAGCCTCTACTCTCTCCATTCCTTGGAAAGTAAAAATCTGTGAAATCTTTCCTTTTCGTTTTTTTCCTTCAGCATCCAATACCGTTACATTTTCGTTTACTTTCACAGTCCCTTCATAGACACGACCAATAGCCATACGTCCTAAGAAGTTGTCATAAGCAAGTGTCGCAGGCTGCATCCGAAATGGCGCTTCTTGATTGGCTTCAGCTGGTTTTACATGCTCAAGAAAAAATTCAATCAAAGGTGTAATATCCTTTTGTTCATCATTCAGCTCTGCTACCGCTACACCATCCTTAGCTACTGCATAGAGGTAAGGAAAATCAAGTTGCTCATCACTTGCACCTAATGTAGCAAACAAATCAAAAGTCAGGTCAACTACTTCAGCAGGTCGAGCCATAGGCTTATCGATCTTATTGATCACAACAAGCACCTTATGTCCTAACTCAAGAGACTTTTTAAGGACAAATTTTGTTTGAGGCATTGGTCCCTCATAAGCATCCACGACTAATACAACAGCATCTACCGTTCTGAGGACACGTTCTACCTCTGATCCAAAATCAGCATGGCCTGGTGTATCAACAATGTTCAGCTTACTTCCTTTATAAGTAATAGAAGCGTTCTTCGCATAAATTGTAATCCCTCTCTCTTTTTCCTGATCATTGCTATCCATAGCTCGTTCTTCCAATCCTTTATGAGTATCATAAGTATCACTTGCTTTCAGCAAAGCATCTACGAGTGTAGTTTTACCATGATCAACGTGAGCAACAATGGCAATATTTCGAATATCCATGAAAAAGAGTAAGAGCTATTATAAAGTCGCTTGATTTTAGCTTATATAAAGGAAAAACTCAACATCTAAAGTTGTAGTCTTCACAAAAGAAAAGAAAAACAAAAAAAGTGAAAGAAAATCCTGACAATTGCGTATAATACATACGACAAGCTACTCGCCCCTCCTGAATGTCGGAAAATCATGTGAAAGACCTCCATCTCGTACAGAAAGCTTTGCTCGAAGACATCGATGCTTTTGGTGAATTGATAGAAAGATATCAAGAAAAACTGCAGAGATATGTCCTCAGGATCTCACATTTTAGTCCGGAGGAAGCTGAAGAGATCCTCCAAGAAGTATTCCTCAAAGCATGGAAAAACTTAAAAGACTTTGACCAAAAGCTCGCTTTCTCTAGCTGGATCTACCGGATAACTCACAACCATACAATATCGAGCTACAGAAAAGCTAAAAGCCGAGGACAAGATACTCAAGTCGGTATCGATGACCAGCTCTTTCACCTCAAAAGCAAAGAGCTCGAACTCGGAGAAAAACTGGATAAAAAAATACTGAGCAAAAAAGTAAAGAACGCCTTAGAAAAAATGCCTGATCATTACCGAGAAATACTCATCCTGAGATACTTTGAAGACAAAAGCTACGAAGACATCTCAGATATCCTCAAAAAACCAATGGGGACCATAGCTACAATGGTAAACAGAGCAAAGAAGAAATTCAAAGATGCCTATGACTCATAATTCGAGATTCTAAACTCTATCTCTCTACAAGCTAACTCCTAATACCTACCCCCTAAAAACAATGACAAACAAGAAGAACTCCTTCTCAGACTCCATCCTCAAAAAAATACAATCTGAGGAAATAAAACAGCGTCCAGCCTGGCATTTTTGGATGAAAAATGCCTTTTGGATTATCTTTGCGCTATCAGCGTTCATCGGAGGAAGAGCCATCGGGGTTATTGCCATGGTGCTTTCAGAGACAGATCTTCCCTTTTTTATGGAAGCACACGGACCATTCATGCATCATATCACAAATATCCTTCCTTTCTTTTGGATACTCTTCTTCCTACTCTTCTTACTCCTAGCAAACTATGGTCTGCATCATACAAAAAAAGGCTACAAGCTCAGCATGGCAAAACTTATTAGTATTAACCTCATCACAAGCATCATCATCGGAGGAGGAGCTTTTCTCTTAAATGACGGCGAACGTTTTGAAGAACTAGTACATAAAAATGCTCCAGTCTTTAGAAAACTAGAAGATAACAGACGTCAGATTTGGAGTAATCCAGATGAAGGACGTATAGCAGGAACCATTCTCATCATCGAAAATGAAAGCATTCTTATCCTTGATGACTTCAATAAAAGCACTTGGGTAATCAATTATTCAGATGCAAAGATGAGACGAAGCTTTGACCTCAGGACAGGCATCAAGATAAGCATTATTGGAGAAAACACCAGTCAAACACAAAACACCCTCACATTTACAGCCAACAAAATCAGCCCATGGCATAAAAAGCCCCGTTAAACTATAAATATCACAATCCTAAATAATAATGACAAAAGCTTCTAGATCCCAGTCTCAAGCAAATCCTTAACCACTGGGAAAATAAGGGCTAACCAAGCTCTATACTGCTGCCCAGAAGGATGGAGTCCATCATCAGCTATCCATTCAGGTTTATCAGCGGCTTCTTGACTCAGCTCAAACACATCTACCACAGGAAGTTCCCTCTGAACTGCTTCTTCAAAGATAATAGTATTAAATTTAGCAATACCAGCACTCACATCTCCAAAAGAAAACCCTGCTCCAGTGGGAGTCACAGAATAATCAGGAATCGACACAATGACTATTTTTTGAGGATTTTCCAATTCAATCTGTATTTCATCAAGTATTTGAGCAAAGCGCTCTTGGAAAACATCAGCGGAAACACCCTGGAAATAATCATTCACACCAATCATCAAAGTCGCAAAATCAGGATCAGATTCTCTAAAAATATCCATCTCGACATCCAACACCTGCTTGGTCGTCCAACCAGTCTGTGAAGGGTTCGCAATGAGTTCAATATCAATGCCCTCATTTCTCAAATCTTCTACCAACATATTCGGCCATCTCTCTTCCTCCAAGACTCCTTGACCTATCGTATAAGAATCACCCAGAGCAACATATCTCAGCAATTGGGTTTCATTTTCTTCCATTCCCTTATCAAGGACATTCACATCATGAGGAGCTGACATAGGAAAACTTGAGAAGAATAAAGAAAAAATCGTGATAAAAAATTCCATATTCAAACAATAATAACAAGCTCTAGCTTAGCACAGTTAATAAAACTACGTTATCATATATACATGTTAAAAAACTTTCTCTCCAATCGCGGTATAAATCTACTCAATATCCATCTAGGTATTCAGAGTTTTGGAAATAATTTTGGAGCCCTCTTCATAGGAGTTTTCCTCTTTCAACTCGGTATTCCTCTTTGGCAAATTTTCCTTGGATTGGCAGGAAGTTACTTTATCAGACTCTTACTAAGGCCAATCTCTTTAAAACTGTGCTTTCGCTATGGACTCAAAAAAATATTGATCTTGGGAACACTTTTTTACGCGATCAATTACCCCATCCTTGGACAAGTCCAAAATCTCGATAGCTGGTTTATCATCTTCTTCTTCACTTTTGCCATCACTGATATTTTTTATTGGCTACCATATCATAGTATTTTTGCGATCTTAGGAGATAACGAACTAAGAGGAAAGCAGACAAGTGTGAGAGATGGACTGTATATGATAGGAGTATTCCTAGCACCTCTTAGCAGTGGAATCATCATCCTAAACTACGGTTACAAAGCTGCTTTTGTCATCTCGATGCTCTTCATCCTTCTCTCTCTTTTCCCTATCCTAAAAATGCCTATATTGAGTTTAAAAGGCTATGAAACGAAAGCTCTCAAAACGAAAACCATCAGCAGAAAAGGATTCTGGCTCTACGTCGGTGATGGTTTCTTCATGAACCAAGAATTCATTTGGAATCTCATTCTCTTCCTCATCGTTATCAATCCAGCCTACTTCGGTGCCCTGGTAGGATTAGGAGTACTTTTGCGGATACTCCTCACTTTAGTAGTTGGACACCAATTTGACAAAGGAAAACAATTTTTCTTTTTAGGTATCCTATTCATGAGCATCAGTGTCATTGGCAGAGCAATATGGGCAGACACAGTACCTGAAGTGATCATTTCAGACATCTTCATTGCTGCTGGATACATCCTTTATAGTCCGATTTTCTCTTCTGTATTTTACAATCTTTCCAAAAAATCCCAACACCCCATTTGGTTTCAGTATTATGCAGAGATGGGTTGGGACATCGGCGCAGGATCAGCTGCGCTCGTCACAGCCGCACTAACCTCCCTTGGCTACAGTCTACAAACAGCCATGATGACCTCCGTATTAGGGTTCTTTATAACACATCACATCTTAAATGGATATTTTAGAGAAAAAAATATCTAATCATCATACAAATGAGCGATTTTTTTCCATCAACATCTCCTACCATTTTAGCTAAAACTTGCATTTGTTCACCCAAACTAGTCTGATCATTTTCCACAAAATCAGAAAAAGAAATCCCAACATCAATCACTCTTGCTTTTCTACCAGTATACAAACCATCATCATCAACCATAATCGGAAACATTACTGTGTTTTTAAGGCTCGCAACAAGCCTATTTGCTCCACGTGAAGCCTCTTTCATCATTACCAAACTTCTTTCAATTCCATCTCCTCTTATAATCTTATCTCTAGTACCAGATGCTGCGAGTATAAGAAGCTTTCCAGTACTTTCACTTGCAGCACAAAGCTTCTGACATTCACGATAAAAGTCAAACGCTCTTCTTTTTTGCTTCTGATCAAAACCTGGAACTTTCCCATTAGCCGTACTCGGTTGAGTCAAAAGAACATTTGTCAATGACAAGATAGTATGTTTTTCCTGCTGATTGGTCATCAGTGAAGGCCCCATGATAGTCCACAAAGAATCCATAAGAAACTCAGGGTCTTGTGAACTAGAGATTAAAAGTGAAATATTCAGGGGAATATTTGCCAAAGTCATATGATTAGTGATGATCAATACATTCTGACCACCTTGTAATCTCTTTTCTATTTCTCCAGTCTTTACTCGAAACTGTTCTCGTAAAGCATCAAAATTATTCACAAAAGATTTAACCCTTCTTATTGCATCTATGAGAAATTGAGGCTTATCAAGCCGTTCAATTTTTATTTCATAAGGATTATGAGCACAAATATTTGCCTCATCACCTACCTCTCTCAAATGTTGTGAACAAAAATGCTCACAAAACGCTCTTACAAAAGCAATAACATTCTGTATTTCATCTTCAGTAAGTTTTTCAGGATTAGGATGAGCATTTTTAACGGATTAAATAGCAGCCTCCAAAACTTGATCAATCCCCGGAATATCCACAGAAGAAATCACCATTTTTTCAGTTGATACATGCTTTTCTACTCCCATATTGGATATAAAGTACAAATCAGCAGAAAGATACAATACATTCCATTATTTACAAACATTAAAGAACGAATCTTGAATACCTTATAAATTTTTTTTTGAAAGAAAAAAATTTAGACTGCGTAGTACTTTATGCAACTGGCCAGCAACTCAAACTGAACATTCACATTTCACATCAGATTTCATCTTTTATATCAGTATTAACTTTTCAATCATGAATACAAAAGCACTCTCAGCACTATCATTAATGGTAGCCTCAGCTGTCACTCTCGGATCCGTAGTAATGGCTCCAGGCGTTGATGCCTTCGGAGGAAAACATCTCGGTTCAGAATTCAAAGATCAGATCACTCATGAAGTCAGTAAACTCGACAATGGGATCCAAATGACCCTCACTACTGATAACGCAGAAGCACTAGAATTCATCCAAGAACGACACGGTGATAAACCAAATAGAGACAACGTAGAAATTGAAACTGTTTCTCTCTCAAATGGAGTCAAAGTCACTGTCACCTCAGAAGATGAAGAAGTTATCGAAAAGCTTCACAATAAAGCAGATCGCAAAGCTGAAAAAGCTAGCATCTCAAAAGAAGTCACAAATCTCGACAATGGAGTACAAGTCACTATCACAAGCACACTCCCAGAAGTAGTTGAGAAGATCCAATCAAAAGAACAACGCACTCCTAAGAACGAAGCCATCTCAATGATCACAGAAAACATCAGTAACGGAATACAGATGATCATCACTTCAGAAGACGAAGAACTCGTAGAAAGTATCCAAAACAGAGCTGAACGAGGAAAAGAAGGAAAGAGAGGCAATGGAAGAAGAGGACGTGGCGGAAACAAAGGTTTCTCTAGCCAAAGATAATCACCTTAACAACTTCCTATAAAGACAAAAAAACCCTGTTCCACATGGCAGGGTTTTTTTTAGAAGCTCCAAATCCCTCTCCTTCTAGGAGAAGGAGGAGCTCGTAAGAGCGGGAGGAGTGGTGCGGGAGAAGTGGCAAGAGGAAGAGAGCCTAATCTCAGAAAGGAGTGCCTACGCAAATAGAGAGCTCGTAAAAGCGGAAGGAAGGGTAAAGAACCTCCTTTTTCTTATCCTTTATCTATAGGCCTCCAAGGATCTCTGAAAGCTTTCACATCTGATCCCTTTTGATAGGCTTTCATTTCAAATCGAGAACCTTCTTCATAAGCAAAAAACTCTTCATTGTCATCAAAGTAATCTCCATATCTCTCAGCCGCCTCAAACTTAAGCATTGGCAAAGAATAGTCACTAATCGGTTTTAACACCGTTACTACTCTATCAGCAATCACCTCACTATCAGCTCCTTTATCTTCGAATTCTTCTTGTGATTCTATTTCATATCCGCGTTCTAAAAAATCCTGAATCATATCATGATGTTTCGTCATTTTTTGAGAGCTCGTCTCTCTGAAGATTTCTTGCATTCCCTTAGCGGGTCGACCAGCTGAACCCATAATGGTAAGAGTTAATAAGTAAGGATAAGTATCTGTAGATAAAAGCTAAAAATGAATCAAATAGCAAAAGCAGATACAGCAAAAGCCTAGACGAGAACGAGAGAACGAAGCAAGAGAAAAAGCATGACAAGCTCATAAGTTACTCATACAGCTTCACAGAGGCTCAAGCATATACTTCTAATGAAGCGCTGTAGATAAAGAATGTATAAAATCACCCAAACATAAGCAGGAAATACAGAAAAGGAAAACTTAATAAGCTTATCTTGATCAAAGCTAGAAATTTTGATACTATCTGGATAATATTTATGTATTCTTTACTACATCCTCATGAAAGCGAACAAGTTTATCTCTACTTTCCTTATCCTCGGACTTGGATTTTCAGTACTCCTCACAGGATGTAGCAATGAAAAAATGAAAGATGACAAGCATAGTGGAAATACAATGATGGAAGACGATATGCATAATGGAAATGCAATGATGGACGGTGAAAAAATGATGGACGGTGAAAAAATGATGGATGGTGAAGAAATGATGGACGGTGAAGAAATGATGGATGGTGAAGCAAAAATGGAAGGATAATCCACTCACATATCAAAAAACCCGTAGTGTCTATAATACTACGGGTTTTTTTATTATAAACAGTTCAAAACTGATTCCTGATCTCCTGCATCAGAAACACAGTCTAATTGAGAACGATGAATCTTACAGATCTCACCAGTACCATCTCCAAAGATTTCGTTTCTTTCTAAACAATCAACAAGTAGTTTCTTTACCTGATCAGTTTGTTGTTCACGATAATCTCGAAAAATCATCATTTCTTGATCACCCTCAGTATTAGTTGTAAGGACCTGTGTATTCAATTGATTATGTTGGAAGTTCAACTGAAAAGCGACCAACAATACAAGTAAACTAATACCCCCAAGACCTAAGGAAATCAACGATTTCAGTTTCGCTCTAGAACGTACTTTTTCAAAGAAGAATTTCACAATTTTTTTATTTATTTTTTTAGTCTCTAAAAGAGATTAGATAATTATAACATAAAAAAGATCTTTTAGAAAGAGTAACATTCAGCAAATAATAAGAATCTACTCTCCTTTTACCAACACATGACCACCTATAGAGTCTTCTTTCAAAGAGGTATGACTCGAAGCAGAAAGTGTAATCAAATAAGCTGTCTCAATAAGATGTCTTAACTCTATAAGTGGTTCGCTCAGAGTATAAGAAGCATATTTCTCATCAATATTCTTCCAAATCATACGCAGCTCATCTTTAGCACGCATAAGACTCTCTCTATTCCTCAAGATACCGACATGAGTCCACATCAATTGTCTGATTTGCTCCTTCTCTGATTCAATCAAGAGAGGGTCACAGACAGCATCTCCAAAAGAATCCCAATCATCTACAAGCTCAAAAGCCTCTTTAAGAGGGAATTGTTTATCATCAGTTTCTAGTTTTTGTACTAATTTATCAGCAGATTTCACACCCCAAGTAAGACACTCTAACAAAGATGTCGATGCCAATCGATTAGCGCCATGCACTCCCGTACAAGCCACTTCACCAGCAGCAAAGAGTCCATCTAATTCAGATTGGCCATCTAGGTCAACAGCTATACCACCACAGAAAAAATGCTCTGCAGGAGTGACTGGTATAGGATCACGAGAAATATCAATACCCTCCTCTTCACAGCGCTCTGCAATACTTGGAAATCGATCTTTAATATCTTGAGCACCAGTGTAATGATCAGCAAGATGTAAATACACATACTCTTCTTGGCTTTTTTGAAGCTCTTCCATGATGACCTTACTCACTACCGCACGCGACTCCAGATCTTTACGAGGGTAATCGTCCATGAGGTATTCTCCTTTACTATTCATAAGCCGTGCACCCTCTCCTCGAAGAGCTTCAGAGATCAAAAATCTCCTTCCTTTTTTTGGACTCCAAAGAGCAGTCGGATGAAACTGTATAAAGCGAGCATTAATGATCCTCACCCGTGCTCTATTTGCGACTGCAAGCCCACTACCATAAGCGTGTTGAGCATTCGTATGATATTCATACACCTGACCAATACCTCCCGTACAAAGCACGGTATAATCAGCCAAATGAGTTTTCACCTTTCCTGAAGCTATTTCGTATAAGTAAGCTCCCAAACACCTATTCGTTTTATATTTAAATTCATATCCACGACAATTATGACCACTCGTAAGTAAATCAACCAATATATGCCCCGTCAGGACAGTAATATTGGGCTCTGCTTCTACTTTCCGCCAAAGAGACTGCATGATTGATTTCCCCGTATAATCTTTTACATGGAGGATACGAGCATGACTATGAGCAGCTTCTTTTGTAAGGGAAAAAGATTCTTCATTGCGATCAAAGGGAACTTGTACATCATCAACAAGCACTTCTTTCACTAAATCCGTACCCTGCTTCGCAAGCTGCTCAACAGCATCTTTTGCATTGATATGATCACCTGCAGACAATATATCTTCTATCAAACTTTCTGGATCACCTTCTTGAGCTTTATAAATAATCCCACCCTGAGCATACTCAGAATTAGTCCCTCTCACAGGTACTTCATCCTTAGTGATAATCGTACATTTCACTCCCTGTTGAGCTAATCGGTAAGCTGTACTCAAACCAGCCAATCCTGATCCGATGATGAGTACTGGAGTATGCATAATGTTTGCCTAAAGTTGAATGGAGTGTAATGGAGAAACAAAGCCTTGAAAAGCTTTGAAGAAAAGCAACTGAGATATATTCTCATATAAGCTGAAAAATTGATCAAACAAGCAATTTCCCACAATTGTCACAGAAATACCCTTGCTCGACTATTCTTTTTCCAAAGCATCTACTCCGGTAAAGAGAAGCTCAGAAAAAAGTTTATCACCTCCATGAGCCGTCAAAAGTTCTCTAAGTTCGACCACTTCATTCATTCGCTTCTCTTCTACTTCCTCACGAATCTGTCCAATCTTTTTATCTGTGTACTCTAACTCTTCTGTTAGCAACATTTGAAAAACATAATACTTTTTCTCTACTAACTCTTCTTCTTCATTTCTATCACTTTCATTTTCAAAATTCTCTTCAGCACTGTCCAAATCAATCATTTCTTCACGGATCTCTGGCATTGATCCTGTCTCCATCATGACAAAAGCTGAGGAGGCTTTTTCACTAATATCCTTATAATTCAGTCGATTCACCACTTCAACCGGCTGATAAGTAAGGATACTCAAAAAACGATCATATACCGCTACACCAAAACGATATTGTTGGCATGCTTCATAAGAATAGCCACGATAACTGACTCCATCCTCTTCAAAATCTCGTGATCCAAGGTATTCACAAAGAGGAGTTTTCGAATCCGACTCTGCAGAATACTGTAGTGTAGGACGAGGTAGCACTACTGACTTTTCATCACTCTTATAAAAAATATCCTGATAGACTGGTCTAAGAGAAAACCAAGGCAATAAACTCGAAACATACCAGCCCCCTTTCACCTCAGTAAAAGAACCAAAACGCTTTTTAACCTGGCTTAAAAGAGTCAGTCTTGTCGATTCTATCCTGAGAGATTTCCTCACAACAAGATCTCCATCTTCATCTAAAGCTTCAAAAATATAGAGGTTTTCTCCAAAATACATATTCCCTAATTTTTCAGATGCATTGTATGAGAAAGATCGATCTCCAGTTATAAATTTCCTCAATCTCGTAAAACTTGCCTTTCCTGATTCTGGATAATAAGAAAACACTCTGACCCTATCAGCATTCTTCGTCAACTCAGCAGTGATCTCTAATTCTTCAGCACCTGTAGTCTCTGGAGCATCTAAGAAGCTTAGAGAATCACTAGAGAAATCTTCCCATTCTGAAATATCTAAAAACAAAGGAAAACTTACCTGCATAGCTTCATCAACTTCTTCTTCTGCAAACTTTCTCGCAATAATCTGATACTCATTATCTCCTGGCAAAAGGTTCCCTAAGACTGCCGAGATATTGTACTGTGCTTGATCAGATCGCGGTAAAAAAGACGTTAATGTATAAGACTCTGTTTCAACATTAGCAGGATGACTCCAGATGATTTCTATAGTCTCAAAAGAACTCAAAAGATCTATCTCTAAAACAAAAGCAGCATCTGAGATAACACGAGGATAATCAAATGATATCCATTCTTCTTCTACCAATAAGTCTTCAACTACAGGTACAACTACTTCAGGGACTTCTTCAGGTTCAACTTCTTTTTGTGATCTTAGCAATAAAAAAGCTGACACTCCCAAGAGTACAAGGATGAAGAGAGATAAGAGCCATTTTTTTGCAGAACTATGCTTCATATAAAGATAAGTACATCAGAATAATATCAGAAAACACTAAAGGACCAAATACCCCCCAAGTGACAAAGACAACAATAATGCTGCTACTATGAAGAAATATGCAAAGAGAGATCAAAAGCAGGTGCAGAGTGTGTCAATGCTCCGACAGACAAGAAGTGAACACCAGTTTCCGCTACATCACGTACTGTGTCTAAAGTAATGTTTCCAGAAGCTTCTAAGAGAATCCTTCCTGAAGCTGTCTGAACAGCATCTCTCATCTGAGAAAGAGAAAAATTATCTAACATGATTCTTGTTATAGATTTAGAATGCTGCAGAGCTTGTTCTAATTCGTCCATACTTCTTACCTCAACGATAAGAGGCTTCTCAGCTTCTTGTGCTCGAAAACGAGTAATCGCTTCATCCACCGATCCAGCAGAATCAACATGTACATCTTTAATGATGGCAATATCCTCTAGATTCATACGGTGATTAATACCTCCTCCTACAGTTACCGCATATTTATCAAGATATCTCCACGCAGGGACAGTTTTACGAGTATCCAGTATCACCGCTCCCGTACCTTCTACAGCTGTCACAAAACGTGAAGTATGAGAAGCAACCCCAGAAAGACGACTCATGAAGTTTAAAAGGACTCTCTCAACTCGAAGCATAGAAACAACCTTTCCGCTCATCCCAGCTAACATCATCCTGTTCTTCACTCGATCCCCTTCTTCTACATACGGTTCTACTACAATACTTTCATCGACAGCTTTTGTAATGGTCTCCATAAACTTCACTCCACAAATCACTCCAGCATCTTTAGAAATAATCATTCCTTCACGTTCTTCATCAGCGTCAAAAAGAAGCTCTGAAGTAACATCACGTTCTCCATCTTCAAAAAGAGCTTGTTCGATGAGAGTAGCGAGTTGAGTATCGAGATCCATAAGAAAAGCGTAAAAAAATGCCATGACATGGTAGTTCACAAGTAGAGCTAATGCAATGATCAGTTTTCAGTTTTTAATTTCCATTCAAGCAACAATCTTCAAATATCAAAAATCAAATACGATCTCGGCAGCTTCTCTTCGATTCGTGCGAGAGTAAAATGCGAAACAAATATCAAATACAAAAAACCAAGGTTTCTTAAACCTTATTCCTTACTCCTTCATCTTAGAAGTTTGAGGAGTAAGCTACAAATTTAATTTAGAGGTCTCATAGAAGTTCGACCTCGAGCGCACCATCTCCACCCCTATCTCTCCTCGCTGTTTCAACAGAAACAACCTGAGGTAATCTATGAAGGAACTGCCTAATCATTGGTCGTATCACTGGACCTTGCTCAGAGTGCAATCCCTTTCCAGTAATGATAAGGACTTTTTTCATACCTCTCTCAGCGCATTCTTCTACAAAGTCTTTAGCAAGAGACTTAATCTCATGCTCAGTCATCTTTCCTCGATCATGGTAATCAAGCTCAGCTTGAGGCTGGTTAAGATGAGCATATTTATTACCTCTTGATTTGTCTTTCTTCCGACCCTTTGCCATGGAGTAGAGTAATGTTTTGCTGACATTCTAGCGAGTTTTTAATGAGTAATCCATGAAAGAATCAATGCCTTGCTCGAGCTAAAAAAAAGCACTAGGATAAGATCACTGATCATCCAAACTCCATGACTCAAAGTCACAAAACAGGCACTCTGATACTTATCCGACATGGAAAATCAGAATTTAATCTCAAAAAAATCTTCAGTGGATGGCTTGATGCTCCTCTCGCTGATCAAGGGAAAGAAGAAGCCCATCATGCAGCAGAAAACCTAAGAGGATTTCACTTTGATATGGCTTTTACCTCTGAGCTCAGCAGAGCACAAGACACTCTAGAAATCGTCCTAGATGACCTCAAACAATCAGAGATCCCTATCATCAAAGACAAAGCCTTGAATGAAAGGCACTATGGAGATCTTCAAGGAAAATTCCGCTCTGATATGCAAGCAAAATTTGGCGAAGAACAAGTACACATCTGGCGCAGAAGCTATGACATCGCTCCTCCAAATGGCGAAAGCCTCAAAGATACCTACAAAAGAACCGTTCCTTATCTGACGAATACAATCCTTCCCGAGGTAAAAGCTGGGAAAGTGGTCTTAGTCACTGCTCATGGTAATAGTCTCAGAAGTATCGTAAAAAAGCTAGAAGCGCTCAGTGATGAGCAAATCGTAACAGTTGAGATCCCTACCGGCGTTCCTCATATCTACACATTTGATGAAAATATGAACATGGCAGAGAAAAAAATCCTCCATCACGACCTCAAAGAAGAACAAATGGACTCCGCAAAAATACAATAGATTAAAAGAGTATGAGGAGTATAAAAAAATAATCACTAATCTATTAAGTACCCACTATTCACTAACCCAAACCCCATGAACATCCAATACCACTTCGTCCATATCACAGACGCCCTCAAAGAAGACTTAAAAGAATACGCTAGCAAAAGATTTGAACATCTCGAAACCTTCCTTCAGACTTTTCCTGAAGACAACAAAATGCTCAAGATTGACATAGAGCATCATGAAAAACACAATCAGTACGATGTAAAATGCACCCTAACCATGGGTGGTAAAGTCCTTCATCACGAAGAAGTTACTCACAATCCAAAAGAAGCCATCGACAAATCGGAGGCCAATCTTATCCGTCAAGTCAAAAAATCTGTAGACAAGATGCGCGAGAAACCACATGTAGAAAAAATAGATGTAGAAGAAGGAGGAGAAGACTATTCAGAGCTCTAAAAACAGATTCATTTAAAAAAAAGACCAATTCATGATGAATTGGTCTTTTTTGAACTACTTTACAATTTCTTCACTGGAGCGACATTCAGAGCAATCTTCTTCATCCCATAATGATCAAAATCAATATCAGCGATATCTCCTTTCAAACTCCGAATAACCCCTCTTCCAAAAGCCTTGTGCTCAACACTATCACCCTCTTCAAAAATCTGTTTAATATTTGATTGGGCATTGTGATTTGGAACTTGGATATTCCTCATGAAATGAGGTATTTCATCCGAAAAAGTCACCTCTTCCTTCTCCCTTTGCTCTCGTCCATAAGAACGTATCCGGTTAGCCATCTCTTTTTCACCCTTTTGCGCTAAATACTCTCCATCTGCAACTTCTTCTGGGATATGCTTCAAGAAACTCGAAGGGGGGTTATATTGCGTCTCTCCATACAACATCCTTCTTCGTGCCCAAAGGAGATGAAGCTTTTCTTTAGCACGCGTCATTGCGACATACATTAGCCGACGCTCCTCTTCCATTTGCTCAGGATCAAAAGCTGATCGAGAATGAGGAAAAATCCCCTCTTCTAAACCAACGATATAGACATGTTGATATTCTAGTCCTTTAGCTGAATGGACCGTCATGAGAGTGAGATAGTCCTCAGAACCCTGTAAAGAATCGGTATCACTCACCAAAGCCACTTCTTCAAGGAAGGTTCCTAATCCCACTCCTGGCTCAAGCTCATCATATTTTTTAGCAACGGTCATCAACTCCTGTACATTTTCTAAACGTGCCTGTCCAACATCCTTCTCCATCATGAGCATCTGATCATACTTCGTGCGATGTAAGATCTCGCGAATAAGTGTAGAAACTGGAAATTCTTTTGAAAAAGCTTGAAGTTCTCCTATTAAATCTGAAAAAGAGCGTACTTGATTCACCTTCGACTCAGAAAGTTCCATTTCAAGACCATGGACATGCCCAGAAGCCACCTGATATAAACTCGCTATCTCTCGTACAGCGACTCGCTGAACCGCTTCCATTGTCTTCGCTCCAATCTTCCGAGTAGGAGTATTGATAATACGCGCAAAAGAAGCATCATCTCGAGCGTTATAGATCAATCGTAGATAAGCAATGATATCTTTGATTTCTTTACGAGCATAAAACTTCAAGCCTCCGATAACCTTGTAAGGAATCCCATAACGCAGACAAGCCTCCTCAAGCATACGAGACTGAGCATTGGTACGGTAAAGCACGACATGATTATTAAGCTGTCCCATATAAGGTCGCACGCAACGCAAGACATAATCAGCCTCAGCTTTTTCATCATCGACATCTATCATCTGTATCTTCTCCCCGTCTTCTTTATCCGTCCACAATTCTTTTTCAATACGGCTCTTATTCTGAGAAATCACTTCTTCCGCTGCCTTTAGGATGAAAGATGTCGAACGATAGTTTTGTTCGAGCTTGATCACCTTCGCCTCTGAATATTCTTTAGTGAAATTCAAAATATTCGTGATATCAGCTCCACGCCAAGAGTAAATATTCTGATCTGGATCACCTACCACACAGAGATTTCGAAAAGCCTGAGCCAACAGGTGAACAAGCTTATACTGAGCAGTATTCGTATCCTGATACTCATCTACATGGATATACTTCCAACGATACTGATATTTTTGCAGTACCGTTTCGTATTCTTCAAAAAGCTCAACCGTTTTCATAATCAAGTCATCAAAATCCAAGGCCTCTGCTTTTTGTAGGGCTTTTTGGTAATACTCATACACCAGTCCGACTTTTTCTTGAAAAGTATTCATCGCTGAGCGCTGCACATCATCAACACTTTGTAAGATATTTTTAGCAGAGCTAATCGCTCCTCGGATAGCCTTAGGGTTGAATTGTTTATCAGAAATCTTCAGCTCCTTCATCATACGTTTCACAAGCGCCAAAGAATCATCACTATCATAGATAACAAAAGAAGATTCATAGCCCAAATGCTGTATTTCTCTCCTCAAGATCTGCACACAGATAGAATGAAAAGTCCCCATCGTCGGGACAGTCCCCGCCATCACATCCGACTCTGAGATCAGCTGTTTCACTCTCTCCTTCATCTCACCAGCAGCTTTGTTGGTAAAAGTGACTGCCAAGATCTGGCGTGGATCAATTCCCTTCTCTTGGATCAAATAAGCCATCCGATAAGTCAGCGCCATTGTTTTCCCCGTACCAGCTCCAGCTACAATCAAAACAGGACCTTCAGTAGTTTCAATAGCTTTCTTTTGCTGATCGTTAACAGTATTTAAGAGATCCATACGCTGCTTCAGGGTGGTTAAGGACAGCAGTATAACAAAGTCGAAAGCCCAGATAAATCAAAAGCCGCAGAAACCTTACAAAATAAAGTCTCTACGGCTTAAATACTCACTCTTTACACCTACAACTCCACTTCTTCTACTTTATCTCGAAGTTCCATTCGGAATTCTTTTCGTTTCATCTTATCTTCTTTCACTTTTTCACGAAGCTCTTTAGCATGTTCTACACATTCTTCTCTTCCTGCATCCTTACACTTTTCGATAAGTGTATCTACTTTTTCTCGTCTTTCTGTTCTTCTTTCTTCAGATTTTTCAAAAAGTCCATTAAGCCGTTCTTTACAGTTTTCTGGTGTTTCACGGTCATCACAACGTTCGATAGCTTTATCTTGTCTTTTATCACGTCTTTCATCTCTATTCTCTCGACGTTCATCAAGTTTTACTTGGCAAGTTTCTTCGTTTTCTAAACAGTTTTTGACTCTCTCTTTTCTTTTTTTCTTCAAAAAACGTTCTCGCTGTTCTCCCATTTCTTCGAAAAATTCAGATAAAATAGCTTTACGTTCTTCTTCTGTCATGTTTTCTAATTCTTCTTTTGTAGGGAGATCTGATTTATTTGCAGCTCTTCTCAGTCGAGCATAAACCATAACAACATCACGACGATTCTCTTTATGCTTCCTTACAGCAGTTCTAATCTTTTTAAGAACACCTCTACGTCCTTCATGAACAAAAACTTCAGCAAAAGGGACATCTAATCCACCATCAGTCAAAAGATCATCCATTTCTTCTGAATCAAGCTCCAGAATTTCTTCGATCTCTTCATCTTCCTCATCTGTATCATCTCCATTATCATCAGATAACTCTTCTACAAGTTCATCAACAGCTTCTTCAGCTGCTTCATCATAGTCTTCTTCAGATTCTTGTTCTTCTGACTCAAGCTGAGCTTCTAAAGAATCATCATCCTCTGCAAAAGCTTGTGGCGCTCCGTAGAGACTTGGGCTAAGAAACATCCCGAATGCCAACATAAAGGCGAGTAACTTTTTCATATGAAAAATAAAAAAATGAAAATATTATGACAATCCTATCAAAGGCTTAGAAAAATAACGAAAAGGTCTGCTTGATTAAAAAGTAAATTGCTTGAAGAACCGTCTTCATTTATTACGAAGCATTGACGATGTTGTTACAATAAAACAACTATCAAAAAACAAAAAACTTAATGAGTCCATAGCGAAGGATATCCAACAGGATCAATGTCACCAGCGGAGACCAATCTACCATCGCCATAGATCCAGAGCCTTTTGGAAGGACATTCCTCACTGGAGCAATCACCGCCTCAGACGTTTGCTTGATAAACAGCACCACCGGATGTCGAGATCCAGGTGCAAACCATGAGACCAGCACTCTAGCGACAATCAACCAACTCAAAATACGGAAGAAGTAGATGAGTGCGACGTAGTAGAATGAAACAGACATAATTTTCAGATAAGAGTTTTCTGATAAACAAACAGGCTTAGAATACCATAGATCAGTGCCTAGTTTGTAGTGAGTAGTTTGTAATAAAAACAATGGCCTATTATCAAATAGAAAGGCCAAATAAATCTAGTCTTTTTACAAATTATTTAGGAGAAACAGATTTTAAGATTTCATAAACATCCTTACCCTTCTCAGCAAGTTCCTTAGCATATTCAAATCTCTCCTTTGCTGTAGAGCTATTTCTACCTAATTTGATCCATGATTCATAAATTCCTCGATTTTCAGCTTCTGGATCATCAATAATATCAGGAAATCCTAATACGAACTGATTGACAAAAGATTTATATGCAATTGAAAGATGCACTCCATTAACTGAAGCTTCTTCAGTATAGAAAACATTATTAACTGCTTCATCCGATTGACCCCAAAATACATCACCTTCATTATACCTCTCAAATAATTTACGCTGTTCTATTACATCTTCTCTATATTGATTTAGTGTATAAGCATCTACATCTTGAACTTCACTTATCTCTTTTTTCAAGTTTTTTGTAAAATTTTTAAAGATGTTCTTTGCTATCTCAGGGCGAGCACCGATTGCAATCATTGAAGTTTCTAATTGTCCGCTTCCATTACATCGATCATCAGCTGTGTAATCTTTTTCTAAAGCTGGGAATTCCAAGACATAACTACCATGTAAGCCAATTTCATCTTTCCATAAAACATTGATTCTATGACCAGATAATTCCTCACTCTCTCGGTAAGAAGTATCTAAAGATGCTCGAAGAAGTCTTTCCTTCTCCTCCATTCTCAATTCTTCAATTTCTTTTTCAGCATCATTTCTTCTTTTTAATTCACGTTTTATCCTTCCATAAGCAATATATAGTCTCTCCGGGTGATCTTCAGGCACATTTTCATGTGCAAATTTGAAAATCGATTCAGATTCCACAATTGATAAAGCATTATCCAAAACTATCGTTTCTTCTTCTCCATCCAAAGAAAAGGAGAGTTGGTAAATTTCTTTTTCCTTTTCAAGATCATAAGCTTTAGAAATATTAACAGTTACTCCATAACGTACTTCTGCAGCTTCAAATACGCCACTTGATTCTAAAACATCATCATCTGTTTGAAATTCTGACATAGTTTTTTATTTATGATTTTCATTTCATTATAGCAAAAAAAGGGCTTAAAAACAATCCTTAGAACACTATTAATCTTAATTATTTATCAAAAAACTAATAAAAGATATTTCTATAACTACCTTGTTTCGTGTTTCGAGTTTAAACTTTGATCATTATAAATTGTAATTTGATTGAAAAGTAAAAATTGAAAACTGAAAATTTCTCAAAGAAGACCACAATATGCTATATTTCATCCACTTTAACTGAGAAAAACGAATGATCTCCAATCAACTCCAAGCCCTCTTCATACAAGCGGTAAAAGACGGAACCGGCAAAGAAATCGAAACAATATCCTTCGAAGAACCAAAATCTTCAGAGTTTGGTGATCAAGCGACAAACATCGCCTTAATGCTCAGTAAAGAGCTTGGAAAAAACCCACGTGAAGTCGCTCAATCAATCGTTGACGCCCTCCCTGAGAACGATTTGATAGACCGAACTGATATCGCTGGTCCAGGTTTCATAAACTTTTGGTTTGCTGAGAAAGTTTTTGAAGAAAGTTTTGAAGAATTGATAGAAAGAGTAGAAAGCAAAAGCTACGGACATCTCACAAGAGGAAATGGAAAAATAGCGATCACCGATACATCACACCCAAACATTGCTAAGCCAATGGGAGTACACCATCTCCTTTCAACCATTATTGGGCAAGCGATCAACAACCTCATCGAAGCTAATGGATACGAAAGAATACGAGATAATTATCTGGGAGATTGGGGGACTCAATACGGTAAGCTCATCGTATCTATAAAAAAATGGGGAGATATAGAAAAAATAAAAGAAGACCCCATCACAGAACTCTTAAAGCTGTATGTGACTTTTCATGATGAAGCAGAAAAGAATCCTGGATTAGAAGATGAAGGAAGAGCTGCCTTTAAAAAGCTGGAAGAAGGAGATGAAGAATTCATGGAGCTTTGGAAATGGATACGACAAGTATCAATCGATGAATGTGAAAAGATCTGGAAACGCCTCGGAGTCGAATTCGACAGCATCAATGGAGAAAGCTTCTATGAAGACAAGATGGAAGAGATAATAAAAGAAGGAATAGAAAAAGGAGTAATAATCGAAGGAAATGAAGGAGCACTCATCATCGAAATGGATGACGAAAACAAACCTCCAGCAATCATCAAGAAAAGTGATGGAGCAACTCTCTATGCGACAAGAGATCTCGCCCGTATCAAGTATTGGCAAGATGAACTCAAAGGAGATTTAGGGATTAACGTAGTAGATGTCGCACAAAAACTCTATTTCGAACAACTCTTCGAATCTGCAGAAAAGCTTGGAATGAATAAAATGCATCATGTTCATGTCGAATTCGGACGCATGAGCTTTCCAGAAGGAGGGATGAGTACTCGTAAAGGAAAGATCATCTTACTCGAAGACGTGCTCGACGAAGCTGAAAAAAGAGCCTTAGAAAAAATAAAAGAACATAATTCAAAGCTTCCAGAAGAAGAGCAAGTAGAGCTCGCTCGAAAAATCGGAATCAGCGCCATCAAATACAATGTCCTCAGCCAAAGTAGAACGAAAAACTACACCTTCGACTGGGACATCATGCTCAGCTTCGATGGGAACTCAGCCCCCTACCTCCAATACGCGTACACGCGTACTCAATCAGTACTTAGGAAGGCTTCCAGCCTGGAGCTACAAGCCTCAAGCCTCAAGCTTCAAGCACCCGAGGAACTCGGATTACTCAAAAAACTCCTCGCCTTCGAAGCACAAATCGAAAGATCACTCACGGAGTACAAACCAAACCACCTCTGTAACTATCTCTTCGAACTCGCTCAGGCCTTCAGCCTCTTCTACAATAATGTGAGAATCCTCGATGGATCTGAAGAAGAACAAGCTTCTCGTCTAAAACTGGTCGAAGCGGTCGCTTACGTACTCAAGAATGGCTTAGAAATATTAGGGATTGAAGTCCCTGAGAGGATGTAAGCTATCACTTTACAGATTTTTCTTCATTTAAAAATCATCCAGCAGTTTGTTTAAAGTAAATCATACTTCATAAGCTGAGAAATCTCACCCGCCTGCGCTACCGCTTTGCTGTCCCTCTCCTTTTCAAAGGAGAAGAACTCAGGTTTCATTTAGATTCAGCAAGAGTTACCTAGGATAATCCGAGGTTTCTTAGTCTTTCTCTTTTGAAAAAGAGAAAGAAGAGCTCCTAAGAGCGGCAGATTGAGATTTTTTTTTCAAAGCTGAGTTGATTTGTTAATTCTTTCTGAAGAAGAAATGGGACAGCAGCACCTATAAATACTCTAATAATCAAAAGAACTAAAATCTTCAAAAGCATCTGGAGCTCTCAAAACCTCTCTATTCGAATAGTTAATTCGATTCACTGGGTAAATCAAGGTCCGTACAACGATCTGCATAGCCTTACCACGCGTCAGGAGCTGTGACGGGAAGACTTTTCGTCCTGGCTCAATATCATCGAGGATCCCTTCTCTGAAGGCTGTTTTCACCAAACGCGAATACCACTCGGTATTTGGTACATCAGGGAATTCATTCATCACATCATCGAGGATCTCAATACTCGAAAAATTCATAGCCATCTTCAGAGCTTCTACAAGGTTAACCGTCCATCCTGGCTTGAAGTAGCCATCTGGATATCCTTTGATGACCCCTATGGAATCCGCCTCATGGATATAAGGAGCAAACCAATCTCCAGGATTCACATCAGTATAACGCGGAGAAAAGGATTCTTTATCGATACGATACTGAAGTGTCTCAAAAAGGATCTTCAAAAACTCTGCTCGATTAATCGGAGCATTGGGCCTCATAGTCCCATCAGGATATCCTTGCACCACTCCGAGATGATAAAGCTCTAAGATAGAGTTTTGATACTGCGGAGCTTCAGCCAAGTCTGGGAATGAAACCGTCTTATCATTTACAATAACTCGTATAGACACCGTGTCAGAAAACAAGGTCCCTAGCTCTTTACATCCCTCTTTAATACGTAATTGAGCAGTAAACGCTCCTGTGTTTTCTGGTACAAAGAACAGGTCTCCCAAGCGAGGATCCACATCAACATCTCTCACTCTCATTCCATCAGATTTTCTCCATTCAAAATCAAAAAACTGACACTTCCCATCGGGATCGTAGATATCTTGCACTTGGATCAAAACAGGTTCATTCACAAAAGTCTGCTTCACCTTATCTTGTAAAGTCACAATCGGAGCTCGAGTAGGCTTACCAGAAAAGTCTAGCTCTGGCAGATCATCAGCATCTGTCCGAAAAAGATTGGATGAAGAATCAAAAGCAGTATCAGGTACAGGCGTATTAATAGAGCTATCTGGACAAATATCTGGGAGTCGCTCACTACTCCCTATAGCCTGACAAAGAGGGTTTATCACCCGTTCTTCACGATCTTTAAACTGAAAAAACTCACTCGCATTATCCTGTAATCGAGTCAAAAATCCTTGTCTTTCAGACTCCGTATGAGGCAGGTAATAGACCACTATTTCATAATCTGTTTTAAGTCTTTCATTCCCAGAAAAAGGCTGATCAAACTCCAAGACCACGGTACCTCTCTCAAAAACCTGAATACCAGCACCAAGATTCACTCTTCCACCTGTATTCGGCTCGAAATAAGCCTGATCTAAATCAAAACCTCCCTCAAAACCACTTGATATCACCGAATTATCTTTAAAATAGAGAGAAAGATATCCACTTCCCGGCACAAAACGCTCTATTCTGACTTGTTTCTTTACCAATGAAGTATCAGTAGCATCCAACTTACTACAGGAGTTCACACCAACACGAGTACAAGCAGGGAAACTCACACTCTGATCATAAAGAGAGATCACCTGTGACTGAGCATTCACCGTAAGCACTGAGAAGAAAAAGACCGATATCAGGAGAAAAAGTTTTTTCATGAATATATTATTTTTGTAAGTTTACAGAGTCAATGAAGACCTGGGCAAGAAATACGACTTGTGGATTAATTATTGTTGATTGCTGATTGCTACTAGGACCTTCATTCAAATAGAAAATTCGATAATTCTGAAAATTTGATAATTTTTTTGGATCTTGACCCTTAAATTTTGGCCTTAAACGCTTGGCGTCTCCGGCGCATCGCAGCTCCCTTCTTGCTCATCTATAAAAGACTTGAAGTCTTGGTAAATTTTCTGCATTAGACCATAATGCGTTTTAGCTTCGTTACCCTTAGGATTATATACTTTTGCCAAACGAGGATTAAAAAGATCCAAAGCTGTATCTTTAATCATCTTTTCTAAAACAACAGTGGTATCTGACTGAGCTCCATAAAGACTCTTATATCGTCCTCTCAAAGAAGCATAATGAAGATTTCGTTGCTTTAAGAGATCATTCAAAGCCCTTTGCTCAAGCAATATCCCAATATCTTCCGAATCAGAAGCAATCACATCTTGAGTCAGTTGGTTTGGACCTAATTCACTTTGATCAAAGAGAAACCCTGAACATTCAGCAAGTTTTTTACGTCCCTCAGATCCACCTAAGAGGTTATCAAGACCTACATCAGCACAAGCTGGAGCAGCTCGGCAGTATTCCTTACCGTTTGCGTAACCAATCACTGGCAAGTCTGAAGTACTACGACCAGCTTCACGATACATCGCCTCGATACGAGTACAGATACCCTTCAAACTTCTCTCATTAGCGGCTTCAAATCGCTCTGCAAAAGAAATACGTGATTTTTTCTTCTCTTCATCATCCTTGATCACTCCTAAGACAGCAGAGCTGAAATCTTCTAAGCTCTGAGCCAAAGCATCTAAACTCTGTGATTCTGGAGATCCAACTTTTTTTAAAACGAGAAAGTGATACTCTTGTATCCCTAAAAGACGTCCTCTGAATTGATAGAGTTTTTGTAATTCATCATCAGAAACCTCTCCTCCATCTCTCTTTTGCCTTTCTAGAGTACTGATCTCTCGTTCGATATTTTGTATTCTTTGAGAAACAGTATCAAGAATCTGATTTAAACCATTTTGAAAGAGAAGAAATTGCTCCTTAGCACCTGTCAGCTCAGCATCTACCAAGGCTCTATCTCGAGAAAAAGAACATGAATTTGCGATATACTGCTGAACAATCTCAGAAGCATTATCATCTATAAAAGCGCTGAAAGAAGCATATGAATTTCCTTGATCATCAACAAATACACCAGCCTTATATTCAAATTTCGAAGCAAAATAAAGATCAAGCTCATGTCCTACAGTCACCACAGCAAAACAATCCTCTGGGATATTCGTCACGACCACAGCAAGGTCCTCTCTCGTATCCATAAGCACTCTTCTTGAAGACAGTAAAAGCTGCTGAAAATTCACATCAAGCGAAGTAAAGCCTCCCAATCCATAAAAAATCTTCTCTACTTCTAGTTTTGGTAAGACAAAGCTTTCCCCAACTTCCAACTGAAGACCTCCAAAATGAGGCTTATCAAAAAGCATATTTCGACGTTGAATAGCAAAATACTCAATCTTTGCTTCTAACTCAGTAATCTGTTTTTCTACTGTCGCTATCTGTTCCAGTCTTTTTTCTTCCTGATCATCAAACTGCGCTTCAGGCATCGCAAACCCGAGCAAACATCGTTGTTTCTTTAATTTCACTAACTCTTTTATAAAAGCTTCTCTCTCATCAGTCACCGCCCAAATAATCTCTCGCCATGATTCGTTACGAAACAATACTGAAAGCTCTAACATCGAATCAGTAAAGCTCCACTGACCATCATAAGCGATGTTTACCAGATCAGTCCCAAGAGCATACAAACTACAACTCGATCCCGCTAACGAAGCAATGTTTTCAAAAAGAATTTCATCAGCCAAATCACGACCTGATTCATTGGCAAATTCAGCGATTTCTTCATTGGCTGTTTTCTCTTCCTCCTGAGCATAACTCAGTGGAGCACTGATTTGAGCAATCAGTAGCAGTATGAGCATCGATGTAAATATTTTCTTCAACATGGTATTCATTATCAAATTTTCAGATATTTTTTGGCCCTTGGACCTTTCTATTGGACCTTATTACTTTAGTTTTTCCAGAAAGCTCTCCAGCACATTAATCCTCTCTCCTCCTTTATTCACAAACTGCTTTTCATCCACCATCTCTGACCACCAGGCAGTCAAAGCTTGCATATTTGATCGAAAGCTTCCTAACTCTGCTGCCAAAGCAGAAAAAAGCTGTAAACCGGTCTCTTGATCCGTTTGAAATTGTTCTTGTTGTTGACGTCTCGTTTGTGCATTAGCGATGAATTCCACTTCTTCATTAATGGACGAAAACAAGCTATCAAAATCCGTCAGATCAGCATTCGTCGCTAATTGGCCAGTAATTTGTTCTTCAATAGTCTGAGTCCTTCGGTAATCAGTTTCAAAAAAGTAACCAGCATCTGTCTTCTCTCCAAAAGTATCCCAGAAGCCATCAATCAAACCTGATCCTGAAAACGTCGCACATTTGTTTTCTTTATTAAAATCTCTGCTCTGAGTATTCCAGCGCTGAGTGATACGCATGACTCGATTTCTTTCAGAAATAATCGCATCTTCAAGATCCACCAAAGTATCCTCTACATCACAATTAAGATTCACATCTCTATTTTGCTGAGTAGCTAAAGCGAACCCTTTAATACATAAATATTTTTCCCCTTTTTGGATCTCATTCAAATCAGATCGATTTTCGAGTGCCTTTAGCTCCCTTTCTAGAGCATCTTGTCGATCTTTGAAATCTTGCTCTATTTTTTCATCTTCTTGGTATTGAGCCGGCACCTGTCCTAGACGATAGAGGAAGATGTGAAGTTCACGCTCGGCGATACCATGATTTCCTACGAGCTTCGCCCACACATTGGCGTCTTTATCTATTTGATCAATGTCTTGAAGACGTCTATCAGGAGACTGATAAGCTCGAGTGACATCCTCTAAGTACGCCGCTCTAAAATCTGCATACTCAAGCTTTTTTTGTCCATTTAAGGCCTCTACACAACGTTTCTGATCATTCTCATCCTTAAAATCAGCTTCACAGTCGACATACATAGTCTCTCGATCAGTACGATGTAAGACCTCAGGATATCCCACCATCTCTGCATACTCAGCTCGTGCTGCATTATCATTCCCATCACCTCCCTGTGGATAACAAATATCTGGGAAGAGCTTCACAGGCACCCATTCAAGGAAAAAATGAAAACCAATATCATCCCCATATCCATCCTCACAAACAGCTGATTCCATGATAGTCCCGGTATTTTTATGAGGTCTTACAGAGGTCTTCAGGACGTACTCTTCAAAAACTTCATTCATCCGATAGACATGACAGGCGATACAGTCCTCATCACGAACACTCGTCCAACTACTCCCCGTTTTCTCAAATCCAATATTGATACAAAAAAGCAACTGTAAGAAATCATTCCCAAAATCTACTCCTGCGGTCCCTTCACAGGCGACTGACAAGTTTGGTCCCAATTGAAACTTCCCTTCACCTGTATCTGACTCACCTTCTCTTGGAACAGCATCCTCTTCTTCAAGATCTGCTAGATCCCTCAAAGGAGCTAATTCTTCATCTTCTTCTTCCTCATCATCAGCTCTACGAGGAGTTCGTTCCAATTCAGCTCTTTGCTCAGGATCAAGTAAGCGCTCATCAAGATCTAAACCATCTAGATCATCAGCACAAAAAGGTCCTGCAAAATCTCCTGAACTAGAACCAAAGCCTCCATCTTCATTTTCTCCCGAAGCATCGTTTCCATTTTCATTATTTCCTCCTGTGGGGTCATTTGATCTTCCCCCACTAGTAGAAGCTCCATCTGGAGGAGTAGAAAACTCTATCAACTGACCATAATCACTATATCCACCAGTCTGAATCGGAAAAGATCCTCCTCCAGTAGTGCCTACAGTCGTCGATACTGGTGAGCCAAAGATGATGTAATCAATCACATCAATATCGAAGAGCAAATCATATCGAGGAAAAGACGATCCATAGAGACTGTTTTGATCAGTAAAATCATCCAAACGATCATTCATAAAAGTACTCAAAACCTCCATCTGTCGTCGTGTCGGATGCAGGATAGTCTGAAGTCGAAGCTCAAAGTCAACTTCTCGACTAAAATCTGAATAACATCTTAAAAGAGCATCTTGTTCATTCAAAGTCGTGGCATCTGGGATCTCTTCAATAGCAGCCTGCAAACGCTTATCTGATTCTTCATCGACCAATCCTATCAGACGATTCAAGAGCTCTCGATTGATACTCTCAGCTTCACTATTTATATCCTCTTCATCTTCCTGGATATCCCCATCTTCCATAGCTTGTTTCCTCTCCCCTAAACGCTTACGAACCAGATCCCAACGACGCTTTTCATCTTCAGCTTGAGCAGCTTTAATCCGCACACAATCAGCAGCTAATGAAGATTTCAACTCAGGAGTACTAATCCCTTTGTACGAAGAAGTAATCGGGTCCTTAAAGAAATCCGTAAAAATAAGTTTCCCTGACTCTTGAGCTGGGCTAAGGTCTACTTCAAAATCTACTCCAAATCGTTTCTTCACCGCCTCTTCGACTCTTTTATTAGGATTCTTAACGATATCCTCGTAGATCGTCAGATAAAATCCGGAACCTTCTCCTTCACCAAGAGAAGTACGAGATCCTCCACGACTCAGCTTATTATCAGAAACCTCTTTCACATCAGAGAAATTGAATTCTGCATTGGCCACAGCACTCAGACTCACAAGGAGCGTCAACAGGAGGAGTGTTAGCGATATTTTGAAGGGTTTGAACATAGTAGCTGATGGCTTATAGCTAATGGCTGATAGCTTTTTATATTTTTAAATGTTGATTGATGATTGTGATTGAGTTGGCTCCATCCCCTCTACCCTTAGCCCCTTTCAGGGAAACCCCACACTCCAAGCCTTTAAGATTTGTATATTGATATTTGATTGAAAATTAAAAATTGAAAATTGAAAATTCGCCTTCAGCGTCTAGTTGCATTTCGTCGTCGCTACCCCCACAAACTTATTTGGGATACATCCGACGAGCTCCCTCATATTCGCTGTCAGAGCTCTTACCTTCGCCAAATGAACGATCAGCTCTTTAAAACGAAGATGCAGTCGATAGGTTTGAAAAAACTCAGCATACACCGCTATCGCTATATCAAGAGCTTCTTGACTGTGTTGAGCTTCATCAAGTATCGCCTGATCTCTGTTTTGCAGTGCCACTAAAACAGCATCAAGATTGTCTGTAGTGATTCCTGTATTCGCTACCGATTGTCCCGCTTCATGGAAGAGAACTCCTACGTATTTTTCATAGCTACACATAGCTCTCTCTATGACACAGTTCGGCTTAGGGTTTGAGTCTTTCCCATCCTCCTTACATTCACCTTCTTGAGTCTGGAGGTAAGCTTCAAGATCTGTCGAGTTTTCAAAAGATGAGATCTTGGCAATAGCAGCTCCAAAAACTTCTTCATCGATAAAAGCATGATACTTCTCAGTATGGCCTTTAAACACATTTCGAAGCAAAGAGACAAAAGAATCCTTGAGATTCGACTGCTCAAATAAAATCTGCAATGGACTAGCAAGAGCACTCAATCCAGTAAAATCAGCAATACCTTCTCCTTCAGGTTCCTCAGTCACATCTAACACATCTAAATCCACACTCACATAACAATCCCCATCAGATCCCTCAGCTTGCTCATCACCATAGACCAAATATTCCTTATCAACACAAAGGCAGTCCACCTTCAACTGAACAGGGGCAGCCAAAGCTGCCGAAGAGCTAAGAGTGATCAAGAGGATACTAAGTGCGATACTGGTGAGGTTTTTTAACATTGGTGTTGAGTTTGTAGTGAGTAGAAGCTAGAAGCTAGAAGCTAGAAGCTAGAAGCTAGAAGCTAGAAGCTAGAAG